>CAZXXB010000044.1:0-19192 GCA_964644185.1 uncultured Myxococcota bacterium
GGAGGGGGACGGACAACGGGGGGTTGGGGGTCGAGGCGGGGGGGGGGTCGCGTGCGCTTTTTGAGCGGTGTCGGGTGATGCGCAACGTGGTGGGTGGGTTTTCGCTGGGGGGTGAGAGCGACGCGCGGGTTGTGGGTTCGTGGGTCGAGGTGAACGGGCCTGCACGAAAAGAAGTGGCAGCGGGGCGGGGTGATGGTGCGAAGAGTGAGGGTGCGAAGGGCGATGGTGCGAAGGGCGCGGGTGTGCAGGGCGTCTCGCTGTATGGGGTGGGGTTCTCGGTGATGGATGCGGCGACGCCAGAGGTGGATGCGACGGTTATCGCGGGTAACGCACGGGTGGGGTTGATGCTGGCGGGGCAATCGGCGGGGAATTATCGGTCGTTGACGGTGCGTGAGAACGGCGATGGTGGGTTTTATGTGACTGATCGTGCGGCTCCGCGTGTGGTGGCGACGCGGGTCGAGGCGAATCGCGGTGACGGGTTGCTGGCGACGGGGCCGGTGCGTGTCGAATGGGTCGGGGGGACGCTTTCGGCGAACACCGGTTGCGGTGTACGAGTGGCACCCGAAGTACAGGTGAACGAGAGCGGCGCGAGCGTGAGTGAAAACGAGCAGGGCGACCGCTGCGTGCTTGCGCCGCCGGGGAAACCTCGCGCCGAGCGGCACGACGGGTCGGGTCGCAAACGTGAGCAAGACAGATAGCTTTGAGCAGGTGGTTAAAGTGGATAAGAACGTGAAGCGAAACGACGTGATGAGCGAGCGTGCGGGCCGCATTGGCGGTGGCTCGTCTGGCGTCTCTGTTGGCGTGATGCGGCGTTGGCTGATTGTGCTTTCTGCAGCGCAGTTGGCGGTTTTTGGGGTGGGGTGTCAGTGCGGCGAGGGGGCGTCGAAAGGTGGCGATGCGTCGCAGGCGGCGGGTGGTGAAAAGGTGGGCGGCCTCACGGTGACGTATGCGGGACCAAAGGGTGAGACGGTCGAGCAGGTGGTGCAGGTGAGCTTTTCTGAGCCGCTGTTTGACCCGGGTGCGGCGGGGGCGCGCGAGCCCGATGCGGTGTTGCGGGTAGAGCCGGAGATTCCGGGGCGGGTCGAGTGGGTGACGCCGTCGTCGCTCAGGTATGTTCCGTGGGGGTATTTGCCGGCATCGACGAAGTTTACGGTGACGGTGGCGAAGGGCGTGCGCGGGGTGAGTGGTGCGACGCTTGCGGAAGATGTGGTGTTTACGTTTCAGACGCCGGGGGTGGTGATCTCGTCGTCGAGTCCGGCGAACGATTCAAGGTCACTTGCGCTCGATACGCAGGTGCGGGTGACGTTGAATCAGGCGTTTGACCTCGATGCGTTGGCGAAGGCGTTTGAGTTGCGGCGGCGACCGGGTGCTTCGGCGTCGCTTGATGTGCCGTTTGAGGTGGTGCCGGCGACGGTTGAGCGTCCGGTTTTGCAGGAGTGGGAGCGGAGCTACAGCAATGTCGAGACGATGTTTTCGGTGCGGGCGTTGGAGTCGTTGAAGGCCGACTCGACGTATGAGGTGGTGGTGAAGGCGGGGTTCGTGCCGAAGGCGGGTGCGATGGCGACGGGGGCGGCGTTGTCGCTTGTGTTTCGCACGTATGGGCCGCTCGAGGTGAAGGGGGTGACGCCGTGCAAGGGGTGTGCTCCGCCGACGACGTTGTGGGCCGATTTTACGAATCCGGTGTCGTGCGGTGAAAATGCGCTGCCGGTGTTTGAGCCGGCGGCGCAGCGGGTCGAGTGTGCGTGGAATCAGGAGGGGCGGACGTTCTGGCATGTACGGCTTTCGCCGAACACGCGGTATCGGGTGACGATTTTGCGGGGGATGAAAGATGGGTTTGGGCAGACGACGCCCGATGATCGGACGTTTGCGGTGGAAACGGGCGACTATGAGCCTGAGATCAAGTGGCAACGGGCGTTTGGTGTGCTGGAGGCGAGCCTTTCGCCGAGTCACTCGGAGATGTTTCGCAACATTTCTCGGGTGACGCTGCGGTCGCGGCAGTTGAAGGAAGATGATTTTGTCCCAGCGTTGCGGGGGGCGAATCTCCTCAGTTCGGTCGATAGCGGTGGGGCGGGTTATTACGAGGGGTCTGGTGATGGCGGTGGCGAAGGCAGTGGTGACGGTGCAGGCGGGGCAGGTGGTGCGAGTGGGAAGCCGCCAGCGAGCATCGACTTTTCGGACGCGAAGAATTTTACGTTTAGCGAGAACGTTGACACGCAGGAGAGTCGGCTGACGTTCAAGCGGGTCGAGTTTGCGCTTGAGAAACACCTTCGCGGTGAGGCGGGCGCTCCGCTGTTGCTGGATGTGGTGGGGACGACGGATGTGGGTGGTAAGGCGGTCGAGACGCGGACGCGGCGGCTCGTCGTGGTGACCGATTTGGGTGTGACGGCGAAGCTGGGGGCGCGGTTGCTCGATGTGTGGGTGAATCGGCTGTCGGATGCATCGGTGGTGGCGGGGGCGACGGTGAGCGTGCGCGATGACGCGAATCGGGCGCTGTTTACGGGTACGACCGATGCGGCAGGGCATGTGCAGGTAGCGCGTGAGGCGTTGGTTGAGGGCGATGCGTGGCCGCGTCGGCTGTTTGTGTTTGCGCGGTTCAACGATGATCTCGCGGTGCTCAACACGGCGTGGAGCGAGGGGATTGAGCCGTGGCAGTTCAATGTGGATGCCGACACGTGGAACTGGAAGGCGGCGGGGGCGCGGGTTTTTGTCCATAGCGAGCGGGGGGTTTATCGTCCGGGGCATAAGGCGCGGATACGCGTCGTGGCGCGTGAGTGGACGAATGATGGGTTGCGTGCGCCGAAAGAGGGGTCGTCGGTTTTGCTGGTGATGATGAGGGGCGATGAAGAGGTGGCGCGGCAGACGGTGGTGACGAATGGGTTTGGGTCGGCGGTGTGGACGTATGAGATTGCGAAGGCGAGCGGGCTTGGGGTTGTCGATGTGCGGGCGCGCCTGTTGGAGAAGGGTGAAGATGGGGCGAAGCTGACGCTTTCGTGGGGTGAAGGGCATGGCGATACGTCGTTTCGCGTTGAAGAGTATCGGGCGGCGGAGTTTCGCGTGGGGGTTACGCCCGCATCTGCGGAATTGATGAATGGCGAGACGCTCGCGGCGACGATTTCGGGCGACTATCTGTTCGGTGCGCCGATGCAGGGCAAGAGCGTGCAGTGGTCGCTGACGCGCGATGATGAGCTTTTTGCATCGTCGTCGTTTGCGGAGTTCAGGTTTGGTCCGGACCCGGCGGGGCTTGGGTTCGAGATGACGACGTTTCACAGTGACGAGGCGAAGCTCGCGGCGAATGGCAAGGTGACGGTGCGGCATGGGTTGAAGCTGTCGGGGTTGAGTGTGCCGACGCGGCTCAATGTGGTTGCGAGTGTGACCGATGATTCGGGGCAGACGCTGAGTTCGTCGGCACGGGTGCTCGTGCATCCGACGCGGCATTATCTGGGGTTGCGGGCGGCGGGGTATCTTGGCGAGGTGGGTAAGCCGATGACGGTGCAGGCGGTGGTGGTCGATACGAAAGACCGCGCGACGGCAGGGGCGAAGGTGGTGTTGAAGCTCTCGCGGCAGACGTGGGTGGCAAAGCAGGTGGCGGCGGCGGGGGGTGGCGCGTATTGGACGAACGAGCTTGTCGAGAGCGAGGCGGGGGAGTGTGAGGTGACGACGGGGCGCGAGCCCGTGGCGTGTGAGTTTGTCGCGAAAGAGCCGGGTAGTTATGTGGTGCGCGGCGTGGCCGAGGTTGGGGGCAAAGCGGGGGCGCGGTCGAAGTCGCTTGCGAGTGAGGCTGTGGCGGTGACGGGGTACACGTCGTTTTACGCGGTGGGTGCGGGTGAGATTGGTTGGCAGCGATATGACCACGACCGCATCGAGCTTGTGGCCGACAAGTCGAAGTACAAACCGGGTGATGTGGCGCGGATACTGGTGAAGTCGCCGTGGGCTGAGACCGATGCGATTGTGACGGTCGAGCGAGATGGTGTGTTGTCGAGCGAGCGGCGAAAGCTGGGTGGGGCGGCGACGACGGTTGAGGTGCCGGTGACGGAGGCGATGCAGCCGAACGCGTATGTGTCGGTGACGTTGTTGCGTGGACGGCGTCCACTTGCGGCGGGGTCGAAGGGGGGCGAGGCCGAGCTTGCGGCGCAGAAGCCCGATTTCAAGATGGGGTATGTGGCGCTCAATGTGAGTGATGATCGGCATCGGTTGGATGTGGCGGTGAAGCCGATGGCGGGGCGGTATCGTCCGGGTGAGGGTGCGGCGGTGTCGTTTGCGGTGACGGATGGGGAGGGTAAGCCGCGTGCGGCGGAGTTGGCGGTGATGGTGGTTGATGAGGGGGTGCTTTCGCTGACGGGGTTTGCGACGCCGAATCCGTATGGGTTCTTCTTTGGTGGGGTTCCGTTGCGGGTGCAGACGGCGCAGTCGCGGCTGCATGTGATTGGGCAGCGCAGCTTTGGGGTGAAGGGCGACGAGGAGGGGGGCGGTGGCGGCGCGATGGGGGCGGAAGATGCCGAGTTGCGGGCGCGGTTTGAACCGGTCGCGTTTTATTCGGGGTCGGTTGTGACGGATGCGGAGGGGCGGGCGAGCGTGAATTTTGTGGTGCCCGATAACCTGACCGAGTTTCGGGTGATGGCGGTGGCGGCTTCTGCGAGCGACCATTTTGGTAAGGGCGACGGGCGCTTTAAGGTGGCGAAGCCGTTGATGCTGCGTGCGGCGATGCCGCGTTTCGTGCGCAATGGCGACGAGTTGCTGGGCGGGGTCGTGGTCAACAACGCGACCGAGGCGGATGGCACGGTAACGGTGCGCCTCGCTGCGTACACGAAAGAGTTACTCACGATTGAGGGCGAGACCGAACGCGAGGTGGCGGTCTCGCGGGGTGGTTCGACGGCTGTGCGGTTTCGGCTGAGAGCGACGGATGCGCTGGGTGAAGCGTCGTTGCGGTTTGAGGCGCAGATGGGTGACGAGCGAGATGCGGTCGAGGTGAAGCTTCCGGTGCGAGACAGCCGAATAGGCGATGTGGTGGTGCAGGAGGGGTTCTTGTCGGCGGATGCTACGCGGACGTTAAAAGTACCCGATGGGGCGCAGGCGAAGGTGCTGAGTGCGACGTTGTCGTCGGCGCCGCTTGCGGCGATGGAGCGCAAGCTGTCGAGCCTTGTAGAGTATCCATATGGGTGTCTGGAGCAGCGGATGTCGCGGGTGATGCCATTGATTGCGGCGGCTGATTTGGGCGACCGACTGGGGCTCGATGCGGTGCCGACCGACAAGGCGCGCGAGTGGGTGGCTGCGTTTGTCGCAGAGGTGCCGCGGTTTCAGTGTTACGATGGCGGGTTTGATTATTATCCGGGGTGTCGGTGGGGGGCCGACCCGTATCTCACGACGTACGTGTTGCGGGGGCTGATTGAGGCGAAGGCGGCGCGGTATGCGGTGTCGCAGAAGGTGATCGACGGGGCGCTGACCTACGTGCAGGGGTATCTCAATGGTGAGCGGCCGCAGCTTTCTGGTGGGTCGCCGGTTGTCGATGCGATGCAGCGGGTGGCGGCGCTCGATGTGCTGTCGCGGGCGGGTAAGCCCGATGTGGCGCGCGAAGAGGTTGCGTTCGACGCACGCGGGAATCTTCCGTTGATGGCAAAGGCGGCGTTGCTTGAGGCGTTTCACCGGCGGGCACCGACGAGCAAGCAGCGTGAGGTGTTGTTGGGTGAGGTGAAGGGGGCAATTGAAGAGCGGGGTGATCTCGCGGTGGTGAAGGGTGCGGCGCAGCCCGAGCTGCGAGCGATCTGGTGGAATGAGGCGATGGATGCGGCGGCGGTGTTTGCGGCGATGGTCGAGGCCGATGGTGCGAATGCGCTGACGGCGAAACTCGCGCGAACACTGGTGGCGGGTGGTTTTGGTGCGGAGCAGTTTACGACGCAGGCGACGGCGAGGGCGCTGATGGCGTTGCAGCGGTACACGACGGGGCGATCGACCGAAGGGGCGGGGGCGAAGGTTGCGCTCGGTGGCAAGACGCTTGCCGAGTTGAACGCGACGCGCACGCT
This sequence comes from uncultured Myxococcota bacterium, assembly GCA_964644185.1. Lineage (GTDB taxonomy): Bacteria > Myxococcota > JAJVIH01 > JAJVIH01 > CAZXXB01 > CAZXXB01. The sequence continues at coordinate 6,018 of CAZXXB010000044.1, forward strand.
GACGGCGGCGCGTGGACGGGTTACCGAGTTTGCTGGGGCGGGTCCGCTCGATGTGGCGTTGACGCGCAGCGGGGTGGGTGATGTCTTTTTTTCGCTGGTGATGTCTTACGCCTATGCGCGTGATGCGGCGCCTCCGCCGACGGGGAAGATGTTTCGCGTGGCGCGGCGCTACACGACGCTTGCCGGTGCGCCGCTCTCTTCTGCGCCGCGGGTGGGTGACCTTGTGCGGGTTGCGATTGATGTCGAGGCCGAAGCCGATGGGGTGCATGTGGTGGTGGATGATGCGCTTCCGGCGGGGTTTGAGGCGGTGAACGCAGCGCTTGCGACTGAAGATGCGCAGGCGGCGCGGTCGGGTGAGCGCAGTGCGAATGAGACGTGGGGTGCGGCGTCGGCGCATCGCGAGTTGCGTGACGACCGGGTGGTGTTTGCGATGCGTCAGCTTTCGCGGGGGCGGCACGGGTTTGCGTATGTGGCGCGGGTGAATGCGCCGGGGGTGTTTTTTGCTCCACCGACGCGAGTTGAAGAGATGTATGACGCGACGCGGTTTGGGCGGGGTGCGGCTGCGACGGTGAGTGTGGTCGAGCGAAATTGACGGGTGCTGAGATGGAGAGTTCGACGTGGCACAGGGCGAGACGTCACGCGGGCTGAGCGGTCTTGGCGGGGGCGGCAGGCTCGTCGCGGTGATCGCGGTGGTGAGCGCGATGGTGATCGTTGCCGTGACGATCGCTGTGGTGGCGTGTCGGGTGCCGGATGCGGTTGTTCCGCATGGGTTTGCGTCGCTAAAAATGCTCGACCGCGAGGGGCGGTTGCTGCGTGAAGATGCGCGCAGCGATAGCGGCAGGGCGACGTGGGTGCCGCTGTCGCGGGTTTCTCCGCATGTGGTGGCGGCGACGGTGGCGGTTGAAGACAGGCGGTTTGGGCGGCACCCCGGGGTGGATGGCGTGGCGCTGATGCGGGCGGTGCGCGACAACGTGGTGGCGGGGCGCGTGGTGAGTGGGGCATCGACGTTGACGATGCAGCTTGTGCGGTTGCTGGTGCCGCGCGAGCGGACGATGGGGTCGAAAGTCGTCGAGGCGGTGGCGGCGCTCGAACTGCATTGGCGGCTTGGGAAAGATGGGGTGCTTGAGCACTATTTGAACCGCGCGCCGTATGGCAATCGGGTGGCGGGTATCGAGGCGGCGTCGCGGCTTTACTTTGGGGTTCCGTCGAGTGACCTGAGTCTTGCGCAGGCGGCGTTGCTGGCGGGTCTGCCGAACGCGCCGACGTTGTTGAATCCGTATCGGCAGCCAGCGCGTGCGAAGGGGCGGATGGCGCACGTGCTGCGGGCGATGGTGCGGCATGGGGCGATTGATGAGGCGGCGATGGAGCGGGCGCTGCGAGAGCCGTTGCGGTTTGCGGCGCGGGCTGGGCGTTTTTTTGCTCCGCATTTTGTTGATCTGGTGCGGCGCGAGGTCGACGCGAGGTTGCAGACGGCGGCGACGGTGCGGACGACGCTTGATCTCGATGTGCAGGGGCGGGCGGAGGCTGCGCTGCGTGAGCGGCTGGAGTCGTTGACTGAGCGTGGTGCGCGGACGGGGGCGGTGGTGGTGTTTGACAATCGCAGTGGGGCGGTGCTGGCGATGGCTGGGTCGCGCGATTATTGGGATGAGCGGATTGCGGGGGCGTACAACGCGGCGCTGGCGTTGCGGCAGCCGGGTAGCACGTTGAAGCCGTTTTTGTATGCGTTTGCGCTTGAGCAGGGGAGGACGGCGGCGTCGATTGCGGCGGATGTTCCGACGGCGTTTGTGGGGGGCGATGGTGAGTTTCATCCGCGAAATTACGACGGGAAGTTTCATGGGCCGGTGAGGTACCGGGTGGCCCTTGGGGCGTCGCTGAATGTGGCGGCGACGGCGGTGTTGGCCGAGCTGGGTGTGGGGCGATGGCTGACGTTTTTGCGGCGGGTGGGGTTTCTTGAGCTGACGCGGCAGGCCGATGAGTATGGGGTGGGGTTGGCGCTGGGTAATGGTGAGGTGTCGTTGTTGAGCCTTGCGCGTGGGTATGCGGTGTTGGCGCGGGGCGGGACGACGGTCGCGAGTCAGATGGTTATCGAGGCCCACGATGCGACGGGGGGGGCGTTGAATTTGGCGCCACGTGGGGCGAGCGAGACGGTGATGGGTGCGGCGACTGCGTTTGTCGTGAGCGACATACTGGCTGACGATGAGGCGCGGGCGATGACGTTTGGCAGGCGGTCGGTGCTGGCGATGCCGTTTCGCGCGGCGGTGAAGACGGGTACGTCGCAGGCGTTTCGCGACAACTGGGCGGTGGGTTTTACCGAGGCGGTGACGGTCGCGGTGTGGGTGGGCAATGTGGAAGATGTGCCGATGCAGCGGGTGTCGGGGGTGTCGGGCGCGGGTCCGATTTTGCGTGATGTGCTGACGTTTGCGGCAGAGCGGTATGGGGCGGGGTTGATCGATGCGACAGATGGGGCGGATGGGGTGGTACAGGGGCGGGTGTGTGCGTTGTCGGGGCTTTTGGTGGGGCAGGAGTGTCCGGGTGGGGTGAATGAGTGGTTCAAGGTGGGCGGCGAGCCGCACGAGGTTTGCACGTGGCATGGGGCCGAGACGTTGGTGCCAGAGATGTTTCGGGTGCGACCGGGCGTGGTGCGGCGGGTCGAGTGACCGGCGTCGAGTGAGCGTGGTTGAGTGAGCGGGTCAGCTTTGGGGGGTTGGCTTGTCGGGCAGGGTTGAACCGGGCAGGGTTGAGCCGGGCTGTGAGGTGGTGGTGGTGCGGTCTTTGAGGGCGCGGCGCAGTTCGACTTCGATTTGCACTTTGGTGAAGGCGCCTTTTTGCAGGACGTTTTTGACGTTGCCGCTCAACATCTCACGCTCGCGTGGGTCGAGGTCGCGGGCGGTGACGACGATGACCGGGATTTTTGCGAGGTCAGGGTTGCGGCGAGCTTCGACGAGAAACTCGAAACCATCCATCTCGGGCATCATGAGGTCGAGAAAGATGACGTCGGGGCGTTTGTCTTTGAGGTAGGCGAGGGCTTCTTTTCCGTTACTGGCTTTGTCGGCTTTGAGGCCTAGGCCGGCGAGCATCTGGGCGAGCATCTGTGCGCTCTCGGGGCTGTCTTCGACGACGAGGGCATGGGTTGCGGTGCCGGTGGTGGTGCCTGTTGCGTGCGAGAGGGCGTCGAGCAGTCGCTCGCGGGCGAAGGGTTTGACGAGGTAGTCGGCGGCACCGAGCGAGTAGGCCTGCTCTTTGTCGTCGACCATCGAGATCATCATGACGGGGATGTTGGCGGTGTCGGGGTCGCCTTTGAGGGCAGTGAGCACCGACCAGCCATCCATGCCGTGCATGACGACGTCGCAGAGGATGGCGGCGGGGCGGAGGATTTTTGCGACTTTGAGCCCCTCGTCTCCACGTTGGGCGAGGACGACGCGGTAGCCTTCTTTTTCGAGGTAGCGGCTGACGAGGTCGCGGACGGAGGGGTCGTCGTCGATGACGAGAATGGGCATGCGATCGTCGCGTCGTCCTGTGGTCTGGCGCATCTGCTCGGCGAGTTGTGCGGTGGTGGGGGCCGGCAGGATGTTGGTGGTGGGTGCGGTGGTATCGAGGCTGAGGGTGGCGTGTGGCTCGGGCTCCTGGGGGATGGAGTAGCGGGGCAGGCGGATGGTGAACGTTGAGCCCTGGTTGAGTGCGCTCGCGACCTCGATCGCGCCACCGAGCATTTCGGCGAAGTGCCTCGTGATGGCGAGCCCCAGGCCAGTGCCACCGTACTTGCGTGTGGTCGAGCTGTCGGCCTGGGTAAAGGGCTTGAAGAGGCGTGAGAGCTGCTCTTGCGACATGCCGATGCCGGTGTCGGTCACGGCGAAGCTGAGCATCTCGTGTCCATCACCGGGGTCGGCGGTGACGCGAAGCGTGATGGTTCCGTTCTGGGTGAATTTGGAGGCGTTGCTGAGGAGGTTGAAGAGTGACTGGCGCAGTTTGGTGATGTCGCTGCGCATGTCGCCGATGTTTTGTGGAATCTCGACTTTGAGGGAGTTTTTGTTTTTTTCGAGCAGTGGGGTGACGGTGGAGACGACCTCTTTGATGACGTCTTCGAGGGTGAAGGTTTCGAGGTAGATTTGCATCTTGCCGGCCTCGATTTTGGAGAGGTCGAGGATGTCGTTGATGAGGCCGAGCAGGTGTGCGCCAGCGGCGCTGATTTTGGCGAGGTCGGCTTCGAAGTCGGGCAGGTTTTCTTCCTGAGCGATTTCGCGAAGCATGTCGCTGTAGCCGATGATGGCGTTCATCGGGGTGCGCAGCTCGTGGCTCATGTTGGCGAGGAACTGGCTCTTGGATTGATTGGCGGCGTCGGCCTGGTCGCGGGCGCGGGCCAGCTCGGCGTTTGCGCGGGCGAGGTCTGAGGTGCGGGCCTCGACGAGGTCTTCGAGGTGCTCTTGATATGAGCGAAGTTCGCTGTTGGCGCGGGCGAGGGCCTCGGTGCGTTCTTCGATGCGCGAGGCCATGGTGTTGAACGATTTGGCGAGTTCGCCGATTTCGTCGTCGCTGACGGCGGGTGCGCGGTGGGTATAGTCGCCCGTCGCGATGCGGGTGGTGACGCGGGTGAGGGCGATGATGGGCTCTGAGATTGAGCGCGCTATCCAGAGGCCGACGATGGCGACGAAGAGCATGCCGGTGAAGCCGATGAGTACAGAGAGGTTACGCAGGCGGTTGACGAGGGCGAAGGCTTCATCGACTTCGATGTTGACGACCATGCCCCAGCGGACGACTGGCAGCGGGCGCCAGACGGAGAGGACTCGTTTGCCATTGTAGTCGATGGAGATGCCCTTTCCGGCGCGTCCCTGTACGGCTTCCTGAAGGGGGCGTAGTTCGTCGCTGCCGAGTTTTGCGCGGCGGCGGAAGGCGGCGTAGGGGTCGTGGCGCGTGGGGGTGAGAATGGCGGCGTATTCGCCGACGAGTGCGCCGAGGTACATTTCGCCGGTGCTGCCGAGCAGGCTCGTATCGCCGACGAGTTCGTAGACTTCGTAGTTGCTCATTTGCAGGGCGATGACGCCGACGAGGTGGTTGTCTTCTTTGAGGGGTGCGGCGAGAAATGCGGCGGGCTCGTTGGTGGCGGCGTAGTACTCGAAGTCTGAGACGCGGGGTTCGATCATTTTCGAGGCGCGCTCGAAGACGCGGGCGAGCTGGGTGTTGCGGTAGGGGCCGGTGACGAGGTTGGTGGCGAGGTCTTCGTCGCGGTTGACCGAGAAGATGATGTCGCCTTCGGGCGAGATGAGCAGGAGGTCGTAGTAGCCGCCCGAGTCGCGGTAGTATTCGAGAAATGGGCGCACGCTCCACTCGACGGCGCGGTAGTCTTGCGAGGCGATACCGGTGGCCTGATAGGCGGTGTTCAAGAGGCTCATGGCGTCGAGCACCGAGGGGGTGCGAGCGAGGGTGACGACGTTGCGTGTGCGCTCGACGAAGTAGCTCTCGATTTGGGTGGCTTTGACGGTGGCCGAGGCCGAGAGGGTCGTGACGGCGGCCTCTTCGAGGTAGGCTTGGGCGTTGGCGTAGGCGAGGTAGGTGACGAGGCCAAGCGGCAAGAGTGTGAGTAGCAGGAACGCGAGCACGAGCTTACGCGTGATGGAGAGGCGGAAGGTCTGGTGCGTGATGGCGCTCATGGTGCGGCCCCCTTTTGCGACGGGGCTTTGACAGGCGCCGACCAGCCGCCCCACTCACGGTTGAGCGAGAGCAGAAAGGCATCCCACTCTTCGGGGGCGCGGTAGACGGGGTAGGGTACGGGGCGGACGGCGCGCTCGGAGCTCCAGACAAGTAGAAACTGGCCGTCGTTGCGGATGCGTCCGACGCGGACGTAGCGCCATGTGTGTCGGTTGTCGGGGTCAACGAAGACCGAGCCACCGGGTGCGGCGAGGCTGTCGTTGCTGAGGTGGGCGAGCACGTCGTTGACGGCGGTGCTTTTGGCGGCGTTGGCGGCGCGGGCCCAGAGTTTGACGCCGAAGTAGGCGGCTTCCATCGGGTCGTCGGTGACGCGGTCGTTGCCGAATTTCTTTTTGAAGGCTTCGACGAAGGTACGGTTTTCGGGGGTGTCTACCGATTGGAAGTAGTTCCATGTGGCGTAGTGGCCGACGACGTCGCGGGTGCCCATGGAGCGGAGTTCTTCTTCGGCGAGTGAGAAAGACATGACGGGGCTCGACTCGGCGGTGAGGCCCGCCGCGCGAAACTCGCGGAAGAAGGCGACGTTGGTGTCGCCGTTGATGGTGTTGAGTACGACGTCTGGGCGGGCCTCGGCGATGGCCTTGATGACGGCTGCGACGTCGGTGGTGCCGAGTGGCAGGTAGGCTTCGCCGACGATTTCACCGCGCAGGGCTTTGACCTGCTCTTTGATGACTTCGTTGGCGGTGCGTGGGAAGACGTAGTCGGAGCCGATGAGGAAGAAGCGGCGACCGAGGTTGCGAAAGCACCAGCGGACGGCGGGGATGATTTGCTGGTTGGGTGCGGCGCCGGTGTAGACGATGTTGGGTGAGGCTTCCATGCCTTCGTACTGGACGGGGTAGAAGAGAAGGCTTTTGTTGTCTTCGAAGATGGGCTTGACGGTTTTGCGGCACTCGGAGGTCCAGCAGCCGAAGACGACGGGGACGCGGTCTTTGAGGATGAGCTTTTGGGCGGCGGTGACGTAGGTGGCGGGGTTTGACTGGCCGTCTTCGATGACAAGGGTGAGCGGGCTGCCGTTGACTCCACCTGTTGCATTGACTTCATCGACGGCGAGTTTGACGGCATCGACGAGGGTTGATTCGCTGAGCGCCATGGTGCCGGTGAGCGAGTGGAGGACGCCGATGGCGATGGGTTTTTTGTCGTCGTTGCAGGCGGTTGTGGTGGCGATGAAGCACAGCGATGCCGCGGTGATGAACCACAGCGAGTGACTTGCGAAAAGGGCGCGCGGCAGCGGACGCACGGTAGGGGCCTTTCCGATTGGGGGGCGTTGATACGAACCTCAATGAGATAGCGCAACGGCGCGGCAAAGCAAACGGGGCAGCGGTGGTTTTTCGCTTGTGGCGGTGCGGTTGAGAGACCGAGCGAAGGGGTTAGTGTCCGCCCAGATAGGCTTTGCGGACAGCGTCGCTTTTTGCCAACTCGCGGGCGTCGCCGTGCATGACGATGGAGCCGGTTTCGAGGACGTAGGCGTAGTGTGCGACGTGAAGGGCCATGTGGGCGTTTTGCTCAATGAGTAGAATGGTGACGCCACGCTGGTTGAGGTCGCGGATGATTTGAAAGATGGTCATGACGACCTGCGGGGCAAGGCCGAGCGAGGGTTCGTCGAGCAAGAGTACGCGGGGGCGGGCCATCATGGCGCGGGCGATTGCGAGCATCTGCTGTTCGCCGCCAGAGAGGGTTCCGGCGAGTTGGGTCCAGCGTTCGCGCAGGCGCGGGAAGAGGGTGACGACTTCGTCGAAGTCGTGGGTGATGCCGTCGCGGTCGTTGCGGGTGAAGGCGCCGATCTGGAGGTTTTCTTCGACGGTGAGGTTGGGGAAGACGCCGCGGCCTTCGGGGACGTGTGAGACGCCGAGTTTGACGATGCGGTCGGCGCGCATGCCGGTGATGGGTTCGTTGCGCAGGTGGACGGTGCCTCTTGAGGGGGTGATGAGGCCCGAGAGGGCGCGCAGGGTGGTGGTTTTGCCAGCGCCGTTGGCACCGATGAGTGTGACGATCTGGCCTTCGTTGACGGTGAGCGAGACGCCTTTGAGCGCGTGAATCGCGCCGTAGTGGACGTGGAGGTTTTCGACGGCGAGCATCGTCATGGTGTGGCCCCCGCGTGGGGTATGGCGTCGGTTGAACCGGCGGCGGGGTCGATGGGTACGCCGAGGTAGGCTTCGATGACCTTCGGGTCGTTTTGTACGGTGCGGGGTGAGCCGCAGGCGATGACTTCGCCGTGGTCGAGCACGGTGATGGTTTCGCAGAGGTCCATGACGAGGGCCATGTCGTGCTCGATGAGAAGGATGGCGAGGTTGAAGTCGTCGCGGAGTTTGCGGATGAGGGCGGCGAGTTCGACTTTTTCGTGGGGGTTCATGCCTGCGGCGGGTTCGTCGAGCAGCAGGAGGCGCGGGTCGGTGGCGAGTGCGCGGGCGATTTCGAGACGGCGCTGGTCGCCGTAGGGGAGGCTCGATGCGGGCTCGTGGGCGCGATGTTCGAGCCCGAAAACAGAGAGCAGGTGCTGTGCTTTGGTCTCGATTTGGGCCTCGGTCTCGAAGTGGCTCGCAAGGCGCAAGAGGCCGGCGGGGAGGCCGGATTTGATGCGCAGGTGGCGGGCGACCTTGACGTTGTCGAGAACGCTGAGTTGCGAGAAGAGGCGGATGTTCTGAAAGGTGCGGGCGATGCCGGTTTTTGTGACGGCGTGGGGTCGCAGCCCCGTGATGTCGTCGCCGGCGAAGAGCACTTTGCCGGTGTCGGGGCGGTAGACGCCTGTGAGCAGGTTGAAGGCGGTGGTTTTGCCGGCGCCGTTGGGGCCGATGAGTCCGCACAGCGAACGTTCGGGGATGGTGAGGTTGAGCCCGGCGACGGCTGCGAGTCCGCCAAACGAGATGCCGATGCCCTGCACGTCTAGAAGCAGCGGTGTGGTCATGGCGAGCCACCTTTGCCGGGTGATTCGGGGAGTCTACGCCTGCGCATCCACGCGGCGAAGGGGCGTGTTTCCCAGATTTCGCGGGTGCCGAAGATGCCTTGCGGGCGAAGTACCATGAGTCCGATAAGGGCGAGGGCGTAGACGACCATGCGGTAGTCGGCGAAGGCGCGCAGACCTTCGGGTAAGAGGGTGAGCACGGCGGCGGCCATGACTGAGCCAGAGATTGAGCCCATGCCGCCCAGGACGACCATGATGACGATGTCGATTGATTTTTGAAAGCCGAGTTCGCGCGGGTTGAGGGTGGTGCCGACCTCGTGGGCGAAGAGGGCTCCGGCGAGTCCGGCGAAGAAGGCCGAGATGACGAAGGCGAGGACTTTGAGGCGGGTGGTCTGCACGCCCATGGCTTCGGCGGCGAGTTCGTCTTCGCGGATGGCGAGGAAGGCTCTGCCGAAGGTGGAGTATTTGAGGCGGTAGGCGGTGGCGAGGGTGATGCCGGCGAAGAGGGTGACCCAGAAGAGGTTTGTGTAGAAGGGGATGCCGGTGAAGCCGAGTGAGCCGCCGACGCTGGTGATGCGGGTGAGGGTGCTGGCGTTGGCGATGTCATCGGGGAGAAACATGACGTCGCCGGTGCGCTGGAGGGTGACGCGGAGGATTTCGCCGAAGCCGAGGGTGACGATGGCGAGGTAGTCGCCTTTGAGGCGAAGCGAGGGGAGGCCGACGGCGAAGCCGAATGCGGCGGCGGCGAGTGCGCCCGCGATGCAGCCGGCGACGAAGAGAAATTCGCCGGGTGAGAAGGCGCCGAGTTGCTGGGCGGTCGAGCCGAAGAGGGCGAATCCGCCGTAGTAGGTAATGATGCCGGCGGTATAGCCGCCGATGGCCATGAAGCCTGCGTGGCCGAGGGAGAATTGTCCGGTGAAGCCGTTGACGATGTTGAGTGAGACGGCGAGGACGATGTTGATGCCGATGTCGGTGAGGAGTTTTGAGGCGAAGGGGCCGACCTGTGGGGCGATGGCGAAGTGGAGCGCGGCTGCGACCGCAAGCGTGATGGCGAGCGGTACGAGGTTGGTTTTGAGGGCGCTTTGTGCTGCGGCCTTCACGCGCGACTCCAGAGGGTTACACCTTGTCGGTGACGGCCTTGCCGAAGAGTCCGGCGGGTTTGAAGAGTAGGACGGCGATTAAGAGGACGAAGACGTAGATGTCGCGCAGGTGTGGCGAGAGGTATGCGGCGCCGAAGAGTTCGACTGCGCCGATGAGCATGCCACCTGCGACGGCACCGCGCAGGTTGCCGACGCCACCGACGACGGCGGCGACGAAGGCTTTGAGTCCGAGAAGTATCCATGTGGTGTGTGCGGGTTGATTGAGGCCGGGGTATTTTGCGGCGTAGAGGAAGCCCGCAGCGGCGGCGAGGGCCGAGCCGATGACGAAGGTGAGCGAGATGATGCGGTCGACGGGTACGCCCATGAGTGCGGCGACCTGTGCGTTGTGCGAGACGGCGCGCATGGCGCGGCCGATGCTGGTGCGAAAGACGAGCAGTTGTAAGGCGGCCATGAGGGCGAAGGCGAGGACGAAGACGGAGAGGTCGACGAACTGGATGCTGACGCCCGCGATGGAGGTGAGGGCTGTGGCGGGGAAGAGCGAGGGCATGCGCTGGGGCTGGGTGCCGAGCAGCCAGGGGAGTTGTCCGGCGTTTTCGAGGAAGAGCGAGACGCCGATGGCGGCGATGAGAACGTTGAGGCGGGGTGCCTTGCGCAGGGGCTTATAGGCGATGCGTTCGATTGCGAATCCGGCGGCGGCGCAGAAGACCATGGCGGCGAGGAGGATGCCGATGGCGGTGGCGACGCCGGGTGTGTCGCTTGCGGCGGTGAGGCCGAGTGAGCGGGCGACGACGAATGAGAGCCATGCGCCGAGCATGAAGACGTCGCCGTGGGCGAAGTTGATGAATTTGAGGATGCCGTAGACCATGGTGTAGCCGAGGGCGATCAGCCCGTAGAGGCTGCCGACGGCGAGGGCGTCAACGATGGTCTGGACGAGTTTCGTCACGGCGCGGGGGCGGGTGCAGGCGCGGCCTCTTCTGTGGCGGCCGGGGGCGGGGTTTCGGTGCCGGGTGGGGCGACCTGAGCGACGAACGAGGGTTTGCCGCCCTTGAGTTGCAGCACGACGGCGGGCTTCACGGCATTGCGTTTTTCGTCGAACGAGATTTTGCCGGTCACGCCCTGAAAGTCTTTGGTGGCGTTGAGGGCGGCGGCGATCGATTTTCCATCAAGGGCGGCGGTGCGTTTGAGGGCGTCAGCGAGCACGAGCGCGGCGTCATAGCCGAGTGCGGCCATGGCGTCGGGGGCGGCGCCGTAGGCGGCGGTGTAGTCTTTGACGAACTTTTGCACTTCGGGGCGGGTGTCTTCGTTGGAGTAGTGGTTTGAGTAGTAGCCGCCATCGAGTGCGGTGCCGGCGATTTCACCGAGCTTGACGGAATCCCAGCCATCGCCACCCATGAAGGGGACTTTGAGGCCAAGCTTCGCCGCTTGCAGGCCGATGTTGCCGACATCGGTGTAGTAGCCGGGCAGGTAGACGGCTTCGGGTTTCATGTCGCGGATGGTGGTGAGTTGGGCGTTGAAGTCTTGATCGCCACCCGAGAATGCCTGTTCGGTGATGACTTCTCCGCCGAGGTCTTTGAGGGCTTTGGCGAAATCGTCTTTGAGGCCCTTTGAGTAGGCTTGCGTCTGGTCGTAGAGAATCGCGACCTTTTTGAGCTTGAGGGTGTTGGTGGCGTAATGGGCCATGACGTAGCCCTGAAATGAGTCGACGAAGCAAACGCGGTAGATCATGTCGCCGATGGCAGTGACCTGGGCGTTGGTCGAGCCGGGGCTGACCATGGGAACGCCGTATTGTTGCGCGACGCGTCCGCCTGCGATGGAGAGTGATGAGGCGACTTCGCCGAGAATGGCGACGACCTTGTCGCTGGTGATGAGGCGGGTGACGGCGGTGCCGGCCTCTTGCGATTTGCCCTGGTCGTCGTAGACCTTGAGTTCGATGGTTTTGCCTTTGATGCCGCCTGCGGCGTTGACCTCGCCGATGGCGAGTTTCATTCCGTTGGTAGACGACTGGCCGAAGGTGGCTTCTGAGCCGGTGAGCGAGCCGTAGGCGCCGACGAGAATGCTATTGCCTGTGTCGGCGGCTGGGGCGGGTGCGGCGTCGCCTGCGGGGGGGGTATCAGCGGGTTTGTTGCAGGCGGTGAGCGCGAGCGCGGCGCCGCAGAGCGAGGCGAAGAGGGCGCGCTTCAGCGTGATGCGGGTGGGGTGCGAGTTTGCAAGCGACGCGTTTTTGCGAAGCGTTGCGGCGGGTACGAAGAGCGGGGCGGTCGGGCGATCCACGGCGAAACCTCCGGGTCAGGCGGAGCTGAACCCTGTCACGTCACGACGACAGACCGCAGTGAGCGGCGAACTGTCGCGGTACTCGTTCGTCGCGGGGTGTAATAACGGCTACCCCGCGACGGGTCAACGTGCGCAAGGGGTGAGAGCGTGCGTCGTGCACGGGTAAATGTGAAAACAGCGCTGGCGGTGCTTTGACTTCGCGGGTGGTGCTTGCTAACTCGACGGCCCATGAAGTGCAGTTCGATGGCATGGACCTTGATCGCGCGTCGGGTTTCGGCGCTTTCGGTGGCGTTGGCTGTGGCTGCGTTGTTTGCGGCGTGTAACAGCACGCCTCAGGCGGCGGTTGCGGCGAGCCCAGATGATGGCGGCAAGGGGGTCGGGGCGCAGGTGATTCCAGCGCCGGGCGGTGGGGCGGCAGGTGGTGGTGCGGTGGCGGGGTCACCGGCTACGGGTACGGCGACGACGGTGCCAGACCTTGGGGCTGGGGCACCGCCCGCTGGCGTGCCGAACGTGAACCTTGCGGGTATCAAGGCGGTCGATCTTTCGTCGTTGACGCAGCCGCAGCGCGAGACGTTTGCGCGGGTGGTGCAGGGTGAGGCGTGTGATTGTGCGTGCACGCGGACCTTGGCCGATTGCCTGCTCGATGCGCAGCCGTGTCCACGGGCGGTGCGTAAGGCTGAGTATGTGTTGATTGGTATTGCCGAGACGGCGACCGAGCAGGAGATTCACGAGGCGCTGAAGAACGATTACACGCCGAGCTATTGCGGCGAGGCGAAGAGCTTTGACCTGACGGGTGTCGAAGCGACGTCGAAGGGCAAGGCCGATGCGCCGGTGACGATTGTGATCTTCAGCGATTTTGAGTGTCCATTTTGCTCGATGATTGCGCCGAAGCTGCATGCGGTCGCGGCGCATTACGGCGACAAGGTGCGGATGGTGTTCAAGCATTTTCCGTTGTCGTTTCATGCGCGGGCGCGGCTCTATGCGCAGGCGACGGAGGCGGCGGCGCGGCAGGGTCGGTTTTGGGATATGCACGACTATCTGTTTGAAAATCAGGAAAACATGGCGGGGCAGAATCTCACGGAGACGGCGAAGAAGCTGGGGCTCGATGTCGAGCGGTTCAAGGCTGATTTGCTGTCGCGTGAGGTGGTTGAAAAGGTCGAGCGCGACCGGGCGGAGGGTGAGGCTGCGGGGGTTGAGGGGACGCC
>CAZXXB010000045.1:0-2997 GCA_964644185.1 uncultured Myxococcota bacterium
CGATGGCGCGGCCAATGCTGTGGAAGGTGTTGAACATCGCCTGCCTGCGGTCTCCGGTCGCGCGTAGCTCGGCAAGGTAACGGGTGATGTAGTGGATCGTGTCGTCGACGGCGATGCCGAGGGCGATGGGGGCGACCATTACGGTGACGACGTTGATGGGTATGTCGAAGGCGACCATGAGGCCCATGGTGAGGGCGATGGGTAGCGCGTTGGGGATGATCGAGTAGAGGCCGATGACGACCGAGCGGAAGAGGATCATCATCATGAGGAAGATGGGGATGAGGGCCGAGAAGAGGCTGTTGAGTTGAGCCTCGACGAGCCTGCCGGCGACTCCGCTAGAGAGTGCGGCGGCACCGGTGACAGTCGCGACGACTCCACGTTGAGCGAGGGGGCCGAAGTGTTTGTCGCAGGCGCTTTTTGCGCGGGCGACGAGGCGGTTGATGGTGCGGGTGTTGGGGTCGAGAAAGCGCAGTGAGATGTGGGCGCTCGTGCGGCTGGGGGTGAGGTAGCTGTCGAGTTGGCGCGAGCCTTCGGCGAGAAGCAGAAACTGGCTCGCTTCTTCGCGCGAGACGGGTACGCGGTACTCTGCGGGGTTACCGTCGAAGACTGCGCGGCGAATCATTGCAAGGTAGGTGACGAACGATGCGTGCGAGGCGACGAGCGGGTCGGCGGCGATTTCGCGGGTTGCGGCGTCGATGGCATTCATCACCTCAGGAGAGAGCATCGTCGCTTCGTCGGGGGTGTCGATGCGAATCGAGATTGGGCTGACGCCGCCGAGTTGTTTTTCGGCAAAAGTGAAGGCCTCGATGATCGGGTGTCCCAAAGGTAAGAACTGGCGCAGCGCCGACTCGATGCGCAGGTGGGGTATGGCGGCGCCGGCGATGAGGTAGGCGGCGACGGTGGCGGCGGCGATGACGCGTGGGCGGCGCTCGACGAAGTGGGCGATGCGGTCGAGGAGGCGACGGAGGAATCCGCCTTCGTTGACGGTGACGAGGCGCGCGGGGGGCGGTGGCATGAGCGAGAGGACGGCAGGTACGAAGAGCAACGAGACGAGAAACGCGACCATGATGCCGATGGCTGAGAGCCAGCCGAAGGTGCGGACTGGGGGCATTTCGGCGAAGGCGAGTGAGCCGAAGCCGACGGCGGTGGTGAGGCTCGTGACGAAGCAGGCGGGGCCGATTCCGCGAATGGTGCGGGCGATGGCGCTGAGTTTGTTTTTGTCGTGCTGGCTGACCTCGATGTAGTGGGTGAGCACGTGGATGACGTCGGTGATGCCGATGACGGCGATGAGTGCGGGGAGCATCGAGGTGACGCCGTCGATGGGTTGGCCTGCGTAGCCGAGCATTCCGAAGGCGATTTCGACGGAGATTCCGACGGTGATGAGGGGGAGGAAGACGCCGCGGATGGAGCGGAAGAGGACGACGAGGAGGAGTGCGATGAGGAGGATGGGGACGACGGAGAGGACCTGGAGGTCGCGGCGGACTTCGGTGAAGATGGCTTCGCTGAGGGGTGGGCTGCCGACGAAGCGCCAGTTGAGTTTTGCGGGGTCTTCGCTGAAGAGGGTTTTGCTGTCGCGGACGGCGGACATGAGGGGGCGTTCGTCGCCGCCTTTGATTTCGAGGTAGATGCCGACGGCGACGGTTTTTCCGTCTTTGCCGATGATGTTGTTGATGACGAGGGGGTTGTCTTCGGCGGTTTTTCGCAGGGCTGAGCGGACGGCGGGCGAGGCGAGGTCTTCTGCCGATTCGCGGACGAGGGGGGCGATTTCGATGCTGTCGCTGTCGGCGCGGATGGCGTCGATGTTGACGAGTGAGATGGTGCGGGTAACGCCGGGCAGGTTGGCGGCGCTTTCGGTGAGGCGGCGCAGGGTGGTGATGGTTTCGGGGCTGTAGGCGTCGTCGACGGAAGTGATGGCGAACATGACGCGATCAGAGCCGAAGTCGGCGAGCAACTTGTCGTAGCTTGTGACGAGGGGGTCGTTGGGGTCGAGCAGGTTGCGCAGGTTGACGTCGATGTAGGCGCGCGTGAGTCCGGGTGCCATGGCGGCGCAGGCGGCGAGAAAGACCGCGATGACGGCGATGGGGGCGCGGGTCGCGAGGTGCGCGAAGAGGCGAAACATGGTTGCGCCTTGTTTCGCAAATTCGGGGTTGACGCAATACGAACTTGACGCAATACGTCGTGACGAAGGGCTCGCCGCGTGGGAAAGAGTCTGGTAGCGTTCACGCGTTGAGAGACGTGCGGGGATTCGCGCGACGCAACGTGCGATGCGTGGAGACTTCGGCGGCACCGAGCGTGCCCACGAGAGGTTCAAACGAGCGATGCGCAAGCTGAACAATTTTGACGACTGGATTGATTATTTCCGTTACTGGCAGGAGCAGATCGGCGTCGAAAGCACGGGGTCGATTGGCTTCGATTTCACGACGAAGCTCGCGGAAGACGACCTGCCGGCGATCGAGTTTGGGCACTACAAGGGCCGCTCGAAGTGGAACACGGTGATGGAGATACCGGACCAGCGGATTCGCGACGCGCTGTTGCACCTCATCGTGTACCAGGGTGACACCGAGTTTGCGTCGGTCGAGCAGCAGCGCAACCTGCTTGCGATTCCACCGACGTCGGATGACCTGCTGTCGTTGCAACGTGTGATGTGCGAAGAGATGCGTCACGGGTGGCAAATGTCGTACCTTTTGTGCACGTACTTCGGCAAAGAGGGTCGGCAAGAGGCTGCGAAGTTGCTTGAGCGTCGTGCTGAAGAGGGTGGGCGTCTGCTCGGCAGCTTTAACGAGCTGGTCGAGACCTGGCTCGACTTTTTTACCTACACGACGTTCGTTGATCGCGACGGCAAGTATCAGCTTCGCATGTTGTCGACGTCGGGCTTTTCGCCGCTCGCGCGGTCGGTGCGTCCGATGCTTGATGAAGAGAGCTACCACCTTGCGACGGGGTACAACGGGCTGTTGCGCATCGTGCAGGCGGGCGTGGTGCCGCTCGATACGGTGCAAC
>CAZXXB010000045.1:3007-3233 GCA_964644185.1 uncultured Myxococcota bacterium
GGATTCCGACGGCGTTTGACCTGTTCGGCAAAGACGATTCGTCGTCGGCGCACTGGGCCTACGTGTGGGGCCTGAAGGGGCGGTACGATGAGCGCGATGCGAAGAGCGAGGCCGACATGGCGAAGCTCAACGAGCTATCGCGCGAGTTGTATCGGCAAGAGTGCGTGAAGCTCGTCAACCTGCTGAATCGGCAGATCGCCGACCCCGAGCAGCACCTGTACGTGCC
>CAZXXB010000045.1:3273-4281 GCA_964644185.1 uncultured Myxococcota bacterium
GGGCACTTTTGACGTGCACGGCAACCCGATGCCGGCTGATCGTTATGAGGCATATCGTGACAGCGTGCTGCCGACGGCGACGCAGCGGGCGTTTTTGAAGGACGTGCAGACGGCTCCATCGCGTGAGTGGATTGCGGCGCCGAAAGACAACAACGACACCCGTTACCGCGACATGGCGGTGTAAGTCGTCGGGTTTTGTTGCGTTGGCATGTGCGTTGAGCGGCGCGCTGTGTGCGCCGTGAGGGCGCGTCGAGGTTGTTGTTTGCGGTGGTGAGTTACGAGAAGCCCGTGACAAGTCGGCCCGTCTGTGTGCGCACAGGCGGGCTTTCGCTTTTCATGATGCGCAGGTTGGCGGCGTGCAGGAGGCGAATGAAGTCGGCAGGGGCGCGGTGACGGGCGAGCATGGGGGTGCCGTCACGGCGGGAGGCGTTGAACGTACCGAGGGGTGGGGGTTGCGCGGCGTGCTGGGTGGCGCGCTGGGCGGCGAGATAGCGGTCGCGGTCGAGGGGGGAGGTCCAGTTTTGGGCGAAGTCGCAGACGTAGAGGGTGGCACCGGGTTTGAGTGAGGTCGCCGCCGCGCGAATGAGTTGCAGCGCGTCGTCGTCGCTGGGAATGACGGTGAGGACAGCGATGAGCAGGGCGGCGTCGAAGGTGTGACGAGCGAAGGGCAGGGTGCGGGGGTCGTCGAGTACACGTGCGTCGATGTTGAGTCGCGCCTCACGAGCGTTACGGGTGAGGTGTGCGATGGCGTCGCGTGAGGGGTCGCATGCGCTGAGGGTGTAGCCGCGACGGGCGAGGTCGAGGGTGTGTGCGCCGCTGCCGCAACCGATGTCGAGTACGTGCGCGGGGGGCGGTGTGTGATCGGCGAACCAGACGGGCAGGTTGAGCGACGAGGGGATCGCGCTTGCGGGGGTGGTGTTCCAATCGGGGGCGGTCGTCATGTCGGCGTCATGTCGTCGGGGGGGCGCGTCGTCGGGGTGTTGCGCGCGGGGTGAGGGTCTCAACGTC
>CAZXXB010000045.1:4409-8425 GCA_964644185.1 uncultured Myxococcota bacterium
TCATTTTCGTGCGTGGTTGTCGAGCGTCGCGTTCACGTGTTGCGAATAAGTGATGCGGTAGGGCGACACCGACGCACGAGGGGAGGGCCTCACGATGACAAGCTCATTGATGCGCGATGGCGTGATGGACGATGCGATGATCGACGACGTGCGGAACGACAACGTGGGGGTGGATGACGCGGTGATGGCCGAGGCGGTGGGCGAAGGTCCGGATGACGAGGGGGGTGAGGCGAGCGACGAGACCGAGATGGGTGTCGATGAAGACCTCGTCGAGATTTACGTGGCTGCTGATGACTTTCAGGCGCAGCAAATCGCCGACATGCTGGTTGAAGAGGGAATCGACGCGTTTTTGTTTGAGCAAGGCATGTCGATGATGCCGACGAGTGCAGACACGGCGGCGGTGTGGGTGCGGCAGAGTGATGCCGACGACGCGCGCGACCTCATCAAGCAGTTTCTCGAGGCGAGCGCGGGCTAGCTGTGATTACTCTTCTTCGGGCTCGGCGGGGGCGGTAGCGCCTTCGGTGAGGCTACGCTGCTTTTTTGCGGTGTTCTTGTCGAAGAATTCGATGGGGGCGGCGTCGTGCTTGGGCGCACGCTCAATGGGCGTGACGGTTGGTACTTTGATCTCGGTCGGGGTGCCGACGGCGGTGACCTCGTGGGTGACGGTGAAGGTGATGCGCGTGGGCAGCTTCGACTGTGCGATGGATTCTCCGCTTAGCTTTGCCTGCAAGATGGTGCCATGGGTTTTATCAATGGCGATTTGGCCTTCCAGGTTGATGGGCACGCGGGCGGTGGTGCCATCGCGCTTGCCGCTGCGCAGGGCGCTGCGAAACTCGGCGGCGGCCTGTTTTGCGAGTGAGACGGCGGTCTCTTTGTCGACGTCGGGGAAGGTCGGTGGCTCGGGGAGTTTTTGACGGTCGAGCGAGACGTTGTAGAGGGCGGCGGCGCGCGACGCGATGGTGGAGGAACCTGCGCGGCGAAGCACGAGCCAGGGTTTGAACTCGCTGAGGAGGCGCGGCATGGGGGCGTAGGCGGCGTTCTGGCGCATGCGCCCTAAACGAGGTTGCTGACCGCGCGCCTCGTAGGGGCCACCTTTGCCGCCGGTATAGAAGAAGTTTTTGATCATGAAGATTTCGGCACCGCGATCATCGCCTCCGTCTGAGACGAAGCGGTAGTCGCGCCCGGTATGCTCGATGAGGTTGTGCTCGACCATGCGAAATTCGCGAAGGGGGCTCTTGATGAGCACATCGACGTCTTGCTTGAGGGTGTGCGCGCCGAGACGCTGGACGAATTCGGAGTAATCCATGAAGAGGGCGGCGTCGCGGGCGGCGGTGTCTGTGGCAACGGCTTCGACGTTGATAGGTTTGGGTTCGGGGCGCTTGCCGCCCGCGTCGCCCGATGCTTCGGCAAAGGCGCGCGCTTTTTCGGCGGCGGAGTCGGTCTTTTTTCCCATTCCGAGCCAGATGACCGCGCCGATGAGAATTGCGAACGCGACGATGGCTGTGCCGAGAACGGCTGCACTGACGGCGCCACGTGCGGGGGTGCGGTTTCGGGTATCGGTTGCGGGCTCAGTGTGCATCGGGGGTTACCGGTGTTTCATTGGTTAGCGTTTGCGGGTGAAGAAGCCGGGTGCGGCGGGTTTTGCGGCGTCTTTTCGCGCGGCCAGAAGGCGTAGTTCGCGCTGGGCTTCGATGTTGCGCGAGTCGCGGCGCAGGGCCTCTTTGAAGGTTTTTGCGGCTTCGTCGAGGCGGCTTGCGTTGCGCTGAATTTGTCCGAGAAAGACGAACACCTCGGCGGGGGCTTCGGGGTGGCGGTCGATCCACTCGCGAAAGAGTCGCTCGGCGTCAGCGGCCTGCTCGGCGTCGTCGGGGCGTTCGAGGTGGCGCGCGTAGGCGAGGTAGGCGCGGTACTCGGCCTCGGGGGTGAGGCTTGCGGCGCGCTCGAAGAGTTCAGCGGCTTTGGCGGGACGCTGGTTTGAGAGCAGCTGGCGTCCGCGGGTGAAGAGGCCTTCGGCTTCCATGATACGGGCGACATCGACACCTTGCCCGTTGGGTGAGCCGAGTTCGAGGCTGGCCTTGTAGCCGGCCCTTCCGTCGGGTGTTGAGAGCCGGTCGCGGGCCTCGCTAATGAGTGCGAGGATTTGCTCTTTGAGGTGTTGCTCGGCGGGATTACCGGCGCTCGTATCGGGGTGGTACTGGCGCGCGAATTTGACGTATGCGGTGTTGACGTCGGCGGTAGAGCAGTCGTCGGCGACGCCGAGGCGCTCGAACATGTTTTTGTCGCGCAGGCTCGAGAGCAGACTTTCGAGTGGGGCGAGCGCGGGGTCGGCGCTGGTCGCGTTGGCCGTGGCGTTTGCGGGTGCGACTGGGCGCGATGTATCGGCGGGGGCCAACGGCGACTGCGCAGGTTGCGTGGGTCGTGGTGTCGGTTGGGCGAACGTGGGTGCCGAGCCGACTGGTTGAGCGCTGAGCGGTCGCACCGAGGCGAGGTCGCATTGAATGAGCAGAAAGAGCGCGCGTAGCCCGGCCTCGGCGCTGATGCGAGCGTCAGCGACGGCGGACATTGCTTCGCGGACGGTCATGCCGTCGCGCAGGCGCTGGTAGGCGCGCAGTTCGAGCTGGTTGAGCGCGAGGCGGTTGATGTCGTAGCGGGCGCGTTGCAGGCGCAGCTCGTGGTCGGCGAAGGGGGCGAAGATGCGGGTGAGGCGTTCGAGCTTGTAGCCGTGGCGGGTGGCGTCGGTGATGAGGGCGAGGGGGTCTAAGCCAAGCGAGACCATTTTTTCGGGCGGGGTACGTCCGGGAAAGATTTCGAACCGTCCGTGGCCCCAGGCGAAGACCATGCGCATGCGCAGACGGGCCTGCTCGCGCATGCGGTCGAGCAGCACGTTGGGGTCGAGCAGGCGGTGGCGCAGGAAGATGACGGGGAATGAGCCGCCGACTTCGGCCTGTTCGGCGACGACCTTGTCGAGTTGCTGGGTCGTGATGTCACCGTGGGCGACGAGAATCTGGCCGAGCCTGTGCAAGAGGTAGTTGCACGAGATGAAGAGGGGGTCGCCGTGCTGGAAGCAGACGCGGACGACGAGCTCAACATGGCGAAAGACGACTTCGCCGGTGAAACGCTCAATGGCGAGTCGGTAGAGCACACGCGGGGCGGGTGTGGCGACGAGGTCGCCCCGAAGTCCGCGGGGGGGCGTGCTGCGCTGCGTGCCGGTTGCTGCGGCGTGGCCGTGGCCTGCATTTGCCAGCATCGTTTCGCTTGCCCCCTTCGCGGTTTCTCGATGCGTCGTGACGTGATGGAAGTCGGACGGAAGTTGGTGGGACGGAGGTTAGAGTGGAGAAGGTACCGAGCAAGAACGTTAGAAGAATGAACGGGGCACGTAGACGATGTCACCGGCGTAGAGGTCGACGTTTGGTGCGCGACCGCGACCGATGTCTTCGACGAAGACGCGGTAGCGTTTGCGTTTGCCGCGGACAACGCGTGTGATGGAGGTGTCGTTGAGGGCAGCGTTTTCTCTTCCGCCCCCCGCGAGTCCCATGGCTTCGATGATGGTCATGCCGGGGCGGTAGGTGAAGACGCCAGAGTTTGTGACTTCGCCGATGACGAAGACTTTTTGGGCCTCTTGTTTCTTGAGGATGACGGTGACGTCGGGGTTGACGAAGTATCCGTCGGCGAGTCGTTCGCGCAGGTGGGCGCTGAGTTCTTCGGGGGTTTTTCCGGCGGCCTGTACGTTGCCGACGAGGGGGAGGAGGATGGTGCCGTCGCCAGCAACCACGAACTCACCTGTAAGGGCCGACTGGTTGAAGACGGTGACGTAGAGGACGTCGTAGGGGCCGACGCGGACTTTTGCGGCGAGGCTGTATTGGAAGTCGGGTAGTTCGGGCTCGCTTGTGTTGGGCTCGGTACCCTGAACCTGCTGGGTGCTGAGCGACTCTGGGGCGAGTGGCTGCTCGGCGGCGGTTCGGGTCGAGGCGCACGAAGTGGCGGCGAGGGTGCCGAGAAGTGCGGCGGCGATAAGG
>CAZXXB010000045.1:8440-9983 GCA_964644185.1 uncultured Myxococcota bacterium
GGCGGCACGGCGCGGCGCGCGAGTGAGCACGCGACGTGGCGAATGAGAAAGCGAATCGGTCGAACGATGGTTCATGGGTATACTCTGTTTCGGGCGCGGGGAACTTACCCAACGGCCCCGTAGAGTTCAAGGTATGTGAGGAAAGAGGTGGTGGCGCAGGCCCATCGGCATGCGGTGCTCACTTGTTGTCGATGCGCAGGACTGCGAGGAAGGCGTCCTGGGGCAGTTCGACGCGACCGACGGTTTTCATGCGTTTTTTGCCCTCTTTTTGCTTTTCAAGCAGCTTGCGTTTGCGGCTGATGTCGCCGCCGTAGCATTTTGCGGTGACGTCTTTGCGGAAGGCTTTGACGGTCTCGCGGGCGATGATCTTGTTGCCGATGGCGGCCTGAATTGCGATTTCGTACATTTGTCGGGGGATGATTTCGCGAAGTTTTTCGGCGAGGTCACGTCCGCGCTGGTAGGCGCGGTCGCGGTGAACAATGACCGAGAGGGCATCGACGGGCTCGGCGTTGAGGAGGATGTCGAGCTTGACGAGGTTGCCGGCGCGTAGCCCGATGATCTCGTAGTCGAGTGATGCGTAGCCGCGGGTGACGCTTTTGAGTTTGTCGAAGAAGTCGTAGACGATTTCGGCAAGCGGCATCTCGTAGATCACGACGACGCGGTTTTTCGCGGGGTACTGCATCTCGATTTGCATGCCACGTCGGTCTTCGCAGAGCGCGAGGATGACGCCAACGTATTCAGAGGGGGCATGGATGCTGGCGCGGACGAAGGGCTCGCGCACCTCAGCGATTTCCATCTGAGGGGGGAGCTTGCTGGGGTTATCGACTTCGATGACGGTGCCGTCGGTTTTTGCGACCTCGTAGACGACCGAGGGGGCGGTGGTGATGAGGTCGATGTTGTATTCGCGTTCGAGGCGCTCTTGCACGACTTCCATGTGGAGGAGGCCGAGAAAGCCGACGCGAAAGCCGAAGCCCAGGGCTTGCGAGGTTTCGGGCTCGAACTGGAAGGCGGCATCGTTGAGGTTGAGTTTGATGAGGGCGTCTTTGAGCGGCTCGTAGTCGTTCGACTCGGTGGGGTAGAGGCCGCAGAAGACCATGGGCTGAATCTGCTTGAAGCCTTCGAGGGGCGACGTGGTTTCGTTGCCGACTTCGGTGACGGTGTCGCCGATGTGGACATCGTTGACGGCCTTGATTGCGGCGGCGATGAAGCCGACCTGTCCGGCTTCGAGAACCTGCACCTCAGATTCGAAGGGGTTGTAGACACCGAGGTAGGTGACTTCGAACTCTTTGCCGGTGCTGACCATTTTGATTTTGGTACCGAGCTTCACCGAGCCGTCGAAGACGCGAATGAGTGCGACTGCGCCGCGATAGTTGTCGAACCAGCTATCGAAGATGAGTGCTTTGAGGGGCGCATCGGAGGAGCCGCGGGGTGGTGGCAGGCGTTTGACGATGGCTTCGAGAATCGCGGGGACGCCTTCGCCGGTTTTGGCCGAGCAGGGCATGGCGTCGCTGGCGTCGAGTCCGATGATTTCTTCGACCTCTTC
>CAZXXB010000045.1:10018-17992 GCA_964644185.1 uncultured Myxococcota bacterium
ATCTTGTTGATGACGGGGATGATTTCGAGGTCGTTCTCGAGGGCGAGGTAGACGTTGGCGAGGGTCTGGGCCTCGACGCCCTGGGTGGCGTCGACGACGAGCAGGGCACCTTCGCAGGCTTTGAGCGAGCGCGAGACCTCGTAGTTGAAATCGACGTGCCCGGGGGTGTCGATGAGGTTGAACTCGTACTCGATGCCGTCGGCGGCTTTGTACTGGATGCGGACGGAGGCGGCCTTGATGGTGATGCCGCGTTCGCGTTCGAGGTCGAGGCGATCGAGAAACTGCTCGCGGCTCTCACGCATGGTGAGGGTTCCGGTTTTTTCGAGGATGCGATCGGCCAGCGTCGACTTGCCGTGGTCAATGTGGGCGATGATGCAGAAGTTGCGAATGCGGGTCTGATCCACGGTCGTTTGCTCGTGTGGGGCTCGTCGTGCCGTTGCGCGGTGTGTGGCGCGGTGCGCCGTGCATTTGGTGTTGAAGCGTGATTCGAAGCGTTGGTGAAGCGCGCGGCTTCAATCGAGGTCTAGTGCCCGTGACGGGGACTGGTGCCCCAGTTGAGGTCTAGAACATTGTGCTCTGGCCGGGAAGCTCGGCTTCGTGTTTTTTGAGGACGAGGTCGATGCCTTCACGGATGTATTCGGCGACGGGCACCTTGGTGCGCTTGTTGAGCTCTTTGAGCTTCTCGTTTTGCTCTGGGGTGATATAGACGGTCGTTGAGATTTTCTTGCGGCTCATCGTGGTTCCTCGCGGGCATGGTACCCCGCTGGGTCGCGGTGAAGGGGTACGCGGAACAGTTGGTTTTGATGTCGTGTGCGAAGGTGCGTTGGCACCGTCGCGCAGGTGAGACAGTATATAACCATACATGTAATGTCAATCCTCATCTCAATCCCGGAGTTTCAGGGCGAGCGACTCAAACGGGAGAGATTCAAGCGACGCAGAAGAACAGAAGCGCAGAAGAACAGAAGAAGAGAGAGACGATGAGCGTGACGGCGAAGATGAACGTGATGGTCGATGCGAACGTATCGCTGAATGCGAACGCGATGGTAAACACGAACGAGCTTACGCTGGCGGCGATGCGCGGCGCTGGCGTGCGGTCGCGGTGGTTGCTGATGCTTTGCCTCTGCGCGGCGGTTGTGACCGGCGTCGGGTGCGGCGACGATGACGACGATACCGGCAACGACTCGGGCGAGACGTCGTCACCGACAGCGAGCGATGACGATGATGACACGTCGAGTGGCGATGACGACGACACGTCTGATGGAGAGACGGGCGACGACGACGACGTTGATGCGACCGATGGTGAGACGGCAGATGAGACCGGCGACGAGACGGGTGGCGAGACGGGTGGCGAGACCGACGGTGAGACGGGCGACACGCTCGAAAACAACCTGACCGAATACGTTGATGTGTTTGTCGGCACGGGTGGGGTCGGGTTTGGGGTGGGTACGCTCAATCCCGGTCCCGCGGTACCGTTCAGCATGGCGAAGCCGGGGCCCGATAGCGGCATCAACGGGGTGCAGGCGAGCTTTGTGCACTGCTCGGGTTACGCGTACGGCGACAGGGAAATCTGGGGCTTTTCGCACTCGCGGTTTAACGGGATGGGGGTGTCGGATTACGGCGCGCTGCAGATTACGCCGACGACGGGGATGGAGACGAAGAAGACGCGGGTGGCGGGGACACGGCAGAAGTATCGGAAGTCAACCGAGGAGGCGTCGCCGGGGTATTACGCGGTGACGCTCGAAGATACAGGGGTGCGGGCTGAGTTGACGGCGACGAAGTGGGGGGGCCTGCATCGCTACACGTGGCCGAGTGCCGACGATGACGCGGTGGTGGTGCTCAACCTGCACTACCTTCACGGCGGGCAGAATCGCGCGACGGGACTGACGCTCGATTACGATGCCGAGACGCTGACGGCGACGGGCACGTTGACGGTGAACGGTGACTATTCAGACCGGCAGGGGGGCATACCGACGTATTTTGCGGTGCGGTTCAATAAGGCTCCGAAGTCGTTTGGCAC
This sequence comes from uncultured Myxococcota bacterium, assembly GCA_964644185.1. Taxonomy (GTDB): domain Bacteria; phylum Myxococcota; class JAJVIH01; order JAJVIH01; family CAZXXB01; genus CAZXXB01. The sequence goes on from CAZXXB010000045.1 coordinate 12,036, forward strand.
GTGGGATGCGGAGGGGGCGATTGCCGAGCCGTCGAATACAGCGGCGGGGGAGGGCATTGGTGGGTTTGCGCGGTTTGAGCTTGCCGAGGGCGAGCTTGCGGTCGAGCTGTTTGCGGCCATCTCGTACACGTCGATCGAGGGGGCGTTGACGAACCTTGAAGCGTCGCTGACCGACGGCGAGATCGATTTTGAGGCGACGCGCGATGCTGCCGATGCCGCGTGGGAGGTTGAGCTGGCGAAGATTCGGGTGAAGGGTGGCAGCGATGAGGCGAAGCGCCGCTTCTACACGGCGATGTATCACACGATGTTTGCGCCGCAGTCGTACACCGATGCAGACGGCGACTACATCGGGTTCGACGACAAGGTTCACGCAGCGGGTGAACAGGAATACTACAGCGACTTTTCGATGTGGGACACGTATCGAACGCTGCATCCGTTGTTCAATTTCATCCAGCGTGATCGAACGGCGGATATGGCGCAGTCGCTGGTGCGGATGTACGAGCAGGGCGGCGATGTTCCGAAGTGGCCGATTGGTCGCGGGTACACGGGGGGGATGATTGGCACGCCGGCGGATATTGTGCTTGGCGATACGTACCTGAAGGGGATACGCAATTGGGATTTCGAGAAGGGGTTTGAGGGGTGCAAGCTACACGCGACCGAGCCGCGGTCGAACGATGGGCGTGAGGGGTACGCGGCCTATCGCGACCGCGGTTACGTGTCGGTCGAGGCGGCGGGGGCGTCGGTATCGGCGACGGCAGAGGCGTGTCATGCAGATGCGTCGCTTGCGGCGTGGGCCGCGGCGATGGGCAACGATGAAGACGCCGAGTTTTTTGCCGCGCGCACGACCAACTATCGCAATCATTGGGAGCCGACGCTGAAGTTTTTGATTGGGCGTCGTGACGACGGTTCGTTCGTGACCGAAGAGTTCAATGAGACGGTGTGGAAAGACTACTACAGTGAGGGCAACGCGTGGCAGTATCTGTGGTTTGTTCCGTGGGACCCCGAGGGGCTGATTGATTTGTTTGGTGGGGCGGCGGCGTACCTTGAAAAACTCGATGCCTACTTTGAGAAGTCGGTCGAACATCTCGAGACCAACACGCTTGGCAGGTTGGGGCCCTACCCGTATTACTGGCACTCGAACGAACCGGCGCTGAATGGGACGTTCATGTACATCGACGCGGGTCGGCCCGACCTTGCGCAGAAGTGGGCACGCTGGGCGCTTGAGACGAATTACGGTGATGGCCCCGATGGGTTGCCGGGCAATGACGATGGCGGCACGATGAGCGCCTGGTACATTTTTGTGTCGGCGGGGCTTTATCCGGTGCCGGGTTCGCAGAAGTTCTGGGTTGTGAGTCCGCAGTTTGAAGAGCTTGAGATTTTTATGGGCGACAAAGAGACGTCCGACCGCAAGCTGACGATTTTCGCGCCGGGCGCGGGTGCCGAGAACGTTTACGTTGCGGGTGTGACGGTGAACGGCAAGGCGCTTGAGCGCGCCGCGTTGACGTGGGAAGAGATTCAGGACGGCGGCGAGATTCGGTTCACGTTGAGCGCGACGCCGACCGCGTGGGGAAAGTTCTAGAAAATGCCTTTTGAACGTGAGTTTGAGGTCGCCATCGCGGCAGCACGCGAGGCGGGTGCGGCGGTGCTTCCGTTTTTTCGCAGCGGCGGCATGGTGGTGCATGACAAGGGTAACCCGACGGCGGCACCGACGGTGCAGGGTGAGAGTACGCCGTTGAAGCAGGGTGCGAAGATACTCGACCCGGTGAGCGAGGCCGATTTGCTGGCTGATCGCATCATTTTTGCGCGCCTCTCGGCGGCGTTTCCTGATGATGCGATTTTGAGTGAAGAGCGGGCGGCGGACGCGTCGATTTTTACGAAGCGGCGCATCTGGTGCGTTGACCCGATTGACGGCACGCGCGAGTTCATCAACGGGCTCGACGATTTTGCGGTGCAGATTGGGTTGCTGATCAACCGTGTTCCGGCGTTTGGTGTGTGCTACGCGCCGAGTCTCGACCTGCTGTTTGGTGGGGCGATTGGGCATGGTGCCTGGAGCGAGCGAAACGTCGGTGATGAGAGGGTGCGGACGGTGTTGAAGGTGAGTGGGGTTGATGACCCGGCGCGGGCGACGTTTTTGGCGAGTCGGTTTCATCATTCGTCGCTTGCGAATCGACTGGTTGAGGCGGCAGGGGTGGGGTCGCTCGTGACGCGCGGTTCGATTGGGCACAAGGTGTTGAGCATTTGCGAGGGTGAGGCCGATGGGTGCCTGCATCCATCACATCGGACGAAGTGGTGGGATACGGCGGGGCCGTTGGCGGTGCTGAATGCGGCCGGGGGCCTTGCGACCGATTTGTGGGGTGACCCGCTTGATTATTCGGGCGATGGGATTATCCACGCCCGTGGTCTTTTTTTCTCGAACACGCGGTTGCACAGGGTGGTGCTGGCGCGGGTCGAGGCGCATTTGCCCGAGCGGCTTGGTCAGGGTGAGTAGCGAGGACTGGCGAGAGTAAGCGGTGCGTGGGTCGAGTCACGTGCGTGGGCTGTAGCCAAGTCGGCGAATGAGCAGCACGAGGGCGAATGTTCGCGGTAGCAGTGCGGCGACGATGAAGGCGATGAGCCAGAGGTCGGTTGCGGCTGAGAGGGCGGCGTGGGCGGCGACGAGCGTGGCAAGGTCAAAGGCGAGCAGCGGTAACGTAATGAAAAGGGGCGCGACGAGCGGGGCGTAGACCTCGAAGACCGCGAGGTGCAGGGCTGCGAGGGCCATGCAGGTCGCGATGGCGAGGCCGCGCGTCATGAAGGCCGAAGTGGGTGAAGTCGGGTCGGGCAGGGCGGCCCCGAGAGCAAGCGCAAGCGGGGCGGCGAGCAAGAGGGCAAACGCGGCACGAGCGGCGAGGGTGAGGTGGTCGCCCGCCTCGCGGCTCTTGATGGCGTCGCGCAGTTGGGCGGCGGCGAGGGCGGTTAGCTTTCCACGCGATTCGAGCATGCGGTGGCGGTCTCGGCTGAGTGTGGGTTTGTTGACGGCGGTGTTGCGGCGGCTGTGGGGGCGGGTTTGTGCGACGACGGCTGGACGCGCTCTTGCAGGGTGCCGATGATCTCGTCGAGCGATGAGACGCCCCAGCGGGTGAGGTGGGCGGCGATGCCGTCGAGCACGTCTTCTCCGGCGCGGGGGTTGCTGAAGAGCCAGGTGCCGACCTGAATTGCGCGCGCGCCGGCGATGAGAAATTCGAGGGCGTCTTCTGCGGTGCGGATGCCGCCGATGCCGACGACGGGGATGCCGACTTCGTTGACGACGCGGCGGGTCATGGCGACGGCGATGGGGCGGATGGCGGGACCTGAGAGTCCGCCGGTGTTGAAGGCGATCATCGGGCGGCGGGTTTCGATGTCGATTTTCATGCCGACGAGGGTGTTGATGACCGAGACTGCGTCGGCACCGCCATCTTGCGCGGCGCGGGCCATTTCACAGATGTCGGTGACGTTGGGCGCGAGCTTGACCCAGAGGGGAAGGGTGGTGACTTCGCGGACGGCGCGGGTGATTTCGACGATTGCGCCGCGGTCTTGCCCGAATGACTTGCCGCCTTTTTCGACGTTGGGGCACGAGATGTTCATTTCGAGGGCGGTGAGGCCGGGTATCTTGTCGAGGCGGGCTGCGAGGCGGGCGTATTCGTCGACGGTGAAGCCGAAAAAGTTGGCGACGGTGGTGATGCCTGTGTCGCGCAGGTACGGCATTTTTTCGGTTTCGAAGCGGTCGACGCCGACGTTTTCAAGGCCGATGGCGTTGAGCATACCGCCCGTGGTCTCGGCGGTGCGGGGCATGGGGTTGCCGGTGCGTGTGGCCCATGAGAGCCCCTTCGTGCTGATGCCGCCTAAGCGCGAGAGGTCGGAAAGGCCGGCAAACTCTTGACCATAGCCGCAGCAACCCGAGGCGAGCAGCACGGGGTTTTTGAGGGTGAGGTTGCCGACGCGGGTTTTGAGATCGGGTGTCGTCATGGTGTGTGTGGGGGCGTTTCAGTGAGCCGTGCCGGGGGCGAAGACTTCGTTTTCGATGCCTTTTGCGAAGAGAAAACGGGCGTCGAAGACGGGCCCTTCGCGGCAGGTGGTGCAAAATCTTCCGGCGGCGTTTTTGACGACGCAGCCGAGGCAGACGCCGTAGCCGCAGGGCATGTAGTTTTCGAGTGAGACTTCGCACGAGACGTCGTTCGCGACGCTGTATCTTCCGACGGCTTCGAGCATGGGGGTGGGGCCGCAGGCGGCAATGTGCCAGTTTGCGGGGCCTTGCTCGATGCGCTCGAAGAGTGGCGGGGTGATGAAGCCTTTGAAACCCGCGGTGCCGTCGTTGGTCGAGAGGATGGTCTCGACGTTAAGTTCGCGGAAGAGGTCGAGCAGCAGAAAGTCGGTCTGGGTGCGCGCACCGTAGAAGAGGGTGAACTGTGCGAAGGGGTGGCGGGCGCGTATCGCGCGTGCGTAGCTGTAGAGTGGGGCGACGCCGTAGCCGCCGGCGACGAGGGCGATGTGGCTGTGGGTGGGCGATTTTTCGAAGGTGCGGAACGGGTGGCCCTGTGGTCCGAGAAGGCGCAGATCGGCGCCGACGGCTTTGCTGGCGAGGGCGTTGGTGCCGGGGCCGATGCGTTTGAAGAGCAGCTCGATTTGTCCGGGTTTGCGCAGGTGGGCGAGGTTGTCGAGGTTGCCGAGGGCGCTGCCGAGGGCTTCGCCTGAGGCGGTGCGGATGCGGTGAATCGAGAAGGGGCGGGGCAAGAGCGGGTCGGCGGAGTCTGAGGGGCTGACCATGACGAATTGCCCGGGGGCCGAGCGTTCTGCGACTTCGGGTGCGTCGAGAATCGCGAGGTAGTAGTCGCCTTGCAGCGGGGCGATGTGGGCGATGCGGGCGCTCTCGACGACTCCGGAAGGGGCGAAGACGGGGTAGGCGGTTGCGTCGTTCGGGTTGTCGATGGTTGCGGGGTTGTGTGCAGGTTGTGCCGCCATGATGCGGGGTGCCTCTCTTGCGCGTGTGCCGCTGCCCGAGCTGGTTGTGGGAACGATTGGTTTTTGAACTGGGTGGCGAACGTAACGAACGAAACGAATCGAGCGAACCGAAAGAACTCAAAGAACGTAGTCTGCGTTGGGGCGCGGTTTCAAGCGGGGTATGCCCGGTGACGCGGCGAATGTGAAGGGGCGGGCGCGAAGATTGGTGATGGGCCGATTTGTTCGCGCGGCGGCGTCTGGTATGCGAAAAGTGGTCGGGGGTTCAACGCGCGAAGATTGCGCGGTCGCTGATGGAGCGTTTTCGATGGTGATGCAAGTTGGGTCGCTGATTCGTGCTGTGCTGGTTGCGACGGTGCTGACGTGTGCTGGTGTCGTGGGGGCTTCGTGCGGCACGGTGGGGGCGAGCACGGGTGACATACCGATTGTTGGCGATGATCACTCGGCGAGCGATGATGACGACGACGACGATGACGACGATGACAATGACGACGATGAAGAAGACACGGGCGATGCCGATACGCGTCCGTGGATTGTGAAGGGGTTGAATGGGTGCATGTCGTATCGGGTTGAGGCGAGCGAGTCGGCGTTTCGTCAGAGCGAGGTGGTGGAGTTTGAGGTGTCGTTGACGAATGTGTGCGAGCTTCAGGTGCAGGGCAGTGGGTATTGGCATTTGACGGTGGCGAACGCGCTGGGGTCGATTGCGACGCGTCCATCGAGTGCGGCGCGGAACTTTGTGAACTTCACGATTGAGCCGGCGAAGAAGGCGACGCTGGATGATTTTGACGTGGCGCTGTTTCTGAATCCGAGTGGAGACGCGCAGTTGTCGAATCTGCTGACGAATGGTGCGGTCGAGGTGCGGCTTGCGTTTACCGGGCAGATTATTGGTGAGACGAGCTTGGTCGATTTTGTCAGCGAGCCGATGGTGCTGAACTGGGCTGACGGCCAGGCGCCAGCTTCGGGGTTTTGACGAGACGTACGCG
>CAZXXB010000045.1:18008-19061 GCA_964644185.1 uncultured Myxococcota bacterium
GGGCTCTTCAGTAGGTTACGGCAAAAGCGGAAGAAATCTCGTTTAATTCGTCGTCGCGCTGCGCGTCGGTAATGAGTTCACAACGCAACGAAATCCAACGTCGCGGAATCCGATCAAAGGTGGCTTCCATCCGACATGCCATAGTCCGTCAAGCGTACCGCGCGTGATACGTACGGTGCGCCAGAGCGGGTTACTCAACAATGGCTCCGGGTGCTCCGTATCCAAATCTGACAAGTATTGATTGACCTCGTTGGTTCCCACAAATCGGTCAAGTTGCCATTCTCCAACGCTTCCAGCAGTGTCATATAGACCATAAGGACTGACGTCATGAGGGTTCGAGGCGACGCTGCGATCTGGTCCGAGATAAACCCGATTTGATGCGGTTGCAGAGGATTCAAACTCCCAAATTACGTCCGAATCCCCCCACGGAAATCGCCGACCGTCGGTGCCCCTCGCGGCTTTCTCCCATTGAAGCCCTGTTGGAACTCCCCCCCCTATCCATTCGCAATATTGCTCAGCCTGCTCGTAAGTAACGCAGTTCGCGGGGTGTGAGGCAGAGTGAGCTTGTAACCATGTAATATCGACAGGTGAGCAGCCCCAAGTATCGTAGTGTTGCGATATGTCGTAGCCGCTACAGGCATTGTCCGCAGCGCACCGCGCGAATTGCCCAGCGGTCACCTCGTGGATATCGATCCAAAATGTCGGCAGACGAACGTCCCTCATGGGGACATAAACTTTGTTTGCGTCACAACCACCCGGCGCATTGCGTTCAGCACAACAATTATCATGCGCTGGGTTATGGACGTCGCACCCCGTTCGAAAGTATCCCGTAGAAATAGTTGCGAGCCGGGTTACACAAATGCCTAACGAAGGGTGACACTCCTCCGTATCGAGACACGGTCCACATGCATTCGCATTATCGGTGCTGTCATCATCATCGGGCTGATAGTAGCCGTCAGTGTCGCGTTCTTCAAAGGTGCATTCACCATCGATGCAAACGAGGGGCGACTCGCATTCGGAATCTTCCGAGCAACGGTCGCCCACGTCACCGAG
>CAZXXB010000046.1:0-7309 GCA_964644185.1 uncultured Myxococcota bacterium
ACATGATCGCGATTCTTGACGTAGATATGTTCGGGGATGTTTTCGATGACCGTGCTGAGCAGGTTGCGTTCTTCGATCAGCGCCAGCTCCGCCCCGGCGAGGTCGCCAGCGTAGCGGATGGTGCCCTCGGCGAGGACGATGACGTCGTCGCAGACGCGCTCAATGTCGGTGAGTACGTGCGAGGTGAAAAAGAGGGTTGTGCCGCGAGCGCGCAGATCGAGCAGCACGTCGGTGACGAGTGCTCTGCCGGGTGGGTCGAGGCCCGAGAGGGGTTCGTCGAGGACGACGAGTGGGGGTTCGTGGAGGATGGCCTGGGCGAGCAAGAGTCGCTGGGTCATGCCTTTTGAGAAGGTGCGGAGCGGCTTTTTTGCGGAGGGTTCGAGTCCGACGCGGGCGAGGGTGTCGAGGGCGCGCTGGCGCAGGTTGCGGCGAGGGATGGCGGAGAGTGCGCCGAGCATTTCGAGGGTTTCGAGTGCGGTGAGCCAGTTGTAGAGGTAGGGGCGCTCGGGGCAGAAGCCGATGGATGCGCGTGCGGCGTGTGAGCCTGCGTCGTGTCCGAAGATGTGGCAGGTCCCGGCGGTGGGGGTGGTGAAGCCCAACAGGCAGCGGATGAGGGTGGTTTTGCCGGCGCCGTTTGCGCCGACGAGGCCACAGGCGCGACCGGGTGCGACGGTGAATGAGACATCGTGCAAGACGTCGCGGTCGGCGTAGCGTTTTGCAAGCCCTTCGACGCGCAGGGCGGGTTGGGTGTGGTTTGCGCCGTGGGTGTGGGTTGCTGGGTGCATCGGTTGTCGGGTCGTGGTCACTCGTCGACGTGCAGGTCGAACTCTTCGAGGTCTTGAAACTCGCTGACGATGTAGTCGCGAAAGCGGTGTTTGAGGCGGGCTTCGACCTGGCGTGCGCGTTCGCGGGTGACGCCGAAACGTTCGCCTAAGTCTTGAAGCGTGACGGGGTTTTCGGTGTCGAGGCGGTGATCCCAGATGATGAGGTCGCGGTCTTCGAGGGTCTTGCGAAATTCATCCATGTGTTTGCGGAGAATCTGGCGGAAGTCTTCGCGGGCGAGTCGTCGTTCGGCGTTTTCGTTGCCGGAGGCGAGGGTGTCGGAGAGGGTGAATCCATCGTCGTCGAGGGGTGCGTCGATGGAGACGTCTTTGCCCGACATGCGCTGGCGCATTTCGGTGACGGTTTTTTCGTCGACGTCGAGACGCTCGGCGAGCAGTTTGGTCTCGGGCTCGAAGCCCTGCGCGAGCAGTTTGTTGCGCTCTTTGTTGAGGTTGTAGAAGAGCTTTCGCTGGGCCTGCGTGGTGCCGATTTTGACGAGGCGGTAGTTGGAGAGGAGGTAGCGGAGGATGTAGGCGCGTATCCACCACTGGGCGTAGGAGGGCAGGCGGATGCCGTGTTCGGGGTCGTATTTCTGGACGGCGTGGAGGAGGCCGACGTTGCCCTCTTGAATGAGGTCGAGCAGTTGGTGGTATGCGCGCCGGTATTCCATCGCGATTTTGACGACGAGGCGCAGGTTTGAGGCGACGAGTCGCGCGGCGATGCGGGGGTCGCGGGTCTCGGTGAAGACGCGGGTGAGTTTGCGCTCTTCGTCTTCGCTCAAGACCTCGTAGCGGCGAATCTGTCGCATGTAGAGGGCGAGCGGGTCTTGACCGCCGAGGGGGACGAGTGCGGCGCGTTCATCTTCGGGGGTGCGGGCGTCGGCTTCGCGTTGATCGAGGTCGCCGAGCAGCCCGCCGGTGAGGTCGTCGTCGTCTTCGCCGATGGTAAAGATGTCGGCGTCGCGGGCGGTGCGCCTCGTGGTGAAATCGTCGCGGTCGTCGTCGGTGTTGTCGTCTTCATCGGTGACGACGGCGAGACCGGGGGCGAGGATGTCGTCTGGGCTGAGGACTTCGGCGTCGTCGCTTTCGGCGTTGTCGAGGTTTGGGTCGAGGTCGGTGTCGAGCTCTTCGACGGGGGTGACTTCGACGACGGTGGGTTTCGATTTGACTTCACGGGTGCGAGCGGCGACTTCGCGCGGGTGCGCGGGGGTTTTGGCGCCTGTGGTTGCGCGTGTGGGTGCGGTCGTTTTGGGGTCGGTTGCGGTTACGGGGGTTTCCGCAGGTTTTTTTCGCGCCGCCATGGGGTTCTTTCGGTGTGAGATGCTGCCGGTGCGGTTCGCTGCCGGTGAGTGTCGCAGGTCTATTATTGAGATGCATCGGGTGGTCGCGCAAGACCCAGCTCGGCCATGACGAGCTGCATGTCATCCCACACCATGCGTTTGGCGGAGGGTGTGCGCAGAAGGTAGGCGGGGTGGTAGGTGGGCATGAGTTTTGCGCCGCGCCACGTGGCGAATTTGCCGCGGGTGGCGCCGATGGTGGCTTGTGGGCCGAGCAGGTAGCGTGTGGGTGTGGCGCCGAGTGCGACGATGACGCGTGGGCGGATGGTGAGTAGCTGGCGGGTGAGAAAAGCGCCGCAGATTTCCATTTCGTCGGGTTCGGGTACGCGGTTGCCGGGTGGGCGGCATTTGACGACGTTGCAGATGTAGACCTTGTCGCGCGAGAGGCCCATGGCGGCGATGATTTTGTCGAGAAGTTGTCCGGCACGTCCGACGAAGGGTTCACCGACGCGGTCTTCATCTGCACCGGGGCCTTCACCGACGAAGACGAGTTCGGCTTTGGGGTCACCGACGCCGAAGACGATGTTGCTGCGCGCTTCGCAGAGACGGCAGCGGCGGCAGTCGGGGCCGATTTCGGCGCGTAGCTGGTCGAGCTCGGCGGCGACAACGGCGAGGGGGTCGTGACGTCCATCGAAGCGTTCGGTGGCGGCGTCGGCTGGTGGGGGTGTCGAGAGGGCCTGTTGGCGTGCCATGCGTCGTTTTTCCATGGTTTCGCGGACGAGGCCCGCGACGTGCGCGTCGTGAGGGCGCGGTGCTGCGTCATCGCGTGGTGGCGGTGGGTTGCGGTCTGGGGCTTTTGCGGGCTCGCGTGGTGTGTTGTGGTCGCGCAGGGGGTAGCCGGGGCCGAGGTCGCCGGGGCGGGTGATGCGGGGTGGTTGCGCGTTTGCGGGTGTGTTTGCCGATGCAGCGGTTGTCGCAGGGGTTGGTGCGAGGCGCGCGCGAAGGTCGGCGACGGCAGATTTGTGGGCAGTGATGTCGATGCCGGTGAGGCCGAGATCGCGCGCCCATGCCACGTGGGTGCGGGCGGCGCGCATGAGTTCGTCGAGGGCGTCTTGTGGGTCGCGGTTCACTGGGGTTTTGTAGCACAGGGTGCGGTGTGACCGCACGTGGGCGAGGTTGCGTCGTGGTTGGGGCGGGGCTGGGTTTGGTGCTTGCCAATGCAGCCCGTGGGTCTGGGTGGCAGATTGGGGCGATTGATAGCGATGCGCGTGGATGGCGCAAGCAAGAAAAAAAGTCTTGTTCTGGCGAGTGGTTTGGGCCGATGGTAGGGTTTGCGCACGCCGAAGGGGCGCGCGAGGCAAGGTCTTCGCCACGGGCGAGACAGCGGCTCCCTTCGAGACGGGTCAGGTTCACGCCGCAATCGCGGCACGGCAAGTCGGTGCGCAACGAATCGGAGCGTTACGCGCCACCCGCACGGCAGGCTTTGTTTGAGGCTTACGGGCGGGCTATCGCGGAGACGTTCATCATCGCAGCGGGTGTTTGACCGGCGACGGTCTTGGGCCGCTTTGCATGGTGCGACGTACTTCGCAGTCAGGGAGGCAGCGAGATTATGCGATCGACCCCACGTTATGGTGTACGGCACGTTGTCGCGGTGATGGCCGCAAGTTTGATGGCGCTTGCGAACATGCCGATGCAGGCGCTCGCGGGTGCAACGCCGGGCGCGCGGGCGAGTGGCCCGTCGTACACGCTGGCGCGTGGTGTGCGCGGCGCGAGTCGGGTGCCGGTGACGACGGTGGGTCGGTGGCGGATGCGGGCTTCGGCTCCGTTGAGTGTGAACCTTGCGGAGCCGGTCGAGTCGGCGCGGGTTTTGGGGGCGGGCAGCGGCGCGCACGTGAAGCAGACGAATGGCCGCGTGACGGTGTTGATGGGTGGGCTCGATGTGGCGCACGACGTCGAGGTGCATGACGGGCAGGTGTTTGCGCGTCCGTATGTGCCGGGGTTGTCGCATGCGTACCATGAGGCTGAAGGCGAGGCGCAGTTGCCGAAGTGGACGCTGTTTATCGAGACGCCTTCTCGGACTGTACCGACTTTGGACAAGCATGTGACGTGGGGTCGCCCGGTGGCGATGCCGACGGTTGTGCCGTCGCCGTTTGTGAGCACGCGGACGGCGGTGGATGACGATGGCAATGTGGTGCCCGAGCGCAACGAGCCACCGATTGAGGTGTACGAGCCGAGCGGTGAGAGCTATCGGCGCGAGACGAGCGATGAGGCGGTGCGGCTGACGCTCGCGGGGGGCGACGGGCGGGTTGATAACTGGCGGCTCGATGTTTATCCGACGCGGTACTCGGCGGCGCGCGGCGTGGTGACGCCGGCTGAGTCGATCGCGATCGACGTGATGATTGGGGCGGGCGCGCCGACGTTGTCGTTGCCGAGTTTTCGGCAGATGAGCGAGCCTGTGTGTGGTGAGAATCCGGTTGACGAGTTTCAGGCGGTGGTGCGGGTGCGCAATCGCGGGTTCAAGCGGTTGACGCGGCTTGCGTTGACGAACGCGGGCATTGATTTGACGGGTCTGGGTGCCGAGAAGATCGAGATTTGGCGCAATGGCACGGCGCAGGTGCCGTTTGTGGTTGATGATGCGGATGGTGGGTTTGCCGACGACGGCGACGCGGTGGTGTTTTATGCGGCGCAGCCGGGTGATCGCGAAGAGTTTGCGTATTTCGTGCGGGCGAGCGGCACGACGCAGGGGGTTGTGGCGACGCAGACGGCGGCACCTGACGCGGGGGCTTCGCTGCTGGAGATGACCGAGGAGTCGCTGTTTCCGGGTTGGCAGCTTTACTTTCAGCAGCTTGGCGGTGCCGAGAGTTCAGACCATTTTGGGTACTCGGCGCAGGCGACGTACGTGCTGGTGCCGAATGCGAGCGACCCGACGAATCCGGCGCTGTTCACGACGCGGCAGTTTCCGCGTGATTACTCGGTGACGTTGAATGACGTGGATACGAGTGGGCGTGCGGCGGAGCTTGATATCGACGTGGGTGTGCAGGCGTTTTCTGGCAATTATTCGCGGGCGATTTTCTTTATGAATGCGCCGGCGTTGCCGAATCCGCTGCCGCAGCCGCCGCCATCGCGTGGGACGCCGATTGGGACGGCCGATTTCTTTCAGCCGTTGACCAACGTGAAGGTGCCGTTTTTGAGCACGCTGCTGGTTGAGGGGACGAACCGCGTGGGTCTGTCGACGCAAGACCCGCAGACGGTTGCGGCCGATTATGGGCTGACGACGCGCGCGTTGTCGTCGAACATCGTGAACTCGGGGTTTGCGTTGCGGTATCCGATTCTGGGGACGGTGCTGACGACGACACCGCTGCGTGTGGTGAAGATGTCGGGCACGGGTGAGGCGGCGCGGCTGACGATGCAGAATGCGTCGCGGGTGGCGGTGCTCGACGTGACGAACCTTGCGGCACCTGTGCAGCAGTTGACGCTCGTGAGTGGCAACGAGGTGCGGTTCGCGGCGCAGGCGGGGCGCACGTATGCGGCGGGTAGTCTCGATGCGGCGGAGGTGGTTGCGCCCGTAGCGACACGCAACGAGGTGAATTTGCGCTGCATGGGCGAGGGTGCCGAGTACATCGTGATTGGGCCAGAGGCGTGGCAGGGCGAGCTGGATGATTTGGTGGCGCATCGCGAGACGACGGGCTTGACGGCGATGTCTGTGACGACCGAGCGGATCGCGCAGCAGTTTGGTGGTGGTGCGCTGACGGCTGGCGCGGTGACGGCGTTTTTGCAGCACATGTTTGAGAATGCGACGCCCCGGCTGCGGTACGTGACGTTTCTCGGCACGTACAATTTTGACCCGATGGAGCGCATTACGGCGTTTGTGAACGCGAACCATCCGGCGATTGTGCCGCCGTACTTTTTCTGGACGGAAGAGTTGGGCGAGGTGGTTGGTGATCATCCGTACACGACGTTCAACAGCAAGAACCTTGCGATGCCGCCGCAGTTTGCGATTGGGCGCATCGCGGCGCGTACGCAGTTGCAGGCGCAGACGTACATTGATCGGTTGATAGCGTATGAGACGCGCGAGCCGACCGAGGCGCGTGACAAGCGGTATCTGGGCATCAACGATTGCGAGCAGCGGTTTTTTGATCTGCGGCAGGAGGGGGTGGCATACGTGCCGTCGGACTACTCGATAAGCTCGGTGAACGGGCTCACGATTAGCAACTGCAACATCGCGCAGGTGCGGACGACGATCACGAACGAGATCAATGCGGGTTCGCTGTTGACGAACTACATGGGCCACGGCGCGAGCACGGTGTGGGGCAAGCAGATTTTGCGCGTGACGGAGGCGACGTCGATTGCGGCGACGGCTCCGGGCTTTGTGATGATCGCGATCACGTGTTCGAACGGCGCGTATCAGTTTCAGTTCGAGCAGGGGATGGCCGACGCGATGATGTTTGGCGCGGCTGGGCCGGTTGCGATGATCAACACGGCAGGGTTCCACGGTGCCGAGAGCAAGGGGCCGTTCAACGACGCGATGCTGCTGGCGCTGTTCGAGCGTGACGAGCAGCGCGTGGGCGACATGATGATGGCGGGCTGGAAGCAGCGCCTCGCGGTGGCCGATGCGCAGAACCTCGACTCGATTTTGCGGACGTATTTTGTGCTGGGTGATTCGGCGACGCTCGTGAACACGCCGTTTCCGGCACGTCCGCAGCTTGTGACGGCGGCGTTTACCGAAGAGACGCTGACGGTAGATGTGAACTGGGTGCCGAGCATCAGCAAAGATGTTGCGCGGTATGAGTTGTGGCGTGCGCCTTCGGATGCGTTGGGCAACGCGACCGACAGCTACACGTTGCTGACCGAGCCTGGGTTTGCGGGGTTGAGCTACGCCGACACCTCGATCACGGCGACCGAGACGGCGCAGTTTTTCGTCTACAAGGTGAAGACCGTTGATGACGACGGCAACGAGAGCAATTTTTCTGAGCCGGCGCTGGCGACGGTGAAGCTCGGCCCGGCAGATGTGTGTGTCGAGATCGAGAACGGGTGTTCGAGCGATGAGTCGTGCGAGGCGGGCAGCTATTGCCGGCGTGCGGCGGTGACCGATGAGTGCGGGGTGTGCACGCCGTTTTGCACGAAGGATCAAGACTGCGAGAGCGGAAACATCTGCAACGTCGTGACGGGCATTTGTTATGAGCCCGAGTGCTTCGTGAACGAAGATTGCAC
>CAZXXB010000046.1:7322-7582 GCA_964644185.1 uncultured Myxococcota bacterium
AGTTTTTCGTGTGCGTCGATAACGCGTGCATCGATGGGCGCGTCGCGTGCGAAGACGAGCTTGACTGCTTCGATACGCAAGACTGCGTCGATGGGTATTGCCAGAACATCGAAGAGACGACCGGCGACACCGATACGACGGGCGATACCGATACGACTGGTGACACCGACACGACCGGTGACACCGATGACGACGACGACGATGCGACGGCGACCGACGACGACGATGACGCGACCGATGATGACGATGATGCGACCGAT
>CAZXXB010000046.1:7602-11678 GCA_964644185.1 uncultured Myxococcota bacterium
CGCGACCGCGACCGACGACGACGATGACGCGACGGCGACCGACGATGATGACGACGCGTCGGGTGATGACGACGACGCGGGCGACGACGACGACGCAACGGCATCCGACGATGACGACGACGCGGCGGCAACGACGGGTGACACGACCGAGACGGATGGTGGTGGAGAAGAGGGGTGCAACGCGTCGGCGCAAGGTGGCGCGGGTGGCGCATCGAGCGGTGCGCTGACGCTGCTGATGATCGTGGGTCTTGCGCTGACGCGCCGCCGTGGGAGGTTGCTTTGATGGCCGAAGTGAGCATGACGGGCGCGGGGCATGAGCACGCGGTGTATGCGCGCAACCCCGATGTGTCGTGGCGTGTCGTCGCGGGCGAAGGGGTGATCATCGACGCGCGCACGAGTCGCGTGCTGGGGGTCAACGAGACCGCGGCGGTGTTGTGGGAGGCGCTCGATGGCAAGACTCCACTGCGCGAGGTGGTGCAGGCGAGCGTGCTTGAAGAGTTTGAGGGCATCGACGAGGCGGCGGCGCTTGCCGACGCGGCGGCGTGGCTCGACGACCTCGTGGCGAAGGGGTTTGCGACGCGCAGCGGGTGAGTGCTGGCGCTTGCGCGCGAGCGTTGGCCCATGTGACGCGCGTGCTTGCGGTTTTGCGGTGCCTGTGTGAAGGTTTAATCGTACCAGCCCGGTACTCTTTCGGCTGGCGCGCGAGCAGTTCGCGTTCGGCAGGGTTTCTCGGCTCTTGCGTGGGCAGTGTGGATGATTGACCGCGATGGAAACCAGGTGTCGCAGGGCTCGGCCTATGCGGCGTTCAAGAAGCGAGCGGAAGAGGCGTGCGTTCCGGCTGGGGCGCTGATCGAGCTGACGCACAAGTGCAATTTTCGCTGCGTGCATTGCTACGAGTCGAACCACAACCGGCGCGATGAGTTGTCGTCGAGCGAGTGGCGGCTCGTGATCGACCGGCTGAAGTCGGCGGGCGTGATCGACCTCAACATTTCGGGTGGCGAGTTTTTGCTGCGAGGCGACCACCGCGAGCTTGCGGCGTATGCGCGCGAGCGGGGTTTTCGCGTCGTGCTGTTGACCAATGGGTCGCTCGTGACGCGCGAGATTGCGATGTTCTGGCGCGATGTGGTGAAGCCGGTGGCGGTCGAGGTGAGCATTTATGGGGCGACGAGCGCGACGCATGAGGCGGTGACGGGCACGCGCAAGGGCCTATCGCAGGTTGAGGCGGGGCTTATCGCACTTGCGGAGGCGGAGCTTCCGGTCAAGTTGAAGGTGATTGCGCTGTCGCTGAACCTTGAAGAGGTCGAGGCGATGGTGGGGCTCGCGAAGCGATACGGGTTTGAGTGTGAGGTTTCGGGTCGCATTACGCATCGCGATGATGGTTCGTGGGAGCCGCTGCGGTATCGGATACCGAAAGAGCGGTGGGCGGCGTTTCACGCAGAGCACGAGCACGCGCATGGGTTTACGCCCGCCGAGGCAGGCGGCAAGCCGTGCAGCGCGGCGCGCACGGGGCTTGTGGTGGGGCCGAATGGCGATGTGTATCCGTGCATTGATACGCGTAAGGCGGTGGGCAATCTGGCGCGGCAGACGCTCGATGAGTTCTGGTGGAGCGACCCCCTCGTGCTGGCGATGCGCAAGGTGACGAGCGCCGATTTTACCTATGAAGAGGGGTACGATTATTTGCGCGACCGCGTGGCGTGCATGGCGCACAACCTTTACACGACCGGCACGCTGACGGGGGCGGCATCGCCCGATGCGCTGCTGCAGCCGACGGTCGAGGGGGGTGGGGCGCGATGACGTTTCAGAGCGAGGGGGCGGGGCAGGGCGCCCACATGGCGGCGTTCGAGCAGCGGCTGATGGAGCGCAGCGTGCCGTATCGCGCGCTCGTCGAGTTGACGCACAAGTGCAATTTTCGCTGCGTGCATTGCTACGAGTCGAACCACAACCGGCGCGACGAGCTTTCGACCGAGCAATGGAAGCTGGCGTTCGATCGGTTGCGTGCGGCGGGGTCGCTGTATCTGACGTTTTCGGGTGGTGAGTTTTTGCTGCGCGACGACCATGCCGAGCTGTCGCGGTACGCGAAGCAGGGCGGGTTCATTCAGCGGTTTTTTACGAATGCGGCGCTTGTGACCGATGAGGTGGTGGCGTTCTGGCGCGACGAGATTCGTCCGGCTGAGGTCGAGGTGAGTCTTTACGGGGCGACGACGCGGGGGTTTGAGGCGACGACGGGGGTGCGCAAGGGGCTGTCGCAGGCGATGGCGGGGCTTGAGCGGCTGGCGGCGTCGGGGTTGAAGACCGACGTGAAGATCATTGCGCTCTCGACGAATGTGGATGAGGTGGGCGCGATGGTCGAGATGGTCGAGCGGTTTGGGGTGTTCACGTATCGGGTGAGTAGCAAGCTGTCGGTGCGCGACGACGGCAGTCGCGAGCCGCTGCGGCATAAGGTTCCGGCAGAGCGGTGGAGCGACTATTACAGCCGCTTTGAGACGTACAAGTTTTACGCGAGCATCGACGGCGAGAGCGTGCCGTGCGGGGCGGGGCGGACGGGTATCGTGGTGGGGCCGAACGGCGATGTGTATCCGTGTGTAGAGATGCGGCGGAAGGTGGGGAACATCGTGGAGCAGGAGGTTCACGAGTTTTGGGGAGGTGGGGCGCTGCTGGATGAGATTCGCGCGGTGCGGAACAAAGATTTTGTGTTTCCGGATGGGGTTGATTACGAACGGGTGCGGACGCCGTGCATGGCGCACAACCTGCATGCGACGGGCAAGTTGACGGTTGTGGCTGAACCGCGAGTAACCTTTGACGCGGGGCAGTAACCGGGTATAATGTTCGAGAGCAGTCACCGGTAGGGCGAACGTTTCGTTCTCGGCAATAGAGGGCTGAGGTTTTGACAATGACAAAGCGTGAAAACAATCGAGAATCAGCGACGCTTCGCGGCAAGACGACGCAGTCGAAGCGGCGTTATCGCGCACCGGCAACGGTGTTCGAAGAGGGCATGACCGTGCAGTGCGGTGTTTGCACCGGCGGCACGTTCAAGGTGCACCCCGACTTTGGCGGCACGTGCCCCACGCCCTCGTCATAACGACGTGGCGCTGAGACCTTTTCGTCGCGGGCTTTCGTTGAAGGCGAACGCAGTCGAATTACGCCGGGACGCTATCGCAGCGGCCCGGCTTTTGTTTCTTGTCGCATGTACGCCGATTTTGACAGGCGCGCTGGTCGTGTCGGTCGCGGCGTGCGGCGATGATGATGACGATGACGAGACTGGCGGCGAGACGGGAGATGAGACGGGTGACGAGGTCGGTGGCGAAACGGGTGGTGAAACGGGTGGCGAGACGGGTGGCGAGACGGGCGATGGCGCCGTGTTTGATGAGCCGAGCGAGGCGACGCTGTTTGATCGCGCGGTGATTGCGAGCTTCGAGGGCGAGGGGGTGTCGTTTCAGCGGGCGAAGGCGACGTTTGCGTTGCCCGACACGACGTTTGCGCGGGTGATGCTCAACGTTGAACTCGAGTCGCCGTGTTTTCCATTTGAGAAGTGGGACGATGACCCGCCACCGACGGGGCAGAACTGGCCGCCGTCATGCGATGCGTTTGATCGCAACTTTGAGTTCACGCTTGATGAGCCGCAGGGCGAGGGTGACGCGGTTGCGATTGAGCTTGTGCGCGCGATTACGCCGTTTGGTGGGCCGATGACGTTTGCGGTGGATGTGACGGATGTTTTTAATGCGACGTACCTTGCCGAAGGGGCGGGCGAGCACACGGTCGATGTGCAGATTTCGACGTGGTCAGATGGTGCGGGGCAGGTGTCGGGGTCGGCGGGGCGGTGGTTTGTGTCGGCGAAGCTGTCGTTTGAGCCGGGGGTTCCGCCGCGGAATGCGGTCGCGGTGATTCCGCTTATCAACGGGTCGCTGGGTGCCGATGCGGCGACGGGTGAGCGAGCGTTTGTGTTGCCCGAAGGGGCACGGTCGGCGGTGATTGAGTATCGGGTGACGGGGCATGGCGGGGCAGACCCGTCGGCGGGTGGCGATGAAGAGGCGGCGCGGGCGTGCCTTGGGGGTGCGGAAGAGTTCTGGAGGCGTGCG
>CAZXXB010000046.1:11688-14263 GCA_964644185.1 uncultured Myxococcota bacterium
GCTGACCGTCACGCTGATCCTCGTGATCCTGCTTGGCGCGCTGTCCATCGCCTAGGGCGTGGTGGCGGCGCGCGATGGGCTCTGGGGTGAGGTGGCGATGGGCGAGGGTGCGACGAACGAAGGTGCGATGGGTGAGGGTGCGACGGCGGTTGAGCACGGCGACGACGGCGCGTTTTCTCCGTGGAGAGAGAACTGTGCGAACGTGTGTACGGCCTACCCGCTGTTGCCGGGTGGGGAGCAGGCCTATTGCAAAGAGAACCCGACCGGCGATGTGCGCAGCGTGAACGCGCCGCGGGCCAACTGGTGCCCGGGTGATGTGACGGCGCCGTTTGTGTTTGAGGTTGAGCGGCCGACGGCGGGCGAGCACACGCTGGACTATGCGATTCGCAAGGTGCAGGTGGGTGGTTCGTGGCGCACGTCGGCGCACGTGATTGTCTACGGCGAGTGATGCCGCGTTGCGGCAGGGTGCGCAGCGCGGGGTTAGCCGTGGTGGCGGCTTTCGGCGGTGTGCTGCACAAGCTCTACCAAAACACCCGTGGCGCCTTTGGGGTGGACGAACGCGATTTTTGCTCCGCCGTAGCCGATTTTGGCCTGCTCATCGATGAGCTTTGCGCCGTTGGCTTTGAGTTGGGCGAGGGTGGCGTCGATGTCTTCGACTTCGATGCAGATGTGGTGCAGCCCTTCGCCGCGTTTTTCGAGAAACTTCGCGACACCGCTTTCGGGGGTTGTGGGCTGCATCAGCTCGATGCGTGCGTTGCCGATGGGCATGACGGCGACGCGGACGTGCTGGTCTTTGATTTCTTCGACGGCGCTGCAGGTGAGGCCCCAGGCGGTTTCCCAGAGGGCTTTTGCCTCTTCCAGGTTGCCGACGATGATTGCGACGTGATCGATTTTGTTGAGTGCCATGACAAAGCCCCGATGATGAGTGGGTGCAACTCTCTCGCGGCGTTGGTATGCTCGCGCGCAACGAAAGGCAACACCCGATGCAGGTCTTGATTGGATTACACGGCGCGCTACCGATGGGTGATCGACCCGTACCCGGCGTGGTGCTGCGCGCGACGGCGCTCGCTCGCGGGCTTGTCGCGGCGGGGCACAGCGTCAGCTTTCTTACGCGGGCGCGCGATTTGGGGCTTGCGGGGCCAGCGCGGGGCACCGATGTCGATGGGTGCGCGGTGTGGGGTTATGGCGCGGGTGACGACCTTGCGGCGATTGTGATGCGCACGCGTGCGGATGTGTTCATCGCGTGTCAGCCAGAGATGCTGGGGCATCTGCCCGACGACATCGACACGGCGCTGGTGGCTGATCTTTATGCTCCGCGACCGCTTGAGTTTGCGTTTCAGAAGGTCGATCACGCGCTCGAAACGTTGAAGTTTCTCGATTACCTGCGGCGTGCCGACCATCTGTTGTGCACGAGCGAACGGCAGCGGCACTATTATTTGTCGTGGCTTGCGATGGCGGGTTTCGACACGCGCGAGCCGCCGATTTCGGTGGTGCCGCTGACGGCTCCGCGCCCGACGGAAGGCTATTTGCCGGGGCGTGCGCGTGACCTGTCGGTGTGCGTTGCGGGGGGTGTGTCGTGGCCGTGGCAAGACCTGTCGGCGTCGCTTGCGGCGCTTGTTGCGGCGATGGAGAGCGAGGGGGCGGGCACGGTGCATCTTTACTCGGGGGTGTATCCACTCGCGGGTGAGGCGGGGCCGACGGCGAACCCGGGTGTTGCAGGGCTGGGTGCGCTCGAAGGGCACCCGCGCATCGAGCGGCATGCGTTCACGGGCTACCCGGACATGCTGGCGAACTACCGTGCGGCGGGGTTTGCGCTGTCGGCGATGGCACGCAACCCTGAGCGCGAAATGGCGCTCGCTTTTCGCGACCTCGATCAAATCGGTTGCGGCTTGCCGCTCATTACGGCAACCTATGGGGTACTGGCTCCGCTCGTGCGCGAGTATGAAGCGGGCTGGGTCGTGGACCCCGACGGGGGGCACGAGGCGCTTGTGGCGGCGCTGCGTGAGCCGGTTACGTCACCCGATGAGGTGGCGCGCCGGTCGGCGAATGCGTTGCGGCTTGCGGCTGAGCGGTTCACCGCCGAGGTGACGATCGCGCCGTTTCTTCCGTTTTGCGCGGCACCGAAACGACGGGTTCGTAGCCCCGGATTGTGGACCGAAATGGTGCGGATAGCCCATGATGGGTATCTCGACCGGTCGCGTCGTGTCGGCGAGCTTGAAGAGATTCGCGAGTTGCGCGAGCAGGTCGCCGAGTTGAAGACGCAGCACTCTGGTGCGGTGCGCGAGTTTGAGCGGGCGCTGCGTGAAGCCGAGCGTGATTTGTCGGCGGCACGGCGACAGGGCGAGCTGCACGCGGCACAGCTTGAGGCGCGCAAGGCGACCGAGATTGCATCGGTGAAAGGTGAAATCTCGGAGTTGAAGGCGCGGCTCGACCTTGCGACCGAGCAGAACTCGCGACTCGTCGCCGCCGAGCAGACATTGCGGGCCGACATCGAGGGGCTGAAGCGCGACAGGGCGCGTCTCGAAGATGAGAACCGGCGTCGCGCCGACGACAACGAGAGCCTGCGTGAGCAGTT
>CAZXXB010000046.1:14319-18747 GCA_964644185.1 uncultured Myxococcota bacterium
CGTATCGTCGGTTGAGGGGATGAGTGGTTGAGTGATGAGTGGTTGAGTGATGAGTGGTTGAGTGATGAGTGGTTGAGGGGATGAGTGAAACGAGCGGTGGACGCCTCTCAGGGGGAGCGCGCCGCGAGCGGAGCAGAACGAACGGGGACCGATAGCGAGCGATTACGATGGCGCAGATGGCCAGCAAAACCCAGCTTTCACCACCCGGACGTCTGACCGACGTGAAGCGTGATTTGTTGATGCACGCGTCGCGGCGTTTCAATTATCCGCTTGCGCCGCCCGACTGGGTTTCGGTCAACGTGACGTTGCGGTGCAACCTCGCGTGCCAGATGTGCACGACGTGTTACCCGCTCAAGAATGAGCTGACCTACGACGAGATCATCAGCATCATTGACCAGACCGCCGACTGGGGCGTGAAGATTTTTAATCCGCTGGGTGGCGAGCCGTTTTTGCGCAAGGACATGATCGACATACTCGAGCATGGCGAGAGGCGGGGGTTGTTCGTGACGGTCACGACGAACGGCACGCGCATCAGCGATGCCGACGCGCGTCGGCTTGCGGGGCTGCATCGGGTGCACATGAATGTGTCGCTTGATGGGCTGCGCGAGACGAACGACAAGATTCGCGGTGAGGGGGTTTACGACAAGGCGATGGAGACGATTCGCGCGGTGCGGCGGCACGAGGCCGAGCTGATCGCGAGCGGCGCGCTGTTTCATCGCAAGCGCATCAACATCAACTGCATCATTCACAACGAAAACCTCGAAGAGCTTCCGACGCTGGTTGATGAGGTGCGCGCGGCGGGTGCCGACAAGATGCAGTTTCTTTTTCTGTTTGGTTACGAGGCGGCGCGCGGCGGCGACATGTCGAATCCGCTGTGGATCAATGCCGATCGCTGGCCGCTGCTCGACCGGGTGATGGATACGCTGAATGCGAAGCGGCGCGAGTTTGCGGGTACGTTCGATTACACGAATGCGCCCGAAAACCTTGACCTTGCGAAGAGCTATTATCGGTTGCAGGTGCAGCCGCACGAGGCGCCGTGCTTCAACGGGTTTAAAGAGCTTTACATCAACGCCGATGGGCGCGCGCTGATGTGCGACGGGCGGCTCAATTTTGACGCTGACAGTTTTGGTAACGCGCGCACGCAGACGATCAAAGAGATGTGGATGTCGGTGAAGGCGAGCGAGATGCGTGAAAAGGTGCTGGGCTGCACCCACGCGTGCATTCAGGGCTGTTACCTGCGTCCAGAGTCGAACGACGTGGCGACGATCGCGCACAATGCGTCGCGCGCGTTTCTCGTCGAGGTGAAAGAGGCGCTGAAGACGCGGTCTCCGCGAATTGCGTCGGCGCTCAACATGATTGGGGCGTAGCGCGTGGTGATGGGCGCGTGTGGGCGCGCGAGCGCGAGAGTTCGAGACGAGCGAGTAGCAGAGCAAGAGAGCAAGAGAGCAAGAGAGCAAGAGAGTAAGAGAGCAAGAGAGCAAGAGAGTAAGAGCAGAGCATGGATACCCTGGGCGTTTTGCAGATCGAGCCGACCGACTTTTGCAACCTGCGTTGCAAGATGTGCGCGCCGCACGCCGAGCAGCGCGAGCACGTGCACGGCGACGCGCAAAAGGGGTTCATGGACCTCGATGTGTTTCGCAAGATCATCGACGACGTGGCCGAGGGTGGGTTGAAGTTCGACCACATCATTTTTCAGTGGCTCGGCGACCCCAGCCTGCATCCGCAACTGGGTGACATGCTCGACTACGCGGTGAGCCGCGCGCGCGACAACTTTGGGTATTTTCGCATCGACACCAACGCGATTCGGCTCACCGAAGCGCTGTCGCGGCAACTGCTTGAGACGGCGGCGAGGCATCCGCACACTGAGATTCTGCTGATCTTTTCTCTCGATGCGGTGACACGCGAGACGTATCGCGTGGTGAAGGGTGCCGACGCGTTCGACACGGTGCATAAGAACGTGCGGCGGTTTCTCGAAATGCGGCAGGCGTATGATCTCACGGCGGTGCGGTTGCACTGCGAGTTTCAGTTCGTGCTGCAACCCGGCAACGCGCACGAGGCGGGTCTGTTCGTCGATTTGTGGCGGCGCGAGCTTGAGGCGCGCAAGCGCAAAGGCCAGTGGGATGACATCATGGTCAAGAGGCTCTCGGCGGGCAGCATCGGCGTGACGCAGCAAGAGGCCGATGCGCTTTACGATCGCACGCTCGAAGAGCACGGCATCACGTCGCTTGAGCTTGAGCACCTCGCGGTGAAGGTGTGGCAGCGCACGCCGTGGCGTGACGCGGCGTAAGGGGCGTGCGCGGCTATGGGTGGGTTAGCGGGGAAGGTAGAGCACGGGCGCGCCGGGGCCCCACGGTAAGCCGACGAGTAGCCACGCGACGACGACGAGTGTCCACGAGACGAGAAACGCGAGCGAGTAGGGGGCCATGAGGGCGAAGAGGGTGCCGAGGCCGGCCTCGCGCTCGTAGCGACGTGCGTAGCCGATGACGATGGGGATATAGGGCAAGAGGGGCGCAACGGGGTTCGTGACTGAATCACCCACGCGATAGACAGCCTGTACGGTCTCGGGGCTGTAGCCCATCAACATCAACATTGGCACGAAGATCGGCGCGAAGAAGCTCCACTTTGCCGAGGCACTGCCGACGAAGAGGTTGAAGAGCGCCGAGACGCCGACGAACCCGACCATGAGTGGAACTCCGGTAAGGCCGATCGAGGTCAAGAGGGCTGCGCCGTTGACGGCGGTGACCGCGCCGAGGCTTGTCCAGTTGAAGAACGCGACGAACTGCCCGGCGGCGAATGCGAGCACGATGTAGCCGCCCATGCCACCCATCGACTCGGCCATCATTCGGGCCACGTCTTTGTCGCTCTTTACGGCGCCGACACGCACGCCGAAGACGATGCCGGGCACGAGAAACAGCAACGCGACGAGAATTTCGAGCGACTCGAAGAACGGCTTCAGTTTTGCGATGAGTGGCGCGTTGGCGTCGGCTTCTTCAAAGAGTGGAGACCCGGGCCACGCGACGAATGCGACGACGGCGGCCGTCATCAGCACGGCGGTCGCGCACGCGGTGAAAAAGGCGGAACGCTCAACGGCTGAGACCGATTCGTGGCGCGCGACGGCCTCGCCCGCGTGGGGTGCGTAGGTGCCAAGCGCGGGCTCGACGAGCCGGTTCGTCACGAGGGTGCCGACGCCAGTGAGCAGGAAGGTCGAGGCGATCATGAAGTACCAGTTGCTCGCCGCGTTGACAGTGTAGCTTTTGTCGATCACCTGCGCTGCTTGCTCGGTGAGCCGCGCCAGCATGGGGTCGAGCGAGGTGATGAAGAGGTTCGCCGAAAAGCCGCCCGCAACGCCGGCGAAGGTTGCCGCGAGCCCCGCGAGGGGGTGTCTGCCGAGCGCGAGAAAAATCATCGCGCCCAATGGAATCAGCACGACGTAGCCCGCATCGCCGACGAGCGACGACATCACCCCGGCGAAGACCAGCGACGGGGTCACGAGGTGCTTTGGCGCGGCGTCGATGAACATGCGTAATCCGGTCGTGATGAGCCCTGCGCGCTCTGCGACGCCGACGCCGAGCAAGATTGTGAGCACGGGGCCGAGGGGTCGAAACCCGACAAAATTGGGCACCGCGTTCGTGAACATCCAGCGCAGGCCGTCGCGGGTGAGAAGGCTTTTGACGGTGCGCACGTCTTCGACGCCCGCGGCGGTGGGCAGGCGTGCGGTCGCACC
The DNA here is from genome assembly GCA_964644185.1 of uncultured Myxococcota bacterium. Classification (GTDB taxonomy): domain Bacteria; phylum Myxococcota; class JAJVIH01; order JAJVIH01; family CAZXXB01; genus CAZXXB01. The sequence goes on from CAZXXB010000046.1 coordinate 18,044, forward strand.
GGCGAAGAGCGCGGAAGCGACGATGACGACGGCGCACAGGATGAAGAAGATCGAGACCGGGTCGGGCAGCCGATTGCCAATCGCCTCAACACGCCGAAAGAACCCCGATGCTGCGGCGCGACCCGACTCGTTTGCTGGTTTGCTCATGGGGCGGGAGACTACTTGTTCGGCCATGCAGCGTCGAGCGCCGCGTCGACCTGTGGCAATTGGTCGCCCGGTTTCAAGGTGCGATACAGAAACCGCAGCAGCCGACGATCGACGTCGCTCGGCTTCGTCAACGTGCCCGACCCGGGCAGATCGTTTTCATAGAAGATGCTGTCGGCGTAGAGCGGCGAGTCGGCAAGTGGACCGAGGCTCGCGGCGAGTGTCGAGAGCAGCAGCGCGCGGCCGGCCTCGCCGTTGGGTGGGTCGGTGACGTTCATCAGGCGCGCCGACTCTAGCTCGTTTGCATCGCTCCACGACACGACATAGTAGCCGGTTTTGTCGGCGACGAACGAGAACCCGTATTCGCGTGCGATGGTCTGGTAGTCGTCTGGTTTACCGAAGTGGAGGCGAATCTGCGCGGCGCCAGGGTCAATGAGTTCGACGATGCGAAACTCACCCCCCTCGAAGGCGGCGTTGATGAGACCCACCGCGCGTGAAAACGCGAGTCGGTCTGCGGGGCTGCCGACCACCACGGCCGCGGTAACCTGGCTCGCGTTCCA
>CAZXXB010000047.1:0-11298 GCA_964644185.1 uncultured Myxococcota bacterium
CCCCTATCCCCCTGTCCCCCTATCCCCCTGTCCCCCTTTTCCCCAGTGAGGAAAAGGGGGAACGCGCACGAGGGAGCGAGGTGCCAGTGGCTATTCGGGCTGACCCACGATTCTGACGGGGGACACGCACGCGCGGGCGAGGTGGTGCGGACGCTCGCCAGGATAGACCCGTACCGGCGGGCGTGTCGGGTGTGACGTGCGCCGGGTGTGACGTGCGTCATGGTGGCGTGGGGGCGAGTTGGGTCATAATCTTTCTATACAGGGCGATGAAGCCTGTGTTACGAACCACGGCGGCTTTGGCCGGGGGCGCACACGAGACGGGGAGACAACCCGAAGGGTGATCGCGACGTGAATCGATTTGAAATCGACCTGCACTCACACACCGAGCACAGCGACGGGCGGATGACGTCGCGCGAGAGCGAAGAGGCGGCGTTGCGGCTCGATGTGGGCCTCTGCATCACCGACCACAACGAGATTCGCGGCAGCCTCGAGCTTTACGAGCGGGGCCGTGTCACGACGATACCGGCGATTGAAGTGGGCAGCAGCGAGCGGCTCGACTTTTTGATTTACTTTCGCGACGCCGATGATCTCGTCGATTACTTTCGGCGGCACGTCGAGCCCTACAAGCGCAAGCGGTTTTACGCGGTGATCGACCGGTCGTTTGAGCTGCTGCTGCCGGCGGCGGTCGAGTACGACGCGTTTGTGAGTCTCGCGCATCCATTTGCTCCGGTATGGAAAAACGTGGGGTACGACGCGCGCCGGTATGAGCGGTTGCGTGCGTACTGGATGTGCATTGGGGCGATTGAGGTGGCGAACGGCGAGATGGGTGCGGCGGCGAATCGGCAGGCGCTCGATTTTTGTCAGCGCGAGTCGATGCCGGCGACGGGCGGCAGCGATGCGCATCTCGTGAGTCGCATCGGCAGCGTGACGACCTCGTTGCCTGAGGCGGCGCGAGAGAGCCCGTTTGATTATTTGCCGGGACTTCCGCTGATGGTTGATGCGACGCGGGCGAAGCTGCGGCATCGGGTGTCGACGGCGTATCAGGTAGGGGCGAGCCACACGCGGCTGTTTTTGTCGGCGCAGGTGCAGAGCCGGTGGTTGCAGGCACCGCGGGTGGCGGGTCTCGCGGGTGAGGCGGGCAACGTGGTGGCGCTGCGTGATGGGGCTGGTCGAGACGGTGGTCGTGAAGCTGGCCCTGAAGCCGACGTGCTGCGCAAGGCGGCGTGATGCTGTGACGGTGTGGCAGAGTGACGGTGTGGCAGAGTGACGGTGTGAGCGTGTGAATTGGCCGTGTGGGTCTCGTCTTTGAGCGGCGAGTTGCGGTAGAGAACGCCGCACCTTGGCTCACGAAAAGTGGAAAGTAGCGGTTGAAGTCGTGGCGGCATCGCTCGCTGCGCTGCTGCTGCTTTGGCTTTCGATGAGGCCGGGGCTGAGCGTACACGTGCAGGGCGCGATTGTGAGCGTGGCGTTTTTTGGGGTTCCGGCGTTTGTGATTTTGACGGGGCGGATGAGCGCGGAGGAGGCGGGGCTGGGGGCGTTGCATTTGAAGCGGGCGGTGTTGCTGGCGGTGGTGGCGTCGGTGGTGACGCTCGTGCCGTATGCGTTGCTGTTTACGAGCGGGGTGGCGTTTGTCGAGGCGCTGACGCTTGCGGCGTCGGGGGGGACGACGTTTGCGAGGGCGTTTACGTCGCGGCTGAGTGAGTTGAATGCGGCGCAGAAGTTTGTGGTTGCGCCCGAGTTGCTGGGGACGGCGGCGCAGCATCTGCTGGGGGTGGCGATACCGGAGGAGCTATTTTTTCGGGGGTATTTGCAGTCGCGGCTCGATGGGGTGTTTGGGCGTCGGTGGCGGCTTTTTGGCACGTGGGTTGGGCCGGGCCTGTTTGTGGCATCGCTGGTTTTTGCGGTGGCGCACTTTGTGACGATACCGTCGGTGTTTCGGCTCGCGGTGTTTTTTCCATCGTTGCTGTTTGGGTATCTGCGGGCGCGCGGGGGTGGCATCGCGGCGCCGTCGCTGTATCACGCGGCGTGCAACACGATGCTTGCGGCGATGCGGGCGACGCTGGGCGTGCGGTGAGGGGCGGGCGATGGTGTGTCAGGGCTTGAGGCGGGATTCGAGCGTTTTGCGGTCTTCGGGTTTGGGGTCGTAGCGCAGGGCTTCACGCCAGAGTGTGCGGGCGCGGTCGAGGTCGCCCGTGGCGGCGCAGGCGTCGCCGAGGTGGAGGAGGATGACGGGTTCGCGCGGGGCGAGGTAGTTGGCGCGTTCGAGCAGGTTGAGTGCGCGGTTGTGATCGCCGAGGCGAAAGTAGACCCAGCCGAGGCTGTCGGTGATGTGACCGCTCTCGGGTTCGAGGGCGACGGCCATTTGCAGCATGCCGAGGGCCTGTTCGAGGTTTTTGCCTTCGTCGGCCCATGTGTAGCCGATGTAGTTGAGGGCGTTGGCGTTTTCGGGGTTTGCGTCGAGGGCGCGCTGCATCCAGTAGAGGCTGCGGGGCATGTCGTTGGCGAGTTCGGCGGCGACGCCGAGAATGGTGTAGACGCGTTCGGCGATGTCGGGGGGTGCGCCGTCTGCGAGGGGGGCGAGGGAGGCTTCGGCTTCTTTGAGGCGTCCTTTGCGGGCGAGGAGCTGGGTGCGGGCGTCGAGGAGTTCGAAGCGGACGTTTTCGTCGCGGATGAGTTTGAGGGCGTCGCTGGCGAGGGTGAGTGCGGCGTCGTCTTTTTTGTCGTGCTGTAAGAGTCGCATGCGTGAGTAGACTGCGTGTCCGTAGAGGCGGGATTCGTGGGGTACGCGGCGAAGCTGCTGGGCGGCGTCGTTGTGTTTGCCGAGCTTTTCGAGGGTCCATGCGAGGTAGATGCGGGCGAGGTGAAAGGTGGGTTCGGCGGCGAGCGCTGCGCGAAAGTGGGTGAGTGCGGTGTCGTAGCGGCGCTCGTCGTAGGCGATGATGCCGACGGTGGTGGCGGCGCGTTCGCGGGGTTGTTCGGCCTCGATGCTGAGTAAAAGGCGTGCGAGGGTGGCGTCGCCGTCGGTGTTGCGGTTGGCGCGGTAGTAGGTGCGTGCGAGGGCGGCCATCGTGTCGCGTTCACCGGGGTAGTAGAAGAGGACCTGTTGTTGGGCGGCAATGGCGCCGTCGATGTCGCCTTTTTGCTGTTTGAGGGCGGCGATGAGGCGCAGTGAGGTGACGTCGCCGCGGTCGCGGGTGAGGTTGTCGCGGGCGGCATCGAGGGCGCGGGTGGCGTCGCCGATGCGCCAGTAGAGGTCGGCGAGTCGTGGGCCTGCGTCGAGTGCGAGTCCGGGTTCGCGGGTGAGGCGTGCGTAGGTGGCGATGGCGTCGGATTCGCGGCGGAGGAGGAGGTAGACGGCGGCGAGGTGGTCGGCGGTTTCGAGGTCGCGAGGGGCGAGTGTGGCGGCGCGTTCGAGGGCGGCGATGGCTTCGGATTTGTCGGGGCGGGCAAGGAGGAGTCTTCCGAGCAGGAGCCAGAGCTGGGGGTGTGAGGGGGCGACTTCGACGCCGCGGCGGCAGGTGGCGAGGGCGTTGTGGGTGTGGCCTAAACGCACCTGTTGGCGGGCGAGTTCGAGCAGGATGGCGGGTGAGGCGTCGTCGTGGGCGAGGGCTTTGCGGTATTCGTCGGCGGCGGTGGTGGCGTCGGCTGTGAGGGCGGCGAGTTGTCCGCGAAGGTAGTGGAGGTAGGCGTTGGCGGAGGCGAAGGTGGGTGCGGGTGGGCTCGTGGTGTTGGTGCTGGTTGTGGTGGTTGATGGGGTTGATGGGGTTGATGGGGTTGATGTTGTGGAAGTGGGGTCGAAGGGGAGGGTCGCGGGGTCGGCGTCGTTGGCGCGTGGGCCTCCGGCGCGGGTGGCGAGCCAGCGTGATTTGTCGGTGTCGTCGGGCAAGAGGGCGGTGCCGTGGGGTGGCAGGTCGTCGGTGTCGGGGCGATGGGCGCAGGAAGCGAGGGCGACGAGGGCGACCGTGAGGGTGAGCGTGAGAGTGACGGTGAGGGAGTGCGCGACGGTGTGGGCGTGGGGTTTCATCGGGCAGACGGTAGCGGTGACGTGGGCGCGAGACAAGTGGCACGAGGCGGGTGTGCGAGTTGGGTGTGCGAGTTGGGTGAGTGGGATGGGTGTGCGACGGGTTGCTTTGTTGAGCGGTGCGTGAAAGTCTGCCGCGCGTGAGAGTTTGCGGTGCGTCTGAGTTCGCGGTGCGTCAGAGATTGCGGCGCATCCTGGCTTTCGGCGCGTCAGGGCTTGCGGTGTGTGTTCTCTCACCGCAGCGAAGCGAAGGGATAACAATGGTTGCGTTGAGTTCGCCTGTGGCCGAACGCGTGGTGCGCCTCGCGAGTCAGGGTTCGATGATCCGTCAGATGTTCGAGGAGGGGGCGCGGCTGCGGGCGCGGTATGGGGCGGCGAATGTGTATGATTTTTCGCTGGGCAACCCTGTGTTTGAACCGCCGGGTGAGTATGTCGAGGCGTTGCGTGCGTGCGTGAATGACACGACGCCGGGGACGCATCGGTACATGCTGAATGCGGGTTTTGAAGAGACGCGGGCGGCGGTGGCGGGGTTTATCAACCGGGGGCATCATCTGGAGGGGGCGGCGGCGCTCGGCGCGTCGCACATCGTGATGACGGTGGGGGCGGCGGGGTCGCTGAATATCGCGTTCAAGGCGTTGCTCGACCCGGGTGATGAGGTGGTGATTCTGGCGCCGTATTTTCCGGAGTATGTGTTTTACGCGGACAATCACGACGCGAAGGCGGTGGTGGTGGAGACGGATGCGTCGTTTGAGCCGGATGTGGGGGCGATGGCGGCGGCAATCAACGGTCGGACGCGGGCGGTGTTGATCAATTCGCCGAATAACCCGACGGGGCGGCTGTATAAGGCCGAGACGATTGCGGCGATTGGGGCGATGCTGCGCGAGAAGACGGCGGAGTTTGGGCGGCCCATCTGGTTGTTGTCGGATGAGCCGTACGCGCGGCTCGTGTATGACGGGCATGAGGTTCCATCGGTGTTTGGGGCGTATGAACACGCGATGATCTGCACGTCGTTTTCGAAAGATTTGTCGTTGCCGGGCGAGCGGATTGGGTATGCGGCGGTATCGGCGCAGAGTGAGTTCGCGGCGGATGTGGTGCGGGCGATGACGTTTTGCAATCGGGTGCTGGGGTACATCAACGCGCCGGCGTTGCAGCAGCGGGCGATTGCGCGGTGCATTGACGCGTCGGTGGCGATTGATGCGTATGCCGAGCGGCGGGCGAAGATGCTCGCGGCGCTGGATGCGGCGGGGATTGAGTGCGTGCGGCCAGAGGGGGCGTTTTATCTTTTTCCGAAAGTGCCGGTGGGGTTTGCGGGGGGCGACGACGTGGCGTTTGCGTCGATGCTGGCGAAGCATCGGGTGCTGGTGGTGCCGGGGACGGGGTTTGGGCGTCGCGGGTATTTTCGGATTTCGTATGCGGTGGAGATGGAGATGATTGAGAAGGCTGCGCCGATATTGGCGCAGGTGGGCGCGGAGCTGGGCTTGAACTGAATTTGTGGCTCTTCGCCTGACGGCTCATCGTGTTTATGGCTCTTCGCCTGACGGCTCATCGTGTTTATGGCTCTTCGCCTGACGGCTCATCGTGCGGTGCGGTCTGCGATGAGGGCGGTGGAGGTCGTGGTGGCGCGGTCGGCGCGGGCTTTGATGCCCTTTAGCATGGCTCTTTCCATGACGAAGTGAATGGGGCCGAGCAGCTCGCGGTAGGCGACGGCGTTGACGAGTCCGGGTTCGAAGGCCATGCGATAACGAACGACGAGGCGTGACTGGTTGTCGGGCAAGGGGCGCACCTCGAAGGCCCAGCTCGTCATGACATAGTGGGCGGGGAGGGGCTGGTCTTTGGTGAACTCGGTGCCCGAGACGGTGTTGACGCGGGTAAGCAGGGCGATGGCAAAGGGGGCGTGCAGCTCGGCGACGCGCATCACGGGGCCGCCAGCGGCGGCGAGTCGCACCTCGCTGCCTTCGCGCAGGTCTTGCCACTCGGGGTGGAGGCGGTCGGTGTTGTCGATGCCTAGACCGAAGAGGTCTTCGAGTGCTTCGTAGCTGTAGAATCCACCACGGTCGGCGCCGATTTGCATGAGCCACGGAAAGACTTCGTCGGGGGGCGCGTTGATGGTGATGGCGCGGGTGGTTTCGTATTGGGGTGAGCCGATGAGGGCGTCGCCAATCATGTTGCCGCGGGCTTCGCCGACGGTGGCGCCCCAGTGGATCGACCAGGGGCGCAGGGTGGCGGTGGCGGCGAGCCAGAGGGCGGCGCAGGTGAAGAGGGCGACGACGGCGTAGCGCGCGGCGACCTCGCCGGTCGTGAGGACGGCGCGGACGGGGAGGCGCATGTCGAAGCCGGTGCGCGGGCGGGCGTTATGGGCGACGCGGGGGACGCGGGGGACGCGGGGGACGCGGTGCGTCGCGGGGGTGTCGGTCGCGGGGGCGGGATACGTCGTCGCGGGAGAGTTTATGAGTGTCGCTGCCATCGCAACCTCCTCGTCGTGATTTCACAGAGCAAGGTAGTCATGTGGTGCGATTGCGCCAGTTGCGTTGCGGCGAGAATTGACCCACGTCACGAAATGCGTGGCGGATTGACGCTTGGGGGCGCGCGCCTGTAACGATCATTGCATGTTGTCGGTGTTGCCGAGCACGAGCGAGTTGTCGCGCGCGCACTTTGTCGAGTGCGGGGGCGAGCCGTATGCGATGGGTCGGCAGCAGGGCGAGACGCAGCGTGAGGTTTTGGCGGGGCTGCTGGACGCGGCGCTGGCGTCGCTCGGGTCGGGCGCGGGGTCTGCGACGGGGCGGTTGCCGGCGTTGTTGTGGAAGGCGCTGGATGGGCCGACGGGGGCGCTGGTGGCGCAGTTTCGCGGGCGGCTCGAAGCACAGTTTGCGAATCAGTGTGAGCGGTTGCGGGGTATTGCGGAGGGTGCGGGGATACCGGTGACGCGGTTTTATTTTGCGCTGGCAGCGGGGTTGTGGCTTGAGACGACGGTTGCGCCGGTGGGTGGGGTGGCGTTTGCGATTGAGAAGGCGCGGTCTTCGGGTGGGGTGCTGTTGGCGCGGAACGTGGATGCGCGGGTGTTTTTGAAGGGGGCGACGCAGGTGCGCGCGAGTCATCCGTCGCGGGGGTATGGGAGCATCGAGTTCGGGTTCGTGAATGAGCCGGGGTCGCACGTGGGGTTGAATGAGGCGGGGCTCGCGGTGTCGATGACGAGCGCGTGTGACCCGGGTGCGACGCGGGTTGGTGTACCGGCGTCGTGGGCGTTGCAGGAGGTGCTGGAGCGGTATCGGACGGTGGGTGAGGCGGTGGCGTATCTTTCGGGGCTGTCGTTTGCACGTCCGCGAACGTTTGTGCTGGGCGACGCGACGGGGTCGGTGGCTCTGTTAGAGGTGGCGAACCTTGCGACGCGGGTGCGGCGTGCGCGCGATGGGTATGTGGTGGATGCGAATCGGTTGCAGACGCGGGTGCCGAAGGTGGGGCGGGCGACGCGGGTGGATGAGTGGGTGCGGTTTGCGTTGCGTCAGCGGGTTGATGCGGGTGCGGCGGCGCTTTCGCGCGAGAAGCGGCTTGTGGCGCTGCTTTCGGGGACGCGGGGGATTTCGCGCGACGATGTGCTGAAGGTGTTGCGGGATGCGGGGCCGGATGATCGGATGGGGCAAGACACGCCGTGCGTCGAGTCGGTGACGCGGGCGACGATTGGGTCGGTGGTGTGTTTTGCTGAGGGTCGTCGGATGCTGGTGGCGACGGGGCGTCCGGATCGGGAAGAGTTTGCGGCGTACGGGTTTTAGCGGTGGGCCACGGTAGCGGTGGGCCACTCTAGCGGTGGGCCACTGTCGCGGTGGGCCACTCTAGCGGTGGGCGGTGGTGGTGTCGGAGATTCCGCTCTGGATAGCGCCGCCGGGTGAGCGGAGGCGGTAGGCTGGGGCGGCTCTGCGGGCGGCTTCGGCGACGTATGAGGCGTACTCTTGCGCGACCATTTCGATGTCGCGGTAGATGTCGTAGGCGCGTTCGTTGTCTTCGCCTGGGGCTTCGTCGATGCTGGCGGCGACGTATTTGCGGGCGAGCTCGATGTTTCCGTCGATGGCGAGGGTGGCGTTGACGCTGAAGTTGGCGTCGCTGGGAGCGAGCATCTGGTCGCGAGCGAGGGCGACGTAGGCGGCGGCGAGTTCGCGGCGAGGGTAGCGGGCCGCTTCGCCCTCTCTGGGGTTGGCTTCGACGAGTTCGCTGAGGTCGCGGATGGCGAGGTCGGGGGCTCCATTTTCGGTGAGGTAGCGTGCGCGGTCGTATTTGAGGGCTGGGTCGGTGTCGACGGCTGAGGGGGTGTGGTGTGTTTCGGCGTGCCATGTGTCGAGGGGGTTGGCCCCGAGGGTGGTGGCGCAGCCGGCGAGTGAGGCGGCGAGGAAGATGGAGAAGGCGGCGACGAGGCCGACGGTGAGGGTGAGTTGGCGTTCGGTCATGGTGGGCTCCATATCTGTTGCGTTTGAATAGTGTTTGCCGTGGACGGGCTGAATAGCGGTGGTCATGCCTGGCATGGGGTGTTCGGGGTGGGTCTGGATGGTTCTGGTGGGTTTGGTGGGGCGGTGCGGCATGAACGACATAAGGGCCTCGTGCGTGGGCGGTTTGCCCTGCCGAGACCCTTACCATGTCGTTAGATTACGACGTCTCGGGGCGGGATGCAAGCGTCGGCTTTTATTCGACCGTGCCGTATGCTACGCGTGCGCGCCATGTCGAAGCGAAACATCAGAGAGAGCCATGAGGGTGGTGCAGCCGCGAATGGGGCGGCACCGACGGGTGAACTAACGCCGACCGAGGTGCGTCCGTGGGGGTCGTTCACGGTGCTTGCGGATACGGCGACGTTCAAGATGAAGACGATCACGGTGTTGCCGGGTAAGCGGTTGAGTTACCAGCGGCACAAGTTTCGTCAGGAGCACTGGTACGTGGTGTCGGGAGTGGCGGAGGTGACGCTGGATGGGATTCGGATTGCGCTGCATCCGGGGCAGGCGATTGATATTCCGAGAGGGGCGCTGCATCGGCTGGCGAACAGCAGCGATGCGCCGCTGATGATTGCGGAGATACAGACGGGGACGTACTTCGGGGAAGACGACATCGAGCGGGTGGAAGATGACTTCGGGAGAGTATAGCAGCGACGGCGGGGTGCCGGTATATGCGGTGATTCTCGCGGGGGGTGGTGGCACGCGGTTCTGGCCGTTGAGTACGCGCGAGCGTCCGAAGCAGTTTTTGCGGCTGTTTGATGAGTCGTCGTTGTTGCAGCATGCGTACGCGCGTGCGGTGCGGCTTGTGCCGGCAGAGCGGGTGCTGGTGGTGACGGGGGCGCGGTATGCGCACGCGGTGCGGCTTCAGTTGCCGGATTTCGCGCATGAGAATGTGTTGGCCGAGCCGACGGCGCGCGATACGGCGGCGGCGATTGCGTATGCGCTGGGTGAGGTGCGAGCGCGGGCGAGTGATGCGGTGATGGCGGTGTTGACGGCGGACCATATGATTCGTCCGGCGGAGGCGTTTGCGCGGGTGATGGGAGCGGCGTTTGCGGCGGCGCGTGAAGATGAGGAGACGCTGTTCACGTTTGGCGTGCATCCGACGTATGCGGCGACGGGGTATGGGTATCTTGAGCGGGGTGAGGGTCATGCGACGCAGAATGGGCGGCATCGGGTGGCGTCGTTCAAAGAGAAGCCGTCGCGAGAGGTGGCGGAGGGGTATGTGGCGACGGGGCGGTATTTCTGGAACAGCGGGATGTTTGTGTGGCGGGCGTCGGCGCTTGCGAACGAGATGTCGCGGGTGTTGCCTGAGCACGCGCGGTTCGTGAGTGATTACGCGCTGGGTGCGACGCTGGAGGAGCGGCAGAAGACGGCGGCGGAGCAGTTTGGTTCGCTTCCGCGGATATCGATTGATTATGGGGTGATGGAGAAGGCGCGGCGGGTGGATATGTTTGAGTGTCACTTTGACTGGCTCGATGTGGGGGGGTGGCTGGCGCTGCGGCAGACGATGCCGGAAGATGGCGAGTCGAATGTGGCGCATGGGCTTGTGACGGCGGTGGAGAGTCGGGGGAACTTTGTGTTTTCGGATGACCCTGATGAGTTGATCGCGCTCGTGGGGGCCGAAGACCTCGTGGTGGTGCGGACGGGGCGGCGGACGCTTGTCGCGCACAAGAGTCGGCTTGAAGAGATTAAGAAACTGGTGGAACGCCTTGAGCGTGAAGGTCTGGAGCAATCGTGATGGCAACGCGTGAGCTGATTATCGCTGGAAACTGGAAGCTGAATCACAAACGTGCGGAGGCGCTTGCGCTTGCGCAGGGGCTGGGTGCGGCGGTGAAGCCGACCGCGGGGGTGCGGGTGATTGTGGCTCCGGTGTTTACGTATGTGGGTGAGGTGAGCGCGGCGCTGCGTGGGTCGGCGGTCGAGGTGGCGGGTCAGGATTGTTATTTTGCGGAGTCGGGGGCGTTTACGGGTGAGGTGGCCGCGACGATGTTGCGCGATGTGGGTTGCGCGGCGTGCATCGTGGGGCATAGCGAGCGGCGGGCGATGTTTGGCGACAGCGATGAGGTGGTGGGGAAGAAGGCGCGTGCGGCGTTTGATGCGGGGCTGACGCCGATTGTGTGTTGCGGCGAGACGCTGAGCGAGCGCGACGGTGGGGCGACGATTGGGGTGGTGTCGCGGCAGTTGCGTGCGGCGCTCTCTGGGTTTACGGCGGGCGAGATGGCGAAGGTGGTGATTGCGTATGAGCCGGTGTGGGCGATTGGCACGGGGCGGACGGCGACGGCGGCGCAGGCGCAAGAGGTTCACTCGGCGATACGGGCGTTGCTGGGCGAGCTTTATGGGGCCGAGGCGGCGCAGTCGGTGAGCGTGCTGTATGGCGGCAGCGTGAAGGCCGAGAACATTGGCGAGCTTGCCGCGTGCGCCGATGTCGATGGGGCGCTCGTGGGCGGTGCGTCGCTCGTGGCGGCGAGCTTTCTGGGCATCATCGAGGGGGCGATTGCGGCTACTCGACGCGGTGCAGTTTGACGGTGTCGGTGCGGCCTGCGAGGGCGATGGGGGTGCGGGCCATGACGACGATGAAGTCGTCGCGCTGCACGACGTGACGGGACTTTAGCACGTCGGCCATCATGGTGATGAGTTGCTCGCTGACGGTGTCGGCGGGAATCTGCATGAGCTGCGGGTAGACGCCCCACATGGGGTTGCAGCGGTGGATGACGGAGGGGTCGTCGCTGAAGGCGAAGATGGGTTTTGCGGGGCGGTGTGCGGAGATGAGTCGCGCGGAGTATCCAGAGCGGGTGAAGACGACGA
>CAZXXB010000047.1:11399-18687 GCA_964644185.1 uncultured Myxococcota bacterium
GGGTGCGATCTCTGTGGCCTCGATGATGTCGGCCATGGTTTTGCAGGTGAGGACGGGGTGTTTGCCCTGAGCGGTTTCGCCCGAGAGCATGACGGCGTCGGCACCGTCGAAGACGGCGTTGGCGACGTCGCTGACTTCGGCGCGGGTGGGGCGGCTCTGCTCGATCATGGTTTCGAGCATTTCGGTGGCGACGACGACGGGTCGCGAGCGCTCGATGGCTTTGTGGATCATCATCTTTTGCAGGACGGGGACGCCTGCCGCGCCGACCTCGATGCCGAGGTCTCCGCGAGCGACCATGACGACGTCGAAGGTGTCGAGAATGCCGTCGATGTTGGTGATGGCTTCGGGGCGCTCGACCTTGGCGATGACGGGGATGTTTTTTGCGTGGCGGTGGTGGAGGAGGACGTCGCGGACGGGGGTGATGTCGCCGGGCTTGCGGACGAATGAGAGGGCGACGAGGTCGATGCCGTGATCGAGTCCGTGAAGAAGGTCGGCGCGGTCTTTTTCGGTGAAGGGGGGTGCGCTGATGGAGCCGCCGACGAGGTTGATGCCTTTGCGTTCGCCGAGCATGCCGCCCGTGACGACGGTGGTGCGAATGATGGGTGAGGCGATGTCTTCGACGCGGAGTTTCAAACGTCCATCGGCGAGGAAGATGAAGGCGCCGGGGCGGACGTCGGAGACGAGGAGTTTGTAGTTGACGCTGACGCGTTCGACGGTGCCTTCGCAGGGTTCGATGGAGAGTTCGAAGGGTGCGCCTTCGACGAGTTTGATGGGGGTGGCGTCTTTGAGAGTGCCGGTGCGGATTTTGGGGCCGGCGAGGTCGAGGAGGATGCCGAGGGGTGAGCCCGCCTTGTGGGCGGCTTCGCGGAGCATCTTGATGGTTTCGGCGCGGTCTTCGGCTTTGCCGTGCGAGCAGTTGAGTCGGGCGACCGACATGCCGGCGTGGATGAGGGCGACCATGGTCTCGACGTTGTTCGAGGCGGGGCCGATGGTGCAGATGATTTTTGTGCGGCGCGAGGTCATGCAGGCCCTTCACCCCGTCGAAGCGGGATTGTTTTTGCACGAGGCCAGTAGAGACGCAGGCCCAAAAAAGAAAAGCTACTTGCGGAGGTTTTTACCGCCGCAGCCACAGTTCTGCGAGTTAATCGGGTCGAATTCGTCGGTGCCTTCGGGCAGGCGCAGGGTGCGAGACTCGACGAAGGCGCGGCACGATGAGCAGAAGCGGTAGCCTTTTTGCGAGGCCCACTTGATGAATTTGTAGTCGCCGTCGTCGGCCATTTTGAGTGCGGCTTCGCGGCTGACCTGGGCACCGAGATACGAGACGGGGGCGAGTTCGTCTTCGTCGTAGATGGCCTGATTCACGTAGCAGATGAATTCGCCGTAGGTGGGGATGGTTTTTCCGGCTTTTTCGCGGCAGCTCACGCACTCGCCGTCGATGAGTTCGGTGAACATCTGGCCGCAGGTTTTGCAGGTGCGCGCGAGTCCGACCGAGTCGTTTCTGCACTCGGGGCAGACGATGATTTTTTCGCCGTCGATGAAGAGGGTTTCGTAGGGGCCGCTGGGCGCGCCGCAGTTGGGGCACTCGGTGAGGGTGGGTTCGAGGTCGTAGCGTCGTGTGGGGATGACGCGTTCGAGAATTTCGCGGGCGGCTTTTTCGATGATGCTGTCGTCGGCGTAGACTTCTTCGACGTTTTCGTCTTCGAGGAGGAGGTTGAGGGTTTGGCGGAGGAACGCCTCGTGGGTCATGTCGACGCCGTAGTCGCGCGCGACGAGCGCGACGTGGTCACCTAACGTGGTGCCTTCGATGCCGGGGTTTGATTTGGTGCCAGCGATGCGTTTTTCGGCTTCGATGACGATGGCGTCTTGCTGTTCGCAGGCGGCGAGAAGCGCGTCGTCGAGCGAGGCGATGACGTCGTCGGTGCGACCTTCCGAGATGGCGACGTGGCCCCCCGCGATGAGTCCATTGATTACTGACCGCGCTGCGTTGCGGAAGTTCACGTGCTGCGAGAGCATGCTGTTGACCTTTGCTTTCGGGCTGCGCGCCGTGAGGCCGTTGCAGCCATTGTTGCGGCGAGTGCGAGGCAGGGTCGCCGCGTTGAAGTCGTGTTGCGTCGCGTTTGACACGCGCACCCAATTGGGAGCGACACATTAGTCGGCTTGCGGGCGAATTCAAGACTTGACAAGCGCGGCGTGAGAAATCAGCCAGTTAGGTGAGGCCCGTGCGCTGTGTGGTGCGGGGGCGTCGAAGAGAGAAGCGAGAGAAGCGATTGAAAACGTATACGCTGAAGCGTCGCGGGGCGGCGGCGGAACCCGCGCGCAACTATCGGGTCGATTACGAGGGGCAGCTCAACCAGGAGCAGCTCAACGCGGTGACGGCTGCGCGCGCGCCGTTGTTGATCATTGCTGGGGCGGGCAGCGGCAAGACGCGGACGGTGACGTATCGCGTGGCGCGGTTCATCGAAGATGGCGTTGCGCCATCGTCGATCATGCTGGTGACGTTTACGAATCGAGCGGCGCGCGAGATGACGGGTCGCGTGGATGAGTTGTTGCCGGGGATGGCGTCGCGCATCTGGGGTGGGACGTTTCACTCGATGGCGGCGTCGCTTCTGCGGCGTCATGCCGAGCATGTGGGGTATCGTGCGAACTTTGGGATACTCGACCCGGATGACGCGGGCGAGGTGATGTCGGCTGCGGTTACGGATGTGGGTGTGGATGTGAAGCAGCGGCGGTTTCCGAAAGAGGGGGTGCTGGTGAAGCTGGTGTCGGCGGCGATTGCGACGCAGACGCCGATTGTGGCGATTGTCGAAGAGCGGTACGCGCAGTTCATCGAAGAGGCCGACACGATTGCGGCGTGCGCGCGGAGGTTTATGGAGCGCAAGCGCGAGATGAACCTGATGGACTTTGATGATCTGCTGCTGAACTGGAAGCGGCTTCTGACCGAGAACGAAGCGGTGGCGGCGAGTGTGCGGGCGGGGTTTTCGGCGATACTCGTGGATGAGTATCAGGACACGAACAGGCTGCAGGGTGACATCGTTGATTTGATGGCGGCAGAGCACGGCAACGTGACGGTGGTGGGCGACGACGCGCAGTCGATCTACGCGTTTCGCGGGGCGCACTACGCGAACATTTTTAAATTCAACGAGCGGTGGAACAACGCGACGACGCTGTATCTGACGACGAATTATCGATCGACGCCGCAGGTGATCGAGTTTGCGAACCGGGTGATTTCGTTCAATCGCGAGCAGTTTGAAAAGCAGCTTCACGCGATACGCAAAAAGGGCGAGTTGCCCGCGGTGGTTCCGTGTCGTGACGTGTATCAGCAGGCGGAGTTCATCGCCGAGCGGATACTCGACCTGCACGACGAGGGGGTTCCATTTGCGGAGATGGCGGTGCTGTATCGGGCGCACAGTCACGCGCTGGAGTTGCAGGTGGAGCTGTCGCGGCGGCGGATACCTTACATCGTGCGGAGCGGGGTGCGGTTTTTTGAGCAGGCGCACGTGAAAGACGTGCTGTCGTATCTGCGGGTGGTGCACAACCCGGGTGATGAGATTTCGTTCAAGCGGGTGGTGCGGTTGTACGCGGGGATTGGTGGGAAGACGGCGGAGACGATTTGGCGGTTTGTGAGCGGGGGTGAGTTTGCGACGCGGGTGCGTGAGCGTGATGGGTTGCGTGGGGCGTTGCCGAAGCGCGCGGCGGAGGGGTTTGAGCCGTGTCGGAGTCTGTTTGAGCGGCTGACGCGGGCGAGTTTGCGGGCGTCACCAGCGGAGGCGATTGGGCTGATACTCGACGAGCATTATCGCGAGTATGCGCGGGCGAATTTTGAGAATCCGAATGAGCGGATTGAAGACCTTGAGCAGCTTTGCGAGTTTGCGGCGCGGTTTGATTCGCTTGATGCGATGCTGGGCGAGTTGATGCTGTTGACGACGATTGGGGGCGAAGACGAGGTGAGCGCGGAGGAGCCGGATGATTACCTGACGTTGTCGTCGGTGCATCAGGCCAAGGGGCTCGAGTGGCGCGCGGTGTTTGTGCCGTGGGTGTCGGAGGGGCGGTTTCCATCGGTGCGGGCGCTCGAGGATGATGGTGGTGAAGAGGAGGAGCGGCGGTTGTTTTATGTGGCGGCGACGCGGGCGAAAGACTGGCTGACGGTGACGTACCCGCTCTTGCATGTGACGCGCGACTACGAGTCGCTGATCAATTCGCCGTCGCGGTTTTTGACGGAGGTGCAGAGCCTTGATGGGGAGTTGGGGCCGGCGTTTGAGAAGTGGACACTTGCGGTGGAGGATGCGCCGGATGAGCCGCCGCGGGTGCTCGACGCGCCGACGGCGTTTCTCGAAGAGTGAGCGTCTTGCGGCGTTTGGTGGTCGCGGCGTTTGGTGGTCGCGGCGTTTCTTATTCGCTGGATTGCTTATTCAAACAGACTGCTGTCGCGCATGTTGCCGCGGCCGAGAACGAAGCGGATGTCGAACTTGACCTCGCCGCCGATGAGCAGGTGTTTGGGTGGCTCGGGCAAGGGGCTCGCGGCGTGGAGGGTGTTGATCGCTTCGTCGTCGATGAAGTCGATGCCTGATGATTTGCGGACGCGGACGTCGAGGACTTCACCGTGGCGGTTGATGCGGACGCTGACGACGGTGACGCGGCCCGAGTAGGTTTCGGGGGTGGCGTCGGGGTCCATGAGGTTGATGATGATGTTGGGTTGCCAGCGGCGGTGGACGTAGCTGCCGGCGACGTCGCGGTAGACGCTGAAGTCGCGCTTTTGCTCGGCGGTCTGGTAGCCGCCACCACCGATGCCGCCACCGCCTCCATCGCCGGATTGTTTGGCGAGGTCGGCGGCGGCGAGGGCTTCGATTTCGGCGTCGCTCAAGCCCTGGTAGGCGTCGGGTGGTGTGGGTGAGGGTTTGGCGCCGACGTCGCTGTAGGCGGAGGTGTCGCGGGCGGGGTTGGCGAGCGGTGCGGCGGGGAGGACGACGGGGCCGCCGGCGTTGGGTAGCGCGGGCTTCATCTCGATGGCTTGCTGGGCGGGGACGGGGGCCGCGGGGAGCATGGGTTGCTGCACCGACTCGACGGCGATGGGCTCGCTGGGTGACTGGGGTCTGGCGGCGATGCGGCGCGCGGCAGGTGGTGGTGCGGCGACGACGTCTTCGCGCGGGACGGCGGGGGCGGGGGCGACGCCGACGCCGGGTGAGCCACGTCCGACGTGTTGGACTTCGTCGGAGCGGTGGAGGGTGAGCTGGATGGGGGGCGATTCGCGTTTTTGAAAGAGGTCGTGCGGGCGGGGTCCGAAAATGAGGAAGAGGACGAAGCCGGCGTGGAGGAGTGCGGAGAGGGCGAACGCGGTGGCGTCGCGGCCCGTGGCGGGGCTGCTTTGCAGGTGGGCCTCGGCGAGGAGGCTGTGGTGGGTGGGGGCGTTCATCGTTGTGGGGGCAGAGAATAGCCGGGTTGTGGCGCTACGCAAAGCACTTTGGGGTGACTTTGGGGCGCGGAAGTCAGGGGTTGCGGTGTTGTGCTGGATTTTGGCGGCGTTCGGCGGTAAGAGCGGCCACGCGTCATGTTGAAGCTTGCGTCGCAACGCAAACGCTCTCGGAAAACGAAGCTCGGTTGTAGAAGCTCGGTTGTGGAAGCCCTGTTTTAGAGGCTCGAACGCAAGGGCTTGAACGCAAGGGCTTGATTGCAGAAGACGGACGAGTCGGCTCACCCTATGCAGCGCCCAGCACCCATTCCTTACGGGGTTCGCGACCTTGGTGTCGATGATTCGCTTTCGGTGCGTGCGTTGCAGCGCGTGTGTGGTGAGGTGTTTCAGCGGCATGGGTATTTGCCGGTGATGACGCCGATGATTGAGTACCTTGATGTGTTGCGACGTGGGATGTACGGCGAGGCGGAGCGGACGGCGTTCAAGACGGTGGAGCCTTTGACGGGTGAGGTGGCGGTGTTGCGGCCGGATATTACACCGCAGGTGGCGCGGTTTGTGGCGCAGCGGCTGCGTGAGGTTCCGCGCCCGGTAAGGCTTGCGTATGACGGGCGCATCTTGCGGCTTGCGGAGCAGGGGAGCGAAGGGTCGCGGGAGATATTTCAGTCGGGTGTGGAGTTGTTTGGGTTGTCGGGTGCGCATGGTGATGTGGAGTTGCTGGCGGTGCTGGTGGATGCGTTGAGCGCGGCGCAGTTGAAGGGGTGGGTATGCGACCTCGGGCACATGGGGTTTTTGCAGGCGGTGTTTCACGAGGTGGGGATTGAGTTGGATGAGGCGGCGGAGGTGCGGCGTCATTTGTCACGGAAGAATGCGGAGGACCTTGCGCGGGTGTTGCGCGATGAGCACGGGGTGCGGGCGAGCGGGTTGACGCGGCTTGTGGGTCTCGTGTCGCTGTTTGGTGATGCGGGTGTGGTCGAGGTGGCGCGCCGGACGTTTGCAAAGGGTGCGGCGCGTGCGGCGCTCGATTCGCTCGATGCGACGTTGAAGCTGGCGGAGGCGCGGGGGATGTCGCGGCACCTGACGATTGACCTCGGTGAGTGTCGCGGGTTTGGGTATTACACGGGGTTCACGCTGAACGTGTTTGTGAGTGGGCTTGGGGCTCCGGTCGCGTCGGGGGGGCGGTATGATAACCTTCCGGCGGTGTATGGGCGTGAAGAGGCGGCGGCGGGGTTTGCGATGGATTTGCTGCGGCTGCATGAGGGGGTGGGGGCGACGCGCGAGGGGGTGACGGCGCTTGGGGGGACGCTCGTGTGCGCGCGTGAGGGTGATGCGGCGGTGGCGATGCACGAGGTGGAGAAACTTCACGCGCGGGGCGAGCGGGCGGCGGTATACTGGTCAGGCAAGGGTGCATCGGCGCAGGTGCAGGCGCAGGCGGATGCGTATCGCGCGGTGAATGGGTTTGCGACGCTGCGGTTTGTGGGGGGTAAGACGGGTGCGAAGGGCAGAACGGGTGCGAAGCAAGTGAGTTTGACGCAGACTGGTTCACGAAACATTCAGCCGAACAGTAACAACGGTCATAACAGTAACAACAGTAAGAACAGCAAAGGGAAAACGCGATGAGCGGTGTTGTGCTCGTAGGTGCCCAGTGGGGCGATGAAGGCAAGGGCAAGGTTGTTGATCTGTATGCCGAGAACGCCGACGTGGTGGTGCGGTATCAGGGGGGTAACAACGCCGGGCACACGGTGGTGGTGGCGGGCGAGACGACGATACTGCATTTGATTCCATCAGGGATTTTGCATCGGGGTACGCAGTGCGTGATTGCGGGCGGCGTGGTGGTTGACCCGGATGTGCTGTTTCACGAGATCGACAAGTTGAAGGGCAAGG
>CAZXXB010000048.1:0-1992 GCA_964644185.1 uncultured Myxococcota bacterium
GTGTCATTGACCGATTATCGCTTCGGAAAGCTGCACCGTGGCGTCCCCATGCGCGACGCCAACATCAACATCCGCAGGCACTACGCCCACCACGGCGCCGCCGCCCACAACGCCTTTGCCGACGCCGATTTCGCACGCCCCCTGCGCGACCGCCGACACATGCGTTACGAAACACCCAACACGCTACTTTTCGGATTCGCGCACGCCCCCGTGCTCCTCTTCACCCACCCCGCATTTTTCGTCGCGATTCTGCTCGACATGCTCGCCGTCATCTACCTCCACCGCCGCTCGCACCTCGACCCCGACTGGGCGCGCAACTACCTTCCATGGCACTTCGACCACCACATGTGTGACGAGCCCGACGCCAACTTCTGCTTCACCACGCCGCTCGCCGACATCGTTCTCGGCACCCGCATTCGCCTCACCGCCGCTGAGCGCTTGCGCCGATCGACCCCTCAGGCGGACGCGGCTGCGGGCCCTGACCGCGCGGAAGCTGCGGCTCTTTGAACAAACTCGGAAAATGCCGCTCGATGCGCTCTGCCGCCGGTATCAACCCCCGCACCTTCACCCCGCGCGTCAGCATCGCGCCCATCACGCACGGCAACCGTGGGCGCGGGGCAGGGCACGTCGCGCACGGCGAATCGGCCGCGATCTCAAGGCTCGCCTGCTGGCGCCGCATCGCCTGCAAAATCGGCGAGTTCCAACACTGGCGCAGCGACTTTTCACGCAGGTTGCCAAGCGTGTTCATCCCGTGCCAACCCATCCAGTGACACGGCAGCACGTCACCCGACGCCTGCACAATCAACGGCCCGCG
The DNA here is from genome assembly GCA_964644185.1 of uncultured Myxococcota bacterium. Classification (GTDB taxonomy): domain Bacteria; phylum Myxococcota; class JAJVIH01; order JAJVIH01; family CAZXXB01; genus CAZXXB01. The sequence goes on from CAZXXB010000048.1 coordinate 815, forward strand.
CCACAGCATGTAACACGGGTTGTGACGGCGCGCCGCGTTCGAATCATGCAGACGAAAATCGAGCCCGAAGTCTTCGTCTTTCACCCGCACGCTGTCGATGCCCGCCACGTCACGCCACAGCGCCAGAAACTCAGCCTCCTCATGCAGGTTCTCAGCCATGCGGATGAACTGCACCACGAGCTGCATCGGCGACCCCGCCGCAACCTTCGCCGCCGCCAGCGCACGCGTATTCGCCACCACCTTGTCGTAATTTCCGCCCGTCCGATACTTGTTGTAGGTCGCTGGCGTGGTCGCGTCGATGCCAACGATGAAGTGGTCGCAACCCACCTTCAGCAACGCCTCACGCCGCTTCTCGGTCAGCAGCGTGCCATTCGTCGAGATCACCGTCCCAAGATCGCGCCGCCGACAGTAAGCGAGAATGTCAAAAATGCGCGGGTCAAGCATCGGCTCACCCAGCGCATAAAGCAGCACCGTGTCGCCCCCCATCTCGGCAAACTCATCAATCAGCGGAAACAGCAGCTCGTCGGGCAAAAGATTGGTCGGGTAATCGACCACCGTGCGCCAGCACATCGGGCACGACAAATTGCAGTCGGCCGTCGTCTCAATCAGCAACGTCTGCGGACCAGGAAGCTCGCCGATCCGCCGCGTCAGGTATGCTAGCGCCGTCTCGGCACGCTGTTGCAACGTCGTTGCCATGCCTCTTTCGTCGTCTGCCTCGCGCTCAAAGTCAACTGCTCAGACGTCGAATGCTGGCGATTGCCCGTGACATGCTGCAAGTGATAAGCCCATTGCCGTAACCACGCACGACGAGCCCAACGCAGCGAGCAGCGCATGTCGAACCCCGGCCAACTCACGCTTCAAGAATGCGTGCGAGCATATGAAACGCTCGACGCCCGTCGCAACGACCTCACCGACAGCGAGGGCAGGGCGCTAGCCCAACTTGAGTTCTTCCTGCAGACTCCCGCCACCACGCTGGCACCGCAGATCGCGAGCGCGCTCGAACGGTTGCGCCCCCTGCTCGACGCCGAGCCCCCCCGCGCACCCACACCGCCGCCCCCCGCCGCCCCAGCCGGACGCCCACTCACCGCGCCGTCGTTGCGGCCCATGACGGCCCCACGCCCCATGACCCCGCCCCTCGGCCCCGCCGGCCCCGCCGCCGCGCGCTCCATTTCCCCGAT
>CAZXXB010000048.1:2094-6000 GCA_964644185.1 uncultured Myxococcota bacterium
ATCACCTTTGCACCCCCCGGCACCAGCATCCCCACTTCGGCCCCGCCTCCGCAATCTCAATCGCACTCGGCACCGACGACTCCATCTCGCAAATCCCCGAGCCGCAAGCCCCCCGCAGCGGACCGGTCATCGCTCTCGCACCGGCCCCCGAAGACGATCTCGACCTTGCCCCGTTCGCCGAAGACCCGATGCCCGATTCGGCCCCCTCTGCCGTCGAAATCGGCACCGACGCCTCACTTCCTGAACACGAAACACCGTCGGCCCCTCCAGCCGCGATACCACCAGCGATTCGCGCCCCAGACAGCGAGCCACAGAGCAACCCAGCCCCCCTCGCCGCGCGCTCGACCCATGAACCCTCGTTCGTCAACGATGTCGTCCCCGACGCAGCCTTTCGCGAGGCGCGCCGCTCAGCCTCCGAGCGCATCAGCGACCCAGGCGCCACCGCACCCCGCAAGCTCTCGGCCTTCGACGACGAAGCCGACGAAGAACTCGCACTCGAAGGCGACGACGGCCCCAACGAATTCGAGTCGTACACCGGCGATTCACTCTTCGCGGCTGCCGCCCCCACCGACGACACCGTCGAATCACTGCTCGGCGATCTCGCCTTCACCTCCGACGTGCTCGCAACACCGATTCGCCCGCAGACACCGCCCCCCGCCCCTGAACCCGCCGTACTCGACGCCACCGCCCTCATGCCAGAGGCCGATGCCGCCTCTGCCGCGCGCGCACCCATGTCGCAACTCGACAACCACCTCAACGCCCACGGAAGCAAAATCGCCGTCCACTTTCTCGAAGGCGACGTGCTACGCGGCAACCTCGATCAGTTCGACCCCGTGCGACGCGCCGTGCGCATCGCCCTCGATCAGCGCCCCTCACGCGAGGTACCCCTCACGCAGGTCAAAGCGCTCTTCTTCGTCACATCGCAGGGCCACCCCTCGGTCGTCAGCGATGATGGCGTACCCGTCACCGTCACTTTCGACGATGGACGCAGCCTCACCGGCGTCAAACCCGCATGGGGTTCCGACGCTGCCGGGTTTCTTGTGCTTCCCGCAAACCCCGATGAACACTGGACCCGCGTCTGGATTTCTCACAAAGCCTCGGTGGAGGTGAGCTGACGGGCCCCGCCTGCCATCTCAGGAGCTTCGCGATATGGATTTGCACGCCATCCTCAAAACCGGTCTTCAACTCGGCGCCAGCGACATTCACATCAAGGCCGGCATGCCGCCCATCTTTCGCCTCAACGGCAGCCTGCGCCCCATGAAAGACGCCCAGCGCCTCGCCCCGGAAGCGATCAACGCCATGGCCACCCAGGTCATGAACCCGTGGCAAAAAGAGCAGTTCGGCAAAGCCAGCGAAATCGACCTCTCCTACGGCGTCCCCGGCCTCGGACGTTTTCGCGTCAACATCTTTCAGCAACGCGGTGCCGTCGGCATGGTCATGCGCTGCATCCCCTTCAAGGTCATGTCGGTCTCGCAGCTTCTGCTGCCGCCAATCATCGAAAAAGTCTCCCTCGAAAATCGCGGACTCATTCTCGTCACCGGCACCACCGGCTCAGGCAAAACCACCACCCTCTCCGCGATGATCGACCACATCAACACCCACAAATCGTCGCACATCATGACGATTGAAGACCCCATCGAATACCTCGTCCGCGACAAACGCTGCATCGTCAACCAGCGCGAAGTCGGCGTCGACACCCGCTCATTCAGCGCCGCGCTTCGTTCAGCCCTCCGCCAGGACCCCGACGTCATTCTCGTCGGCGAAATGCGCGACCTCGAAACCATCGAAATCGCCCTCACCGCCGCCGAAACCGGACACCTCGTCCTCAGCACCCTGCACACCCTCGACGCCACCGAAACCATCAACCGCGTCGTCAGCGTCTTTCCACCCCACCAGCAACGCCAGATTCGCTACCAGCTCGCCTCGGTGCTCAAAGGCGTCGTTTCGCAGCGCCTCGTACCCCGCGCCGACGGGCAGGGCCGCGTCCCCGCCGTCGAGATTCTCGTCAACACCCCCTACGTGCGCGAAATGATCGAAGACGAGACCCGCACCAAAGAGATTCGCGAAGCCATCGCCAAAGGCTACGACAGCTACGGCATGCAGACCTTCGACCAGTCTCTCATGTGGCTCTATCGCGGTGGGTACATCAGCTACGAAGAGGCACTCGGCCAGGCCACCAACCCGCAAGACTTCGCCTTGCGCCTCGCCGGCATCGGCTCGACCAGCGACAGCCGCTGGGAAGGTTTCGACGCATCAAGTGGCGCTGGCGGCGGAACCGCTGCCGCACCCGCATGGCAACAACCTGAGCGACCCAAGGCACCCCCGCCAGCACCACGTAACATGGCCGATGAGCCGACGCAGGCGCGCGCTGGCGGTGCCGTCGAGATCGAGATCGAACGCTTTTAGGTGAGGTTTTTTTGGCTCCCGCGAACGTCCGCACGCCAACCATCGTCGAAAACGCACTGAAGACGCACTGAAGACGCACGAAAGAGGGGGGAAATGGCTGTCTACCGAAAAATCAGCGACGCAGAGCGCGACGCCATCATCGACTTCTTCTGGCCCGGCACGCCATCAGGCCCCCGCAAGACGCAAGAGGTCGCCGCAGGCTCAATCTTCACCTACTACCGCCTCACGATCCCAGCGGGGGTCTTCGCCCTGCGCATCATCGAAGACGATCAAGAGTTCGCCGGGGAAAACCTCAAATACGAGTGCGACCTGCTTGACTATGTGGTGGCGCAGGGCTACCCCGCACCACGCCCCGTGCGCACCCCCGCCGGCCAGCGCGAGTTTCGCATCGACGGCGCCACCGTCGTCGCGTTTCCATGGGCCGTCGGGCGCATGATGCCGCTGCGCGAGTTGTCGCGCGCCCACGGCGAAGAGGTCGGTCGCCTGCTCGCACGGTTTCACGTCGCCGCCCACTTCTACCCCGCTCGTCGCGAAGACCCCTACGGCCTCGCACTCATCGCCACACGCCTCGACGCCGCTCTGCCGCAGGTACGTCGCGGACACCCACGGGTCACGCTGCAAGAGGTCGAAGAGCTACTCGCCGCGCGCGACCGCGTGTTGGCACCGTGGCCCGAAAACCTTCCGTTCGGCACGCTGCACGGCGACTTCTTCAACGACAACACCCTCTGGGTGCCCGACCCTTCAGGCACCGATCGCCTCGCAACCGTGATCGACTTTGCGGCTGCCGCACCCGGCCCGATGATCTATGAGCTTGGCGCGGCGCTGCTCGCATGGGCGGGCGACTATCGCCTGCGTCGCGACGTCGCTTCGGGCATCGTGCAGGGCTACCAGTCGTTGCGCCTTCTGACGGTCGATGAACGTCCGCTGCTCAACGAGGCGCTCGTGCGTGCCGCGTGGCGCTACGCCTCGACGCGTATTCTCGACTTTGAGTTACGACCCGCCGCTGGCGAGCGCACCCACAAAGACTTTCGCCAGTTTCTCGAAATCTTCCGCGAGTGGCAGGCCCAGAGCGCCGACGACCTCTGGCGCGCCCTCGCCTGACAGCGCTCTCGCGCAAGATACTCACTCACGCAAGCTCGTCGCGCAGCGCCTCAAGCTCGTGCAGCATCTTCTTGTTGCCGCCCCTCTGGCATCGCAATATGCCCGCCTCGACCGCCCGCTGCGCCTCTTCGATGCGACCCGCATCGCGCAACACGACCCCCGCCTGATAACTCGCCGCCACGTAGTTCGCGTCGGCGTTGAGCGCACGCTGAAACCATTGCAGCGCAAGGTCGGTTTGCCCAATCGCCTTGCACTCAAGCCCCACCATGTAAAGCGTCTCGGCGTCACCGGGGTCGGTCTCAACCATCTGCAAAAGCGCCATCAATCGCGGTGTCATCAGAGCCTCCGAAAGCGTGTCCACGACAGCATCATGGCAAGCCCGAGAAATGCAACCCCCGC
>CAZXXB010000048.1:6164-17402 GCA_964644185.1 uncultured Myxococcota bacterium
CCGCTTCAGCAACTCGGGGTTGACCGGTATCTCAACCTCTTCAATCACCTCGCGCCCCAACAGGTCTTTGTACCCGGTCGGAAACGGCACCCGCCCGCCTTGCCCCACCTGTATCGTAAACACCTTCACCCCAAGCTCGGCCGCATACTCCGCCGCCTTGTCGGGCGTGATGTTGCCCTTGTTGTTCTCACCATCGGTCACGAGAATCACGACCCGGCTCTTCGCCTTCGACTCGCGCAGCCGATTCAGCGAAACCCCCATCGCGTTGCCAATCGCCGTGCCGTCGGTAATCACCCCCGTGCGCACCTCGTTCAGCACGTTCAACAGCACCCCATGATCAAGCGTCAGTGGACACTGCGTATACGCCTCGCCCGCAAACACCACGAGCCCCAACCGATCAGCCACGCGCTTGCCAATGAACTCGGCCACCACCTGCTTTGCCACCCCCATCCGATCATCCGGTTGAAAGTCGCGCGCATTCATCGACGTCGACACGTCAAGCGCCAGCACAATGTCGATGCCTTCGGTAAACGACGGCGCGTCTTTGTCTGGCATTTGCGGACGTGCAAGCCCCACCACGACCGCCGTCAGTGCCGCAAGCATCAGCGCGTCAGGCAACCACGAAAACCGCGCCACGAAACCCGGCTCGATGCCCCCAAACAGCGCCACCGGTGCATAGCGTACCGCTGCATTGCGACGCCGCGCGCGAAACACGAGCCCCCACGCAAGCAGGGGCACCAGCAGCAGCAGCAGCAGCGCGAACGGCTCATGAAAGTGCACGATTCGCCTCCGTCTCACCGCCCGCACTCGACCCTTCCACGGCGCGCAAACCGTACTTCGTCTCGTACGCCTGCATCTCGATACCGTGCAGCCGCACCGCGCTCGCCTCGGTCGCCAGCACAAAACCCTCCGCCTGCGACATCAGGTCAGCGCACTGTTCAAGTGTCGGACGATAGGTCGAAAACTTCACGATGTCGGCATGCTCGAGAAACCCCCGCAACTCAACCATCCGCAACCCCGGCAACGACTTGCCCGCCGCCGCCGCAAAAAACTCTTCGGTCGTCATCTCGGCAGCGTCGATGTGCAACAGCCGCCCGAAGTACGTTCTCACGCAACCGCTCGTCGCGACGTAAAATTCACCAATTTCACCCCGCGCGAGATAGCCCGCGTCGCGAATGCGCTTCAACTCGGCCCTCGCAACCACGTGCGGAGCAAGCGGCGGCGGTGGCGGACCCTTCTTCGCCTCGCCCCCCGCGCCATACTTGCGCGAGAGCCACATCGCGAGCGCGATCAGCGCCACGATCAGCGCCCCGCCAATCGCGTACACCGGTCGCCAGTCTTCAACCTCGACCGGCACCGGAGACGCAACGTCGGCGGGCTGCGCGTTGTCGCCCTCAAGCGCACTCTTCACGCTCAACGCGACGCGCGGCGAGAACACCTCTTCACCCTTCGCCTCACCGCCGCCAAACGTAAACCGCACCGGCTGCACAAACGTCACCTCGGTGTCGAATGGAGCCAGCGTGAGCGTAAAATCGGTCGCGACATTGTCGCTCGCCTCGACCCGCTTACCTTTTTCGAGCGACGACACCTCAAACCCTTCCAGCGTCACCTCTTCAGGCCCAACCGGCTCGCTCGACTTCGGGTGCGTCACCGTCACGGTGCAGCGCACGCTCTCGCCAAGTGCCGCCGACGTCTTGTCGCAGCTTGCTACGGCCCCCGTGTGCGCGCTCGTACTGGGCTTCGTCGCGTCTTGCTCAATTGCCTGCGCAGTGGCCGTCGCCGCGGGTTGCAACTCACCCGCAACCGCCTGCTCCGTCGGGCTTGGCGGCAGCGAAGGTGACGGCGCAGGTGACGGCGCGGGTGACGGCGACGTGGGCGCAGGCAGAGGTGGCAGTGCGTCAGCCATGACCTTCGTTACGCAACCTTGCGCAGCACGCTCTCAAGCGCTGGACGTTTCGGCGTTTCGGGCACCTTCTCAGGTTCACCGACCCACACAAAACCGATGATCTCTTCGACCGTCGGGTCAATGCCGAGCCACGTATACGAGCGCTCATCGCGTGTCGGCGCGCCCGTGCCCCACTGGCTACCGAGCCCGTCTTCCCACAGCGAAAGCATCAGGTTCTGAATCGCGCATGCCGCCGATGCGTAGTCTTCGCGTGCGCGAAACGCGTCGTCGCATTTCACGACGCTGACCGCCACCATCGACGCCGCGTTGCCAAACTTGCGGCGCATCACGTCGAGCTTCGCCTCGGGCAACGCCGCCCCAAGCTTCTTCTCTTCGTACTCACGCGCCAACGCAAAGATCTTTGCGCGCGTCTCTGGCCCCGCCACCGTGAATCGCCACGGATACGTGAGCTTGTGGTTCGGCGCGTGCATCGCCGCGTGAATCGCCTTTGCAATCACGCCTTCATCGGCCTCGCCAATCGGCTCAAAAAAATAAACCGTGCGGCGACCGACCAGTGCTTCCTGTAGTTCCATCGTGCTGTCTCGTGTTCGTGAGTTGGTGCGTCTCGATGCGAGTGAGCGACTACTTTGCGCCCGCATCGGCGAGAGCGGCACGCAGCGCCCGCGCGTAGTGCAGTCCCTCTACCGTCTGTGACGGATACCAAGAGAGCCGCTGCCCGTCTACGCGAACCGCCCGCGTTGCGCCAGCGAACCGCACAACCCCGTGCGCCTCGTTGGCAATCGCAATCGGCGTCGAGCCGGCCGCCGCCTCGCCCACAGCCTCTTCGGCATGACTCGGCAACGAAAATGGATACGGTTCAGAAGAAAACAAGAGCGCCGTCGCACCCGCGTCACGAATCTGCGCCGCCTCGATGCGCGGGTAGCGTGTCGCCTCGACCGGCAACGCAAGCGCAAAGCCGCACAACTCGAGCAGACTGCCGATGTAGGTGCCGTGCCCCGCCACCATCCACGGTTGCCGCCAGATGAAATAGAGGCATCGCACCCGCTCGTTTCGCACCCGCTCGCGCTCGGCATCGCGCACCGCCCGCTCGCACTGCAACGCGTACCTCTCAGCGGCAACCCGCGTGTCGGTCGCCTCACCCAGCGCCCGCCACAACTGCGCGCATTTACCCGGATTGTTCACGTCGGTCAGCAAGACCGGCGCATGCGCGGCTATCGCCTCGACGTGCGTTTTCACGTTCTCTTGGCGCCTCGCAATCCCGAGATCGGGTTGCAGCCCCAACACCGCCTCGACGTTCGTGTTTTTCGTCCCCCCCACCACCGGCACCGCCTTCACCTTCGCTTCGGGTAGTACGCACCAGGCCGTGCGACCCGCGACGCGCCCCTCGAGACCCAGCATGAACAACGCTTCGGTGAGGCTCGGCACCAGCGAAACGATGCGTCGCGGCGCCCCCAATCGACGCGGACTCAACCATTCGGCGGTGGGGGCACTTGCAATTTCTGTCGTAAGCATCAACTTATGCCCCGTGGAGCCGTGTGTGCGAGGCACACGAGCCCTTAATCGCATACCCCGGGTTATAGTCCGCTTCGTCACGACCTGTCATGGGCACGACCCCGTCGGTTTCACGCCAGGCCGCAACTTGCGAGCGCAGTCAAAACCTACCACCGAGAGAAAACGATGTCCGCGACCCAATACGATGAATGGCCGAATGGAACCGCACCCGAAATCCTCGGCATTCTGCCGCTGCGCAATTCGGTGTTTTTTCCTGCCCTCGTGATTCCCATCACCGTGGGCCGTCCCGCGAGCAAGGCGCTCATCGACCACGCCTCGCAGACGCAAGAACTCATCGGACTCATCGCCCAGCGCGACCCGCGCACCGACGACCCCGAGCCCGAAGACCTTTACGAAATCGGCACCGCCGCCCGCATCATCCGCGTCATCAAGAGCGGCGATCACTACAACGTCATCATCCAGGGCGTCTCGCGCTTCAAGCTTGGCGCGGTCGTGCAAAAACAACCCTACCTGCTCGCAAACGTTCAGCCCGCCGTCACCGACAAGGGCGACCCGGTCGAGGTCAAGGCACTCGCCCGCAACCTCAAGATCGTCGCCAAAGACGTCGTGAAGCACATGTCCGAGCTTCCGGCTGAAGCGTCGGTCATGCTCGAAAACATGACCGAGCCCGGCCAGCTCTGCGATGTCATCGCCGCCAACCTCGAAATGACCATCGCCGAGAAGCAAGAAATTCTCGAAACCACCTCGCTCAAAGGCCGCCTCGAAAAGATTCTCGAACGCCTCACGCGCCAACTCGAAATCCTGAAACTCAGCGACAAAATTCAGTCGCAGGTCAAAGGCGAGATGGAACAATCGCAGCGCGAGTACTACCTGCGCCAGCAACTGAAGGCGATTCGCGAAGAGCTCGGTGACGACGGCAACGACGAGAGCGAACTCGAAGACCTCGAAAAGAAAATCGGCGAAGTCGGCTTGAGCGAAGAAGCCGAAAAGGCCGCCCGCAAAGAACTCAACCGCCTGCGCTCGATGCGTGACTCGTCGCCCGAGTACACCATCGCTCGCACCTACCTCGACTGGCTCGTCGAACTGCCCTGGAAAAAATCAACCGAAGACGCCCTCAACCTCGAAGCGACCCGCAAGAAGCTCGACGAAGACCACTACGACATGGAGAAAGTCAAAAAGCGCATCGTCGAGTACCTCGCCGTGCGTAAGCTCAAGGCCGATATGAAAGGGCCCATTCTCTGCCTCGCGGGCCCCCCCGGCGTCGGAAAAACCTCGCTCGGGCGCAGCATCGCCGAGTCGATTGGCCGCAAATTCGTCCGCATCAGCCTGGGGGGCGTGCGCGACGAGGCCGAAATTCGCGGACACCGTCGCACCTACATCGGCGCGATGCCAGGCCGTGTCGTGCAGGGCATGAAAAAAGCCGGCACCAACAACCCCGTGATGATGCTCGACGAGATCGACAAGCTCGGCAGCGACTTTCGCGGCGACCCCTCGTCTGCCCTGCTCGAAGTGCTCGACCCAGAACAGAACAACACCTTTCAAGACCACTACCTCAACGTCGCCTACGACCTCAGCAAGGTCATGTTCATCGCGACCGCCAACCGCCTCGACACCATACCCGCCCCGCTGCTCGACCGCATGGAAGTGATCGAGATCCCCGGCTACACGCTCGAAGAAAAAATCAGCATCCTCAAGCGCCACCTCTTGCCGAAGCAACTCTCCGAGCACGGACTCACCGACAAAAACCTCTCGATCAAAGACGACGTGCTCGAAAAGGTCGTCGTCCACTACACCCGCGAGGCCGGCGTGCGTAACCTCGAACGCGCCATCGCCGGCGTCTGCCGTGGCGTCGCCGTCGAGGTCGCCGAAAAGGGCGCAAAACACCGCCGCAGCATCAAGCTCGACGACGTGCGCCGCTACCTCGGCCCCGAAAAATACCTCGACGAAGAAAAAGAGCTGTTCACCAAACCCGGCATCGCCACCGGACTCGCGTGGACCCCCGTCGGCGGCGACACACTCTTCATCGAGGCCGTCAAGATGCCGGGCAAGGGCAGCATCGCCATCACAGGCCAACTCGGCGACGTGATGAAAGAGTCGGCGCAGGCCGCGATGGGCTTCGTCCGCGCCCATGCCGCCGAACTCGGTCTCGAAGCCGACTTCTACAAAAACTGGGATGTTCACCTCCACGTCCCCGCAGGTGCGATTCCCAAAGATGGCCCATCTGCCGGCATCACGATGATCACCGCCCTCGTCTCGCTCTTCACCAACATCCGTGTCCGCGACAACGTCGCGATGACAGGCGAGATGACGCTGCGTGGCCTCGTGTTGCCCGTCGGCGGCATCAAAGAAAAAGTGCTCGCCGCGCACCGCATGGGCTACAAGACCATTCTCCTCCCGCACCGCAACGAAAAAGACCTCATCGAGCTACCCAAAAACGTCATCAACGAACTCACCTTCGTCCCGGTGAAGTGGGTCGATGAAGTGTTTGCCCACGCGCTCGAAAAGAAGCCCGTTCCGTTGCCGAACGTCTTCATCCCACCGGTCGAAAAGAAGGATGATTCGTCGCAGAACTCGCCGGTGCACTGAGCGCCAGTTAGCTTCGCGTCGAAAAACTTACGGCGTCGTGCTGAGCGTGCTCACCGGCGCCGTTCTCACGTCTTGCGCATCAAGCATACTCGAAGAGGCGTGCTACGCTGGCTGCGAGCGTTCTGCCAGATGCCAGCCCGACACGTTCGCCTCCGCGTGGGCCAACGGTGACGACCCCGGCGACGACGACGAGGCCCTGCGCGAAGCCCGCCTCGAACGCTGCACCGCCGACTGTGCCGAGACGATTGACAGCCAGCGGACCGTCTACGGCGACGCCTGCGTCGATGCCCTCGTCGAGTCGACAGGTTGCGCCGCAAGGCTCGCCTGCGACGACCCCCAAACCGTCGACGCCAGCCCCTGCGCGAGCGCCAGCGAAGCCGTTGATGCCTCATGCCGCGTCGGTGGTGTCGCACCCGACGATGCCCCACTCATCGATGCCTGCTCACGGCTTAGATCGCTCTGTGCCGGTTGCTCTGAGCGCACGATGCGCGGCTGCATCGCCACCGTTGAGGCAGGCAGCGCAACAGGCTGTTCACGCTACGTCTCGCAGATCACATCCGCCGGCTGCGGCTGAGTGGTGCCGTCGTCGCGCGTCGCGAAAACGCGCGGTCTGAAAAGGCGCTACCAGTTGCCGATGCCACCGAGGTTGACCACACGCGGATACCCCTCGCGCATCAGCATCTCTTTCGCCGCGGCAGAGCGTCCACCCGAAGCGCAGTAAACGACGATCGGGCGGCTCTTGTTGGGGCCAACCCACTCCGCCACATCGTCCATGCGCGCGTAAAACTCCTGCACGGGCAGATGCACCGCCCCCTCGATGTGCCCGTTCTCGAACTCCATGCTGCTGCGCACGTCGATCAGCAACCCGCCCTCATCTTCAACCAGCCAGTGCGCCGTCGCCGAATCGAAATCATGCAGCGGACGTTCATTCGCCGCGTGTCCGTGCGCGTGCGTGTGGTCGTGCGCGTGATCGTGTGCGTGGTCGTGCGTGTGCTGGTTCGCCGGCGCCGGTGCCGGTGCGTCATGCGCCGCCGTTGCAGCCCCCGCCGCCGACGACGACGATGCCGACGATGCCGTGGGCGTATGCTCACGCGCCGGACGCATCGGGGCAGGCTCGACGCCAAAAACGAACCGACGCACAAGATTCAGCAACCACGTAATCACACCCACGATTCACCTCACGCTCTGTTTGAAAGTGCTCGAAAAAGACCCGCTCGAAACTGTACCCGCTCGAAACAAACTCATTCAACGATGCTGCCTCGAATCTAACCCGACTCGCCCACGGCAAAAAGCCCTTCATCGCCCTCTCTTACAAAATCAAAGCTCACCGTGACGTTTTGCACGCGTCGCGGGGCGAGCCTCGCACCGCCCGCAACCGCCTCTCGCTCGTCACCACCGCGCTGTGCGCGCAGCGACCCGCGTTGCGCGAGCCCCGCCGCAAATGCTGCCGCTTCAGGCAGGGTCTCGCGAATCGGCTCCAGCGCTGCGAGCGCGCCGTGATCGTCGTGCAGATGATACCGCGCATAGGCGAGAATCATGCGGCTCTCGATGCGCTGCGGTTCAATCGCGACCGCCTCACTTGCGCTCGCCGCCGCTTCTGCAAACCGCGCATCGCGGGCGAGCACACTTGCACGCGTATCGAGCAGCCCCGCCCGCAGCGCGCCCCCCTCGACGTAACGCAGCCCCCGTGCAACCGCGTCGAGCGCGCGCTCGCGGTCACCGTGTTTTTCCCACGCCACCGCTTCGGCATGAGCAAAACGGGCGTCACCCACCATCGCGGCGGCAAGGTCTTCGCGCGCGTGAATGCCGCGCAGCACCGCGAGCGCGTCTACGTGGCGACCGGTCTCGCGCAGCCCGACGAGCCGCAGCCACGCTGTCGAAACCACGTGTTCAAAACAGCAGTTGGCGCAGAAGTCAGGTATCTCGCGCGCCAGAAATGCCCGTCGCGCCGCCTCGAAATGCGCGCCGTAAAACACATCCGCAAGGCTCTTCTCGAACACAGACTCACGCAGCGGATTCGTGTGATTCCAGCACGTCTGCACCATCCCCTCGTTGTCAACGACAAGGTGGTAAAACGGCATGAAGCACGGCGCCGCAAAAAGCCCCTCGCCCACCTCCGCCGTCATGTCGGCGAGAAACCGCTGATACTGCGCGGCATACGCATGTACGCCCGGTGACGCCACCGCCAGCAGATTGGTGCCGACGTGAAGCGCGCACGCGCGGTCGTAGGCATCGAGCGCATCAGCCCGCAGGCGCAACTGCTCTTCGGCTGAGAGGCGCAGCGACTCATAGCTTTCCGAAAGGTTGCCCAGCGTCTGAAAAACGACACGCGCCACCGACAGCTCATGCGCAAGCTCGATGAACTGCCTGATGTGCCCCACGTTGCGGTTGCTCAACGTGACGTTGAACTTCAGCACCGGCGCGTCGCCAACCCCGCGCCCCGCGCGCGCCTTCGCCGCCGCAAACTGCTCGCACGTCGCGACGATGCTTTGATATACCCCCACCTTCGAGCGCAGCACGTCATTCAGCGCCGCTGTCGGACCATCGAGCGACAGCGCAATCTCGTCAAAACCAAGCGCCGTCAACTCGTCGATGATTGCGGGCGTAAAGCGCGTCCCGTTGGTCGTCGTCTCGGTCACGAGCCCGTGCGCCTTCGCCGTCCGCGCCGCCGCCATGAAAGGCTCCACACGCAACAACGGCTCACCCCCAACCACATAAAGGTCTTTCACCCCAAGTTCCGCCGCCTCACGCACCACACGCGCCACCGTCGCCGCATCGAGCCTGTCTTTGGGCGGATGAAACGCGGGGCTCGACACGTGGCACGACATGCACGCGAGGTTGCACGCCTCGGTCAGCACCACGTAAAGCGACTGCGGCGTCGGCCGTGCCCCCTCTGCCTGCGCGACAATGTTCTGAAACACGTGTGGACGCATGCGTCGTTCTTCCTCAGCCTCTCATCGGGGTCGCCTGCCGCCTCTTCGAACAACTCTTCGAACGCCTCCTCGAACAACTCTTCGAACGCCTCTTCGAACAACTCTTCACGCGGCATCTCGCACGCCATTTGCCCCGCGCCGCGACAGTGCTACACTTTGCACCCCATGGCGACGATACCGGTCAAAGCGCTCGACGAAAAGCACGATATCCCAAAGCTCATCGATGAGCTTGAGCAGCGCGTGACCGAAACCCACCGCCGCTACGAGATGTATTTCGCCGGCATTGAGCGCGGCGAGCCCCGCTGGATGCGCGACGACTGCAAGCGCCGCGTCGCCGAACTCAACCGCTTCGCCTTTCGCAACGTCGGCCTCAAATACCGCTACCAGAACATCAAAGCGCGCCTCTCGGTCTTTGAAAACCACTGGAACCGCGTCTTGCGGCAAATCGAAGAAGGCACCTATCGCCGCCACCGCATCATGGCAGAACGCCACATGCGCGAGCGTCACGGCGATGGCAACGAGGCCGCGACGGGCGAGGCGGGCGCGACCGCTGCATCGCACGCCGACGGACGCGACGTGCGGCACATGAACCCCGCCGAAGAGGCGCGACGTTTGCGCCTCGCCCAGGGTGGCACCGCCGCCGTCGTGCAGGGTCGCGACCTCGACGACGCCTCCATCGACCGCATCCACAAGGCGCTGCACAAGGTCAAGGTCGCCGCCGGTGACGACACCCCCGTCACCCCGCGCGACGAACTGGCGCGCACATTGCGCGACGCGTTGCCACAGCTTCGCGAGAAATACGGCGAGCGCCCCATCGACATCAAACTTGTCAACCGCGATGGGCGCGTCGTCGTCCGCGCCGTCCCCCGCAAGGAAGGCTAACGCCATGGTCGATTCATGGCTCGCCCACGAGCTTCGCCTCGTGCTCTTTGTCAGCGCGGGCGGCGCTCTCGGCACCGCCGCTCGATTTCTGCTCGCCTCGGTGATGCACGATCGCGTCGCCTCAGGGCTTCCACTCGGCACCCTCGCCGTCAACCTCGTCGGCTCGTTCTGCATCGGCCTGCTCGCCCACCTCGGCACCAGCGCGCACCTTCTCAACCCCACCCTCGCGCTCGCCCTCACCACCGGCCTCATGGGTGGCTTCACCACCTACTCGGCCTTCAGCCTCGAAACGATTCGCGCCATCGAAGCCGGGCACCTCTCGCGCGCATTGCTATACGTCGCGTTGACGACACTCGGTGCGCTGCTCGCCTGCGCACTCGGACTCTTCGTCGCCCGCTCGCTCGTGGGGGCGCGGTAACCCAGATGCGCGCCGTCTACGGTGGCAGCTTCAACCCCTTTCACCTCGGTCACCGCGAGGTCGTGCGCGCCGCACTCTCACGCGTCGTCGAGGGCGAGCCCGTCGCAGGCGTGATCGTCGTCCCCGCGTTCGCCCACCCCTTTGGACGAGACCTCGCCCCCTTCGCCCACCGTGTCGCCATGACGCGCCTCTCACTCGCCGAAGCAGGGCTTGCCGACGACAACCGCGTCACCGTCAGCGAAATCGAAGCCGCATTGCCCGTACCGAGCTTCACGATTCACACCCTCGACGCCCTCGCAAAAACCTTCGCCAGCGAACGCCTGCGCTTCATCGCTGGCCCCGATGTTCCGCACCAGAAAGAGAAGTGGCACCGCTGGCAAGAGATCGAATCGCGCTTCGGCTTCATCTCGGTGGCCCCCGTTTTGCGCAACGATGGAACCGAATTTCGCGCGACCGCGATTCGGCAAAGGCTCGCACGCGGCGAAAAAATCGACGATGATGTCGGTCATGCCGTGGCGGAATACATCCGCCAGCATGATCTTTATCGCGCGTGACCCTCGCCTGTGACGATCTGCCGTGAACCTGCTTCCGTAAACGCTGCTCGCTCGAAACCCACCCGCGAGACACCTCGAAAGCTCTCTTTACGATGAACCGCCCGCCTCGCACCTTCAATGCACTCAAACGGTTGACCCCGATGACGCTCATGCTGTTGCTGGCGCTCGCCGCCGCCTGCGACAGCGATGACGACGACGACGCTGCCACGAGCGAGCCAACAGCCAATGACGACGACGCCACCGACGATGATGACGCAAGTGGCGACGACGACGCCACCGACGATGATGATGCGAGTGACGACGACGACACCACCGACGATGATGACGACGGCACCAATACCGGCGACACGACCGACACAGGCGAAACCGACACAGGCGACACCGACACGGGCGACACCGACACGGGCGACACCGACACGGGCGACACGACCGACACCGACGACGACG
>CAZXXB010000048.1:17446-17945 GCA_964644185.1 uncultured Myxococcota bacterium
AAGCGGGCGAAGGCGCAAACGCCCTCGCCCTCGGCAACGTGCCCGCCGTACGCCTGCAACGCCTCACGCGCGGTGCCAACGTGAGCCGCTGGTTTCGCTTCCCCATCTCCGACACGGTCGCCCACTTCACCAACTACATCGACGCCGACGAGGTCGCGACGATGCGCAAGATCGGCCTCACTCACGTGCGCCTCGCCGTCGCCCCCGACGAAATCTTCATCGCCGACGCCGACCCCTCTGGCCCCGACGATGGATTCCTGCGCATCGACCGCTACGCCAACCTGCGCACCGCCGTCTGTCGCTTCATCGAAGGCGGCATCGCCGTCGTGCTCGAGATTCACACCGAGGGCAAAGAGCAAGACCTCATCGACGCAGACCCGTCATGGCTGAGCGGCTACGCCCGCCTCTGGAAAGCTCTCGCAAGACGCTTCGCCGCCGTCGACCCCGACATGCTCGTCTTCGAAGTGATGAACGAGCCCCGCTTCACAGCCGAAGAGGG
>CAZXXB010000048.1:17955-18518 GCA_964644185.1 uncultured Myxococcota bacterium
CGTGAAGAAGGGCGACATGGCCACCGACCTCATCGCCCCCTCGCGCGACCTCGAATGGTGGACCTATCAGAGCAGCCTCGTCGAGGTGATTCGCGCCGAAGCACCCGCCCACACCATCGTCGTCAGCGGACCCTTCTTCTCAAACCTCGCCAACCTCATCACCTTCGACCCCGACGAGTTGGCCGTGCCCGAACCGCAACGCATGGTCTACGCGCGCGACAAGAACCTCATCTACACCTTTCACTTCTACGAGCCATTCGTCTTCACCCATCAGGGTGCAGGCTGGCCCACTCCGCCCCTCACCGGATTCTCCGGACTCCCGTTTCCCCCGAGAGAGCCCGTGTGCTCGCAAATCGCCGACGACATCGCCAACGACGAAGTGCAAACCTGGGCCTTTGACTACTGCGAAAATCAAGACTGGAGCGAGCCCGGCATGACCGCGTTTCTTCAACAGGTCAGCGACTGGTCGGCCCAATACGAACGACCCATCTGGCTCGGTGAGTTCGGCGTCTACCCCGAAGCCGCGCCAGCCGCAGACCGCGTCACATGGTTCCAGTACGTCC
>CAZXXB010000049.1:0-8899 GCA_964644185.1 uncultured Myxococcota bacterium
TCGTAGGGTGAAAAGTCGGGCTCTTCGGCCCAGATATCGTAGAACGGCTGCGCCACCGCGTCGTACTTGTTGAAGTCGGGGATGCCGAGAAGCGTGGTCGTCGTTTTGAAAAAGCTTGCCCACGAGTAGTGGACGCTCGAAAGCTTATTACGCCGCGTCCACGG
This sequence comes from uncultured Myxococcota bacterium, assembly GCA_964644185.1. Taxonomy (GTDB): domain Bacteria; phylum Myxococcota; class JAJVIH01; order JAJVIH01; family CAZXXB01; genus CAZXXB01. The sequence continues at coordinate 165 of CAZXXB010000049.1, forward strand.
TGAGACGGCAATGGCGATCGTGCGGTGGGCCTCGACGTGGTCGGGACCGTTCTGAGTGTCGTCTTCGGTGATAAAGATCAGCGTCTCTTCCCAGTACGGACTGTGGCTTATCGCGTCTACGACAAGCCCAGTGCCGTAGTCGTTGTCGGCGGTCATCCACTCTGGAGTCCACTGTCCCGGGCCGCGTCCGTTGGTGTGGTCGTTCGGCAACAGAATGTACGTGTAGTTCGAGAAGATACCGTTTTTGATATCCTCGATCAGGAATGGAATCTTTTCGGTCTCTGACTTGCTGGTGTTGTAGAAGCCGAACTTGATGTTCACGTTTTTCGAGACGTCGGGGTCGCCTGTGCCGACGATCTCTCCGTAGCTGCGGAACGTGAGCCCGTTGCGGACGACCCACCCGCCGAACGTAAGGTCGCCTGTCATCGTCGAGACGGCGACGCCGGTCTGCAACGTCCGCTGCCCATTACGATAGTCTGGGGGCCACGACTTTTCGGTAAAGTTGTTCGAGGCGAGCGTCGTCAGCCAGCTATGGCCCTGCGTGCTCGTCTCGGTCTCGCAGAAGAAGTTATCCATGAGGACGAATTCTCGCGCGAGTCGATGCTGATTTGGGGTAATGTCTTCGCCGTAGACCAGCAGGTTGGGGTCGCGCTCGCCGAACGGCAGGTCGCTGAACACCATGTCGTAGGTGAGGTTTTCTTTGACGATCAGAACCACGTGTTTGATCTTGTCGGAGGGGTTTCCCGGGCCGGGCTTTGCGGGAAACGCAGCGCCCGCGGGACGGCAATCTTTGGTCCACAGACCACGACGTATGAGGCCCGATTCGACCTTTTCAGTGTATTCGGCGAGCGTCGCGGCGTCGGGGACCTCGACCCGGCCAACCATCCCTTTGATCGAACGGTTGATGTTGCCTTCGGGGTCGAGGGCGGGGCCCGCGCTGGTCCCTTTACCTGCGAGCCAGAACAGCGTGCCGCCGTCGGCGGAAAGTTTTACGTCAATTGGGTAGAGGCCCGTTGGGATGCTCCCTTTGACTGTTTTCGAGGCGATATCAACGACCTCAATCGAGTTGCGGACGGCGCTGCCGACGTAGAGCGTCGCGCCATCGGGGGAGATCGCAGCCGACGTGACGGCGACCGAATAACGGGGGTTGTCGTCGAGCGGAATCGATGTCGTTCTGCTCGCGGTCGCCACATCAATCACGTCAATCTGATCGGCGTCGGTCGCGACCACGTAGAGGGTCTTTTTGTCGGGTGAGGCGATGATCTGCTCCGGGTTTTTGCCGACTTCGATGTCTTTGCGCACCGGTGGCGTCTGAGTTCGATCTACGCTGCCGACGTACCAGCGCTTCACGTTGCCGACGTTGGCCTCGTTGGTTGCGAAGAGGCGGGTCTCGTCGTCAGTCACCCAGACGCCGTAAGGGTTGTTTCCGCCGACATCGTAGTCAACGAAGGTGTCGTCTTCGAGGTTGATGCGGCGGACGAACTTTGATGGGGGAGCGGCAAAGAGTGAGCCGGGGGCGTAGCTGCGGGTGATGTAGAGCGCCTTCTCGTCACTCGATAGGTGCAGGCCAGTCGGAAACTGGTCAATCGCCCAGTCGCGGTCGAAGGTGAGCGTCCCGTCGGCGTTGAGCTGAAAGCGCCGAACCCGTTGATCTTGCCCGCCCGCGACGTACAGGCGGTCGCTCGAGTCGAAAACCAGTCCGATGAAGATCGCTGAGACAGGGGTCACACTGAGCGTCTGCCACGTGTCGGTATCAACAACGGCAAGCGAGTGAGCGGCGTTGCCGCTGTTGGCAACGACGAGTTTCGAGCCATCGGGCGACAGCACCATGCTCATCGGGTAGATATCGGTGACGATGGTGTCGCCCGTCGGGTAAATCTTGCGCCCGTCGTGCAGCACGATACCCCCATCCGCCGCGATTCCGGGACGCTCAAGCGCAGGGTTGCCGTCACCCGGGTCTTCGCAGATGGGCAGCGCGTCGCCCGTGTCGTCGTCGTCGTCCGTGCTCGTCGCATCGTCATCATCGTCAATAACCGTTGAGGTCGCGTCATCATCATCGTCGGTTGCGGTCACGTCGTCATCGTCGCCCGTCGCGGTTTCGTCATCATCATCGTCATTGCCGGAAGCGGTCGCGTCGGCATCGTTGCCGCTTGCCGAGGCATCGTCGTTGTCGTCGTCGTCGCCAGTGTCGGTAGCGTCGTCGTCATCAACGTTCGGTGTGCCAGTTGCCCCGGTGTTGCCGAGCGCGTTCACGTTTCCGTCGCACGCGCTTAGCAAACTGGAAACAATCGCCAGCGCAACGTACAAGAGTCGAGTCGGGGCTTTTGACGAGTCAACGGTTCGGTTCACTTCTGGTCTCCGAGGCAGTCGCGCCGACTCCGCCGGGCGCGGCGTTTGAGAAAAAGCGCGAGCAGGTCTTCCGCCGATGCGTGTTACCACATTCTTCATCTTCGTCACCTGCATTGTTTTGCTGATCGTTTCGGTGATCGGCACTCGCGGCATCCGCCCGCTGAATCTGCCGCAACCGTGGTCACGGTTTGCATGGGCGGTGCTCATCACCGCGGCTCTGCTCACCGCCGCCGGGCCGATCGCCTTTCGCGTGCACGCGGGCGAAGTGACTACCGCCACGCGGGCGTTGCAGTGGGCGGCGTGGCTCAGTTTCGGATTTCTGCTCTACGCCTTCATTCTCATCGTCGTCCGCGACGCTGCGCTTCTCGCCGCCCGCACCGCGACATGGTTCGCGGCGCTAGCCACGGCGTCGGCTGGCGAAGTGGTCGGCTCGACCGCGCGAGAAGCCATAAGCCCAGAGCGACGTTTCTTCTTGATGCGCGCGACCAGCGTAGCGTCGCTCGGTGGGGCAGCCCTCTTAACTGGACTCGCCGTGCGTCGTGCGATGCAAGACCCCGAGGTTGTTCGCGTGACGGTGCCGATTCGAAATCTTCCACCCGCGCTCGTTGGCCTCACCATCGCGCAAATCAGTGACCTGCACGTGGGCCCCACGATTCGTGGGTCTGATGCCGCGAGGCTCGTTGCACGCGTCAATTCACTCGGTGCCGACCTCATTGCCGTCACAGGCGACCTGATTGATGGCTACGTCTCGAGCCTGCGACCAGAAGTAGCGCCACTTGCGCAACTGACCGCCCCGCTCGGCGTGCACTACTGCGTCGGTAACCACGAATATTATTGGGGCATCGACGAGTGGCTCGACGAAGCACGGCGGCTCAACTTCAACGTGCTCTACAACCGGCACACGATGATCGAGCATCCATCTGGGGCGCGAATCATGATCGCGGGTATCGCCGATTATTCAGGCGATCGCTTCGGGGTACAGCACACGAGCGACCCCGCTGCCGCGTGCGAGGGGGCAGGGCAGTGCGACGTGCGTGTTTTGCTGGCACATCAACCTCGTTCGTGTTTTGGCGCGGCGAAAGCTGGCTACGACCTTCAACTTTCCGGTCACACCCACGGCGGTCAGTTTTACCCGGGCCCATGGCTCGTTACGTTGCAACAGCCATTCGTGTCTGGGTTACACAGGCACGGCGACATGTGGGTCTATGTCAACCGCGGCGCCGGATATTGGGGGCCGCCCATGCGCCTCGGAGCGCCGCCCGAAGTCACCCTGCTCACGCTCGCTGCCGCCTGACGCCGGGCTTTCGCTACGTTCGTCAGCGCCCCCGGTTGCGGCATGGATTGCTTGTAGATTAGGGTGCGCCTGCCATGACGAACACACGAAACCCGGGCGCCGGTTTGGCCCCTGCAGACGCCCCAATCACCTACCGCGATGCGGGTGTTGACATCGACGCTGGCGACGAGGCCGTCGAACGTTACGCGCGCCTCGTCAAAGCAACCCACGGCCCCGAAGTGCTCGAAGGCGTTGGTGGTTTTGCCGCGCTGTTTCGCCCCGATCTCTCGGGCATGAGCGACCCGCTGCTCGTCTCATGTACCGACGGTGTCGGCACCAAACTCGCCGTCGCGATCAAGTCGGGCATCTACCACACTGTGGGCATCGACCTTGTGGCGATGAGCGCCAACGACCTCATCTGCTGCGGCGCGAAGCCTCTTTTCTTTCTCGATTACTACGCTACCGGCAAGCTCGACCCCAAAGCGGCCGCCGAGGTTGTGGGTGGCATCGCCGCCGGGTGTAAAACTGCGGGCATGGCGCTGATCGGCGGTGAGACGGCCGAAATGCCCGGCTTCTACGCGCATGGCGACTTCGACCTCGCCGGGTTTGCCGTCGGCATCGTTGACCGGTCGCAAGTGCGGGGTGCCGCGCGCGTCAGACTCGGCGACGCGGTCATTGGCCTCCCTTCCTCCGGCCTCCATTCGAACGGATACTCGCTCCGCAAGGTCGTGTTTGATGTGGCGGGGCTTACGCACGACGCCATCTTCCCCGGTACGCAAGAGACGGTTGCGCAGGTACTGCTCGAGCCGACGGTGATCTACACGGCAGCCACTGCGGCACTCACGACCCGCCTCGGTGAAGCGTTTCATGCCGCAGCCCACATCACGGGTGGTGGCCTTCCGGGTAATCTTCCGCGCGTGCTGCCCGAAGGTGTCGGGGTTCGGCTCGACCCCGCCTCGTGGAATATTCCGCTCGTCATGCGCTTCATCGAAGAGACGGCCCGCACCCCGCGCCGCGACATGTGGCGCACGTTCAACATGGGTATTGGGCTCGCCGTCGTCGTCGATGCCGCGGCTGCTTCTGCCGCGGTCGCCGTGTTGCAAGAGACAGGCTTCGACGCGCGCATTATTGGCGAGACGGTTGAGTGTGCGAGCAACGATGAGTTTGCCCGCGTCGGCGGCCTCGGCGTTTCGGTATGATCCGACACCGCATTCTCAGTGGCGGAGCGATGTGATGGCGCGTGCGAAAATCGGCATCCTGGTGAGTGGCAGGGGCTCGAACATGCGGGCCATCGTCGAGGCGGCCCGCTCGCCAGAGTACCCGGCAGAGATTGCGCTCGTGTTCTCGAACAAACCCGACGCCCCCGCACTCGACTATGCCCGCGATAACGGCATTGCGACCGCGAGCCTGCACCACAAAGGACTTTCGCGAGAAGCCTTTGATGCAGAGGTGGTGCGTATTTTGCGCGAACACGGCTGCGAATTCGTCGTGATGGCAGGCTTCACGCGCATCGTAACCCCCGTGTTGCTCGACGCGTTCGCGCAGCGGGTTGTCAACATTCACCCGTCGCTGCTCCCGGCGTTTCCCGGTGCGCACGGGCAACGTGACGCGCTTGAATACGGCTGCAAAGTTGCGGGTTGCACCGTGCACTTTGTCGATGCGGGCACCGACTCGGGCCCTATTGTCGCGCAGGCGGCCGTCCCGGTACTCGCGGGCGACACCGAAGAGACCCTCTCGGCCCGGATTCTTGTCGCAGAGCACAAGCTTTACCCGCAAGTCGTCGCCTGGCTCGCCTCCCGCAAGCTTCGCATCGTCGGAAGAACCGTTGAGGTACTCACGTGAGCCATCGTTTCGCTACCGTTGCTCGCCTTTGTGCTTTCGCTTTGCTGGGTATTGGTGTCGCCTCGTGCGCACCCAACCTGAACGCGCGGGGTCAGGCGACCGGCCCTGTGCGCAACCCGTTCTTGCCTCCGTCGGAAGCGCCAGAAGTGCAGCCGACCCCAGAGGTTGAAGCGCCGCCCCCACGCACCGTCGCGACGACCACGACCGACGAGGGTGCCGCACGGGTTGTTCGCGAGTTTGATCCGCTGACAGGTGTCGACCTGATTCGCGCCGAGTCGATCAAAGTTTCGCTCAGCGAGGGTGCCAACGATCCACTCCCCGAACAGCTTGAGGTGCGCATCGAGGCGCTGCGTGGCAGCCCAACCGTGACGGTGCAGCTCGAGCACCCAATTGTGCCGAGACGCGTCTTCGATGGATGCGATCGGGTGGTGCTGCGTGCAAAGGGCAACCCCTTGACGGTGCTCAACCTCAAGTTTCGCATCGCCGACCGCGGTTCGAACGAGTCTGAGGTCGCGACGTTTCGGCTTCCCCGTTCCGACCTGCAAGTACTTTTGACGAACGACCCAGAACCGCATGACGCGTGCCGCGGAACCTTCAGCATCTCAGAAGAACAGAGGGGTGTCTTGCGCGTATTTCGCGACTGTGTCGATGACGCCAGCGCTTGCCCGAAACCCCTGCCTGAACCGCCGCGCGACTCTCGCGACTTGACGGAAGATCAACCGTGATTAGCTTTGCCGCGTTTGATGCGCGCCCGTCGATGCGTGCCGGGTGAGCCGCCCGGTCGCTATGGGCTCGTTCTCATGAGATGATCAACGCAGCCGAGAGGCGGAGACGCCTGAGAGCCAACCCGAAAAGATGACAAGCGAGATGACGATTTCCAGCAAATTCGGTGACGCCGAACACGCCGAAAGAGCCGCCCGTGACGCAGACGAACCGCGAGGCTTCAAGGTCGTCGACCGGCGCCTCAACACTCTCGTCGAGTCGGGCGTCGATCTCGATAGCGTCGCGACGACGCCCGCGGGTCAGAAGCCGAGCTTTGTCCGCCAACTCGAAGACAAAGTAGCATTTCTCGAGAAGGCGCTCGCCGATACGCAGGCCCGCATGCGTGAGATGGCAACCGCGCATCAAGACAGCTCGCGCGAGGTCGAAGCCTACAAGTCTCGGCTGAGGCAGGAACGCGAAGACGAGATTGAGCGCCAGAAGGGGCTGCTCGCCGCCCGCTTTTTTGATGTGCTCGACAACCTCGACCGCACCCTCGCCGCGTTGCCGTCTCACGACGATGGCAGCGAGGCCAACGCAATCGAAAAGGGCTTGCGCCTCGTGCACGCCCAGTTCAGCGATGTTTTGCGCGGGCTTGGTGTCGCGCGCATCGAGACTTCGGGTGTCGCGTTCGACCCGGGGCTACACGAGGCGTTGATGACCCAGCCGGTGACCGATGCCGCGCTTGAAAACCGCGTCCTGCACGAGGTGCGTCCCGGGTTTCGCCGCGGCGACCAGGTGCTGCGAGCGGCGCAGGTGATTGTCGGACGCCTGTAACGCGTCGAGTTCGTTTTTTTTGTTGGGGCGGTGTGCGCGCCCGTGCGGGTAAGGCAACGACGGCGACGCCCACCGATGGCAGCGCCAAATGAAAGCGAAGTGACATGGCGCAGGGCACCAGCGACTACTACAGTCTTCTCAACGTCTCGCGCGACGCCGATGCAGCCACCATCAAAAAGGCATACCGGCAACTCGCACTGAAGTACCACCCCGACCGCAATCAGGGCGACAAAGACGCCGAAGAGATGTTCAAGAAGGTCTCTGAGGCCTACGAAGTGCTCTCTGACGCCGACAAGCGCCGCATCTACGATCAGTTCGGTGCCGAGGGGCTCAAGGGGCGTGGTTTCGAGGGGTTCCACGACGTTGGCGACATCTTCTCGGCGTTTGGCGACATTTTCGGCGACATGTTTGGCGGCGGCGGACGTCGCACGCGCGGTGGCCCGACCCGGGGCCCCGATCTGCAATACACGTTGCGTGTCGATTTTCGAACTGCCGCCCTCGGCGGGCAACAAGAGATTCGCCTCGATCACGACGTCAACTGCCCCACGTGCGGCGGAACCGGCTCGAAGCCCGGGTCGAAGCCCGTCACCTGTCGCGTCTGCAATGGCAGTGGTCAGGAGATGATGCAGCAGGGCTTTTTCGTCGTCTCGACCCCCTGCCGCGCCTGCCGTGGCTCTGGCGTCACCATCGTTGACCCGTGCGGCACATGCAATGGACGCGGGCGGGTACCCAAAGAGCGTCGCGTTACGGTGAAGATTCCGGCGGGTGTCGATAGCGGCATGCAGCTTCGCATGCGTGGTGAAGGTGGTGCCGGGGCCCTCGGTGGTGCCGCCGGTGACCTCTACGTGATGCTCGACGTGCAACAAGACGCGCGCTACGTGCGCGACGGCTTCAACGTTCACAGCGAAGAGACGATTTCACTCGTCGACGCGGCGCTGGGTACCTCCATCGACGTCGAGACCCTGCACGGCAAAGAGACGCTGTCGGTGCCCGCCGGTTCGCAACCCGGCGACACACACAAGCTCAAAGGGCAGGGCATTCCCCACCTCGACGGACGCGGGCAGGGCGACCAGATTGTGCACCTCAAGGTCGTTGTGCCGCGCAAGCTCACGACGCATCAGCGCGAGCTGCTTGAAGAGTTGCGCGCCTCTTTGGGCGAGGCCCAGCAAACTGGCGGCAAGAAGAAGAAAAAGGGCGTCAAGGAACTGATCGAAGACGCAGTCGACAAGTTCACGTCGAGCGGCGACTAGCCAGTTCGACCATTGGGCGCCCCCAGATTTTCACCGTGTCGTTTCGCAGACGTTGCCGTTGCAGCCTGGTACTGCCGCGTCGCGTCAGTGGTCGCGCTTGCCACGACGCGTAAACGCTGTCTTATTGTAGCGCCCGAATGTGTTCATCTGGTCATCGATAAGGAGCGGCAGCAATGGTTGAGTTGTCTGGCAAGTCACTGACGGCGTTGGTGTCGTCATCGCGCGTTTGTTCCCCCCTCGTTTCGGCGCACTGCGCAAAGTCGCCTGTCGCCTCGACCCTGCTCACGACCTGCGTGCTCGTGCTCGTGACGTTTGCCACTTCAGCGTGTGACAATGCGTCAGATGCAGATGGCACGCGCTGCGACACCACCGCCGCCGTTGCGGATGACGACGATGCAACCACTGACGATGACGACAACGACGCCGCGTCGGACGACGATGACGCTGCGGGCGACGATGATGATGCGACCGATGGCGAGACGGGT
>CAZXXB010000049.1:8914-18471 GCA_964644185.1 uncultured Myxococcota bacterium
CACGGGTGACGACGAAGAAGTTGGCAGCTTCCGCCCCCGTTCGAATCCGATCGAGTTCATCGGTGTCACCGTCGAGCGCAACATGACGCTCGACGAATTTCTCGAGTTCATGAGTCCGTTCTTCGGCGAAGCCGCGGCATCGGGCCAATACGTCAAAGACGCGCGGCTGAAAGACAACATCTGGTTGACGACCGCCGCCGATGAGCGCACCCCCGACCAGGTGATCATTACAGGCGATCTGATTCCCGTTGAGCCAACGAGCGAAAGCGATAAGCGCCGTACGATGGTGCGGGTACCCGCCTCGCGCGCCTACGGGCAACTCTTTCTCGATACCGTTGAGGTCGCGGCAAAGACCGCGCTCGATAAGCAGGCCGAAGAAGGCGGCATCGGTGGCGAGCCGTTCTGGCTTGAGTACCGCGCGCGGTCTTCAAACGGCGGAAGCATGAACATCCGCTTTGATTTCGTGCCCGACCGTGAGCCGCGCACGAAGATGATCGTCAGCTTCAACACCCCGCAGACATCGCTGCTTGACGGCAAGGTCAACGCCCCAGCCTTCACCGGCCAACCCTACGAATCGATCGCCGGTACCGCGTGGTTCCGCCCGTCGCGCGACGAATTTTCGTTCTTCGTTCAGCGCGCGTACGGCATATCGCCCGGTGCCGACCAGAACTTCAAAGATTTTCAGCTTCTGCCACACCGCTGGCTGCGCCTCACCGTGACGCCCCTGCTGAAAGAGAAGATCGTCGATGTGGCGTTTGAAGTCGTCAAGGTCGACGGCACCCGCGTGCCCATCGCCCGCGCCCCTGCATCATTCATTGCCGGCGACCAGTTTCGTCAAGCTGTCTTGACGATGCTTGAGCAGAACGAGCAAGAGGCCAAGAACAACCTTCCGTTCACCGACTGGCAGTCTCCGTTTTACTACGATGACCCGCAATCGGGCGGCGTCGTCGCGGTTGTCGCGGGTGCCAAAGCGGGTCGGTTCGACATCGCCTACGCCGTTGAGTCGCCGACAAACTTTTTGCGCGACGTTGATTTTGTCGCCTACCCGCAGACCATCGACGTGCCCGACGAATGGCCGACCAAGAATACCGACTGCACGAAGCTTGGTAGCTACGAGGCCCCACAGGGCCGCTTCAAGGTGCGATTTGAGACTTCCGACGTCATTCGCAAGCAGGAAAAGGAAGGTCGGCTCAAGGCACCCCTCGTCGGTCACGTCTACGGCAGCATCTACCGCTCGGAAGATGTCACGATCGGCGGCCCCAAAGAGGGCACCTCCGCCGTCGCGAGCTTTGATTTCGACGGTGTTGATGTGCGCAACGGCGAGTCTTCCGATGAGTTCATCATCGACGAACAAGTTCCCGCTGGCGCGTACCAGATTCTCGGGTTCATGGATATCGACAACAACGCCGACGAAGACGACCCCTCGCCCGACGTCGGCGACCCGGTGTTCATCCCCATCGGGGGCTTCGAACTCAAGTGCTACGAGCAGCCGTTCGACGTGCAGTTCGCCATCACACTGCCCGAAGGCAATTTCTGATCGCTGTGATTCGACCTCTACCATGCTGGCCCCGAGGTTTTTTCGAGAACCACGGGGCCGCTTTGTTTGCGTTGCTCGCAGCGACGCTCGCCTGCCCGCTCACCGCCTGCGATGACGACGGGCCGGTAGACGATACAACGAGTGGAGAGACCGGCGACACTGCAGATTCCACCGATGTCGGCGCGGAAACGGATGACGACGTCGGTACAGGCGATTCAGGCGATTCGGGTGAGACAGGCGACACCGACAATTCATCGTTGTTTCTCGCGGCGAGTACGACGATTGCGCTGATTGCCGACGAGTCACGGCTCGTGCTGACTTCGCCCGACGACAATCGCGTCGTCGTCGTCGATGCTGCTTCGCTCGACGTGACGCGTTCGGTCGAGGTTGGTGTCGCACCCGAACAACTTGCAGTCGCAGGCGACGGGGTCATCGTGACCCACCTCTACGACCCGACGGTCGCCCGCATTCGCCTTGCGGATTTGCTTGCCGCTTCCGATGCCAGCGCTGTGCCGATCGTCAAGCAGGCCCAGATGCCCTGCGGCGGCACGTCATCGATCGTCTGCGAGAACGTCGTGTGTGACGCTGTGTGGGTGGCATGCCCCTACGACGCCACGATCATACGCATCGACTCACAATCGTTGGGTGTCACGCATCAACTACACCTCGGCGAGTATCCGGGCGCGTTGGCCGTCAACGGCACAACGTTGGCTGTCAGCCTTTCGCGTCGCGGAGAACTCTGGCTTCTGCGCACCGATGAATTGCCCGACCAAACAGATGAGACCACGGTGCAGGTGCGCTTTGATCGAGATGCGCTGCCACGCTACGTTACGGTCGAGATAGTCGCCGACCCCGCATGGGGCAGGCGCGCCGTCTCTCAGTTTGACTCGCTCGCGTCTCTGCCTCGTTCAGTCGCTGGCGATGCCGCTCTCTTTGCTGGCGCGTTTCAGCTCGTCGATCACGACGGAGACCGAGAGCGTCCGGCAGAAGAGGGCGGCTACGGCAACGTGCTTGATGGAACCCCGCGCATCGAGCCTCGCCTGGTCTCACCCTTCGGTGGTCGCTACGCCCGATTCGACGGCGGACTGCGTGTGTTCTCAGGACCATCGGCGATTGCCTACGCACCCGCAACGCGACAACTCTGGGTCACTCATCGCTACACATCAAACGTCGCGACGCTTGATGCCGCGACAACGGCGACGCCGTCCGCCGAACTGCGCCTCGTGCAGCACACCCGTGTTAACGCGGGCCCACGCGGAATCGTCGTGACGCGCGACGGAAAGCATGCCTACGTCGATTCGGGTTTTGCCTGGTCGGTCGCACGCATTGACGCACCGGTTGACTCAACGGACCTCAGCGCAACGCGATTTGTCGCCGACCCGGCAGAACGTACCCGCGCGGTGAACCCGCTACGTTACACTGCCGCCGCACTCAAGGGACGCTCGCTCTTCCACGATGCGACCAACATTCAGCTTACCCCGAGCGGTGTCGTGACGTGCGCGACGTGCCATCCGGGCGGCGGTGAAGACGGGCTGAACTGGTTTCTTCACACCCCCGGCGTACCGCGCAAGCTTCGTCGCACCCCCGCCGCGTGGAACGCGAAAACCGCCTTCGCACCGTATCATTGGGATGCTGAGTTCACCGACGCCGCGCTGCTGGCGAGTACCACCGCGCGCGAATTGATGCAGGGCGAAGGGCTGTTGGTCGATTTTGAGGCCATTGCCGCCTACATGAATGAGGCGCCAATCCCCGTGCCCGTCACACCGGCGAGCGACGAAGGTCGCGCGCTCGTGGAAGCCGGCCGTGCGCTGTTTCAATCGGGTGAAGTCGGCTGCTTCGCGTGCCACGCCGGGGCAGGGCTCACGGATGGTCAGCGACATGAGGTGGTTGCCGACACCAACGATGTCGATGCGCGCGTGCCTGGCGGGGTCGTGACGCCAACGCTGCTCGGGGTTCGCGCACGAGCGCCCTATTTGCACGACGGGCGCGCGGCGACGCTCGAAGAACTGTTTGTGAAACACAACAAAACTGATACGCACGGCAAGACATCGAAGCTGACGCAGGCAGATTTAGACGCGCTCGTCGCCTACCTGCGTTCGCTCTGAAGTGATTCGAGGGGAGATTTGAGTCATGATCAGATTCCAGTCGTTACAGGGTCAGGCGCAGCGACCACTTGCCCACGCGTCTCTTGCGCTGCTGCTGCTCGCGATGATGACCCTGTCGTTTCATGCCGCCCTCACCGGGTGCGGCGACGATGATGACGATGCGACAACCGCAAACGATGACGCTGCGACGAGCACCGACGACGATGACGACGCGTCGGGCACCGACGACGATGACGACGCGACGAGCACCGACGACGATGACGACGCGTCGGGCACCGACGACGACGACGACGCGACGAGCACCGACGACGATGACGACGCGTCGGGTACCGACGACGATGACGACACAGGCGGCGTCGAACCGCTCACGTTTGGCAACGAGCCCGAACGGGGCACGACTCGCCACGATGGTTTCACCGATTTTCTCTACAATACGTGGGGACTTGAGCGGCTCGACAGCCTTCCGCCAGCCGACTTTCTGATTGCGCTGGCTGAGACCGAGCCCGAGGTTTTTGGCAATCAGTTCGCGCGTTATGGCTTCATTCCAGACCCGACAGACGATCTGCCGGTTGGGTTGAAGCGTGGCACGTATGAGCCCGAAAAGGTTGCTCAGACCTGCGCGCTCTGCCACGCGCAACAGCTACCCGACGGTACCGTCTGGCTCGGGCTGCCTGCCACGACACTCGACTTCAACAGCTTCGCCGCCGATGTCGATGAGCGCTGGGTCGCCGCCGGTAATCCATCGTTGCGCGACAACAACGCGCGCGCGAAGGACTACGGACCTGGACGAATCGGCGCCGAACAAGACGGGTCAGACTTCATCATTCCGGTCGACTTTCCTCCGTATCTGCAACTTGGCGAGCGCAGCAACCTCAACTACCTCGGCACGGGGCAAGACGTTCGCTCAGAGGTCTATCTCTCGCTGTTTGGCGCAGGGGCGGGTTACCCCGATGACCGCAAGGCAAAAACCCCATTCCCAGATGAAGACAAGCTCGCACCATTCGTCGAGTTCTTCGGTGGCATGTTGGCGCCTCCTCCTCCTCAAGGCGACGCAGATCTCATCGCCCGTGGTGCCGAGGTGTTTGAAGAGCAATCGTGCAATCTCTGTCACCACGTCGACAACCCGTCGCTCGACGGCGTCACGACGGTCGATCTTGACGCCAACGGCAAAGAGCGCCTCCCGGGCGAAGACCCCGCCTTCCCGACCGGATCGATTCGCACGAGCCCCGCTCACATGGGCCTGCAAGATGGCGACGGCTTCGACCCGAGCTTCGCGCCTTACGTGAGCTTCATCGTAGAGAAGAAACTCAAAGTGAAGCAGACCGACGGCTACCGTGTCGCGATCTTGCGCGGGCTCGCCTACACGGCTCCGTATCTGCACAACGGCAGCGTGCCAACGCTCGAAGACCTGCTCAAACCAGCGAGCGAACGTCCGAAGTTGTTCAAGCGTGGTGACTTCACCGTCGACACAACGAAATCGGGCAACGACAACGGTGGGCACGAGTGGGGCGCATCACTTGAAGACGCCGACCGTGCCGCGCTCGTCGAGTACCTGAAGAGTCTCTAGCTCGCGAACGGGGCTCACAGTATGTAGCGGCTCAGATCGGTGTTGGCGACGATGCCCGCAAGCTGTGCACGCACAAACGGCACGTCGACGACGATTCGCGTGCCCGGCATGTCGGGCGCGTTGAACGACACATCTTCGAGCAGCTTTTCGAGCAGGGTGTGCAACCGCCGCGCGCCGACGTTTTCCGTCGTGCGGTTGACCTCATCCGCAAGTCGCGCCAACTCGCGCAATGCGTCTTCGGTGAACTCCAACTCGACGCCCTCGGTGCGCATCAACGCCTCGTATTGCCGCGTGAGCGCATTGTCGGGTTCTGTCAGAATACGAAAGAAGTCGTCTTCGCTGAGTGACGAAAGCTCTTGCCGAATTGGAAAGCGACCCTGCAACTCGGGTATCAGGTCGCTCACCTTTGCGATGTGAAACGCACCACCGGCAATGAAGAGCACGTGGTCGGTGCGAACCATTCCATGCTTCGTGCTTACGGTTGAACCCTCGACGATCGGCAGCAGGTCGCGTTGCACCCCTTCACGCGAGACGTCGGCGCCGCGCGCACCTTCACGCGCTGCAATCTTGTCAATCTCGTCGATGAATACGATGCCCGTCGTCTCGACCCGCTCGATCGCCTCGCGTGTCACCGCCTCGTTGTCGATCAACTTGGCCGCCTCATCGTCGAGCAGCAGCGTGCGTGCTTCGGCCACCGTCACCTGACGCTTGCGCCCCTGCTGCGGCATGAGATTGCCCAGCATTTCAGAAAAGTTGAGCCCCACTTCTTCCATGCCCTGACCTGAAAACACCGGCATGAAGCGAGTGCCCGTCGCACGCACCTCAACCTCAATCTTGCGTTGATCGAGCGCCCCGTCACGCAACATCTTGCGCAGTCGTTCACGCGAACTATTCGTCGGGTTGTCGGCATCGGGTGGGTCAACCGGCAATGGAGCCGACTCACGCGGCAACAATGCATCGAGAATGCGATCTTCGACGGCGAGTGTTGCCTTGTCACGCACACGAGCGTTCCATTCGGCACGCACGAGCTTGATCCCAACCTCGGTCAGGTCGCGAATCATCGACTCGACATCGCGCCCGACATACCCAACCTCGGTGAACTTTGACGCTTCAACCTTTACAAACGGGGCCTGCGCCAGCTTTGCGATTCGGCGCGCGATTTCGGTCTTGCCGACGCCGGTTGGACCAATGAGGATGATATTCTTCGGCGCAATGTCATCGCGCAACGGTGCATCGACAAGCTGGCGGCGAAACCGCGAGCGCATCGCAATGGCAACAGCCTTTTTGGCGGCCGCTTGCCCGACGATGTAGCGGTCGAGTTCAGCGACGATTTGACGCGGGGTAAGTTGTTGAATGCTCACGCGAGTTCTTCCACGACGATGTTGTGGTTGGTGTAGATGCAGATATCGGCGGCAATGCGCATCGACGATTCGGCGATTTCTCGCGCCGACAGCTGCGAGTGGGCGACAAGTGCTTCGGCGGCAGCGCGCGCGAACGACCCCCCAGAGCCAATCGCGATGACTTGGCCGTCGGGCTCGATGACGTCACCGTTACCAGTGAGCAGCAATGTCGTCCGGTTGTCTGCGACGAGCAGCATCGCTTCGAGCTTGCGCAGTGCGCGATCGGTGCGCCAGTCTTTCGCCATCTCGACCGCCGCTCGGGTGAGCTGACCACTGTGGGCCTGTAGCTTTGCTTCAAACCGCTCAAACAGCGTCAGTGCATCGGCGGTCGAGCCCGCAAAGCCTGCAAGAATGCGTCCGTCGTGCAGACGCCGTACTTTGCGGCTCGTCGCCTTCAGTACCGTGTTGTTGAAGCTTACCTGTCCGTCCGCCGCGATCACGGTCTTTCCGTCTCGGCGCACGCAGAGCACCGTCGTGCCGTGCAACTCAACCTTACCTGAAACGTCGCTGCTCATCGTTGAAATCTCCGCGCGAATCGGCCCACGATGCGTTGCCACGCGCGCGCGAGCCTCTTACGCAATGCACGGCAAGGTTTCAACCGTACACAGACTCTTCATAGCATATACCCCGTTTCGGATTGTGATGGCCCAATGAATTCGCTATCGGTCTCGCGAACTCGATGTGCGGCGAACTTGATTCGCGCGCCATCATGCGCCGATTGGGGCGAAAGCGAGGTCTGAGAGTGAAGCGTTTTCATTTTTTTTGCGGTCACGCTCCTGGCGTTGGCGATGATTGTTCCTGTCGGCCTCATCGGCTGTGGTGATGACGACGACGACACCGGTGACGACACCAGCACCGAGACGGGCGACGACGCGACGAGCGATGACGATGACGACGCATCCGGCGATGTGCCCGTCGCGATCAAGTTTGAGGCGCTTACTGGCGGCGTGCCGTTCAAGTGCGGCGCGATGATCAACGATGTCGGCTCGACGAAGGCAAAGTTCACGTTCTCAGATTACCGATTCTACGTTCACGACGTTCGCCTCGTGACCGCAGGAGGTTTCGAGCGCCCCGTCACGCTCGACGACGACGGCAAGTTTCAGGCAGACGGCCTCGCCCTCATGGATTTCGAAGACGCCAGCGGGTCGTGCGCCGAAGGCGGCACCCCCGATCTTCACACCACGCTGACCGGCAAAGCGCCCGACGATGACTATGCCGCGCTTCGCTTCAAGGTTGGCGTACCGTACGAGAAGAACCACGCCGATGCCGCGACCGCAGCCGCACCCCTCAACCTCACCTCGATGTTCTGGATATGGCAGTCGGGCTACAAGTTCATCCGCATCGATGGCGCGGTCGCGATGGGTGACATGAGGGGCTCGATGCACGAGGGTCACGACCACGGCGCCACGTCGAGCGACACCGCGCGCGACACCGTTGACGACACCGAGAGCGGCTCGGTACCCGCCACGGACGACGATGACGACGGCGGCCACGGCGGTGCGACAGGCTTCTTCGTCCACCTTGGTTCGACCGGCTGCGCGAGCGACGCCCCGACATCGGCACCAGCCGCCCCATGCGCCAACCCGAACGTGATGGAAGTCGAGATCACAGATTTCACGCTCGGCTCAACGGTGGTGGTGACCGACGCTGTTCAACTGCTGAAAGATGTTGACGTGAAGATGAACACGCCCGATACCGCACCGGGCTGCATGTCGGCACCGAACGACCCCGAGTGCACGACGATTTTCGCGAAGCTTGGGCTCGCGATCGGTTCAAACCCCGCTGGAAAGCAGTCGTTCTTCACGGCGAAGTAAACGGCTGAGCACACGCTTGGCAGATGAGGCGGCGATGCACGCGTTGGCAGCACGGCTTTTGCGACGAGAGGCTCATCAATGCGCCGTCGTGTGGGGTGTCGCCGCCTTCACTGTCTCGCTCGCCCTCGTCACTTCGTGTGACGACAGCGACGCGAGCGATACGGGCGACGCCCCGGGTGAAACAGGCGAGACCGGTCAGGCAGGTGGCTCGGGCGACACAGACGAACCGACCGACACTGCCGACGATTCCGACACCGACGACACCTACGACCCGTTCGGAGCCAACGGGTTCCTGTCGCTGCCTGCCGGGTTTCCGCGCCCAGCAATACCCGCCGACAACCCACTGACCGAGGCCTCTGCTCAACTGGGGCGGCTTCTCTTCTACGATGTTCGTCTTTCAGGCAACGAGACCCAGTCGTGCGCATCGTGCCACGATCAGTCGCGTGCGTTCACCGATGGACGCACGACGGCGCTGGGCTCGACCAACGAGGTGCATCGCCGCAACGCCATGAGCCTCACCAACGTGCTCTACAACTCGGCGCAAACGTGGGCGAACCCTTTGCTCGTCGAACTCGAGCGACAGGCGCTCGTGCCGATTTTTGGCGAGTCGCCTGTTGAACTCGGCATGTCTGGGCGCGAAGACGAGCTGATCGCGCGCCTGCGCGCCGACGAAACGTATCAGGCGCTCTTTACTCAGGCGTTTCCAGCAGAAGAAGACCCGTTCGACATCGAGCATGTTGCAAAGGCCATAGCGAGCTTCGAGCGCACCCTGATCTCGGGCAACTCAGCCTACGACCGCTTCGTCTATCAGGGCGAACGCGATGCGCTCTCCGACTCGGCACGACGCGGCATGGACCTCTTTTTCTCGGAACGCATGGAATGTTTCCATTGCCACGGCGGGTTCAACTTCACTGGGTCGATTCGCTTTGACCATCAGGCCTCAGATGAACTCAACTTTCAGAACAACGGGCTCTACAACGTTGATGGAAATGGTGCATACCCGGCCCGCGACCAGGGGCTCATCGAGGTGACCCTTGACCCCGCCGACATGGGACGGTTTCGCGCGCCGACGCTGCGCAACATCGCCGTCACCGCCCCCTCCATGCACGACGGCGGCATCGCGTCGCTCGAGGA
>CAZXXB010000050.1:0-10508 GCA_964644185.1 uncultured Myxococcota bacterium
CGGTAAGCACGACAACCTGCCCGAGCAGGCGTTCTACATGGTCGGTACGATTGAAGAGGCGGTCGAAAAGGGCGCCAAGCTCGCGAAGGCGTAAGCCGCAACCGCTGGCCCGCGCTCTCGTCGCAACAGGCGGCGAGGGGGCTGGGTGAGGGTGACCCGTTATGCAAGTCGAAATCGTCACGCCCGAAGGCCGCGCATTCAAGAGCGACAGTGCCGTCGAGTTCACCGCCCCCGGCATCAACGGTGAGTTTGGCGTGCTGCCCGGTCACACGCTCTACCTCACGCTGATCAAGGCGGGCGAGGTGACGTGCAAAGACGCAGCCGGCGAGCATCGCTTCGTCGTCGCCGATGGCTTCATCGATGTGGTCGATGACACGGTGCGCGTGATGGTCGAGTACGCCGAGAGCGCGGGTGAGATCGACATGCACAAGGCGCGCGAAGAGCTTGCGGCAGCCGAGGCTGCCTTGTCAGGCAAGTCGGCGTTTGACGACGACTTTGACGTGATGGAAGCGCAGCTTCAGCGTGCGATGGCGAAGGTCAGCGCGCGTCGCTGAGCCACGCGGTCTACAGTTCCCACAGTGTACCGAGGTTGATCTCGACCGCGTCGAAGGGTTCGGCGCGGATTTTTTCGTCGCCGGTGTGGGTCGCGAGCAGCACATAGAGTCCGTCGCTGTTGAGTTTGAAGACTTCGAGCGTCTGGTCGTCGGGTTCGACGAACCAGAGGTATGGAATTTTCTGCTCGCGGTAGAGCAGCGCTTTTTTGACGCGGTCGTAGCCGCGATTTGAGGGCGAGTGGACCTCGCATATCCAGTCGGGGGCGAGGCTGACTTCGGCGACCTTGGGCAGGGTGGGCATGCGTTCGCGGCGCCAGCCGGCGATGTCGGGGCGCACGACGTGGGTGCCGAGGCGAATTTGCTGATCGGCGAGAAAGAGCCAGCCACCGGGACCGCCGCGCCCGCGTCGGAAGGGTCCGTCGGTTTCGACGATGAGCCCGCCAACGACGTTCTGGTGAAAGACGGCGGGGCTTGGTTGCACGACGAGTGTGCCGAAAACAATCTCGGCGCGCACTTTTTCATCGAGGGCATTGATCTGCGCCCGCAACACCGGGTCCACCGGGTCGAACTCTTCATTCGGCGGAGAGACGTCAGGCCATGAACTCGTGGCGGTTGTCGCGGCGGCACCTGGAACTGAGTTTTCGTCCTCGTTCATCATGCAGCCTAGTCGGCCACGAGCGGCACGTGGCGTCAAGTCACAAACTCTCGGTCATTTTGGCTGCGGGGCTTCGTCGCCCTTCTCTTTTTTGTAGTCGGCCTCGGGGTCCTGGAATCCGTCGCGGTTGTATTTGCAGGCGAGCTTTTGCAGGTCGGGGCGTGTGGCGAAGAGTTTGGCGTGCTCTTGATCGAGGCGGTCGAGCCACGAGCGGGCGCGCAACTGGGTGGTTTTGGTGAGTTCTTTCTTGGCGCGCTCAACTGCCTTGTTGACGCTCTTTTCGGTGCCGTAGCACATGAGCGCGATACCAAACTCTTTGCGGTAGATGAGCGCGTTGGGCAGCTCTTTGACGGCGCGCGACCCGTAGTCGGCCGATTTTTCGGTGTCGCCTTCGACACCGATCAGCATCTTCGCGAAAAATCCGCGCGGGGCGGTGCGGTAGAAGATCGAGGCGAGAATGTAGGCGTTGCCGAGCGTGCTGTAGACCTTGCCGGGTGCGACGTAGGCAGGCTTTGCGGCGATGACCTTTTCGACCTCTTCGATGAACTCTTTGGGGTGAAACTTGCCGCGCAGAAACGCGCGGACAAGGCCCATCGTCGTTGCGCGGCGGCCCTTGCCGAGGGCGCGAAACAGGCGGCAATCGGGGCTGTTGGGGTATTTGGTGAGGCACTCTTCGGCGGCGCGAATCTGGGCGTTGTAGGCTTTCATCCGCCCTTTTTTGTCGGTCAGCGGAAGGTACTCGCCGATGAGAAAGTAGTTGCGCGACTGGCGCCAGTAGTAGCCGTCGGGTGGTGCGCCGCGCGCGACGAGGGTCTCAAGGGTGGCGTTCGATTCGTTGAACTTCGCGAGCGCGGCCTGGCCGTCGGCGAGTTTGAAGACATCTTCGGTCTTCGAGAGGTCGAGTGTTTTGCCTTCGAGGTCACCGCCGAGAAACGCCTTGACCTCTTCGTCGCGTCCGGCCTCGTCGAAGGTGAGCCCTTTGCGCACGTCGGCAAGCGCCTGACTGTCGGCGGCGGCGTCGTGAGAGGGCGCGAGCGTGCCGAGGCAGGCGACGCAGGCGGTCGCGGCGGCAAGGGTCGAGAGCAGGCGGGAACGAGGTTTGTGACGTGTTGTTCGCATCGCGCAACCCTACCGGCACCGTGGCGGAAGTCAACGGCGCGGTTTGCAGAGGCTGCGCAGGCGCGGCGGGTGGTTGACTTAGATTGCGCGCTTGCTTGCGGCATGGCGTCGTTGTAGAATGCTCGTTCTGTGCGCGAGATGGTGTGTGGGTTGGGCGGCGGGCTCGCGTGGTGCTCTACCGGACTCGTTGATGATGCTTGAGCCATGATGACGCGCGTTCGCCCTTACAACTCTGTTTGTGTTGCCGTCGTGCTGGTCGCCGCCTGTGCTGGTATCACCGCTTGCAGTGGCAACGAGGTACCGGTGCAGACGGGTGGGGCAGATGACGACGACGATGCCGCGGTTGGTGACGCGTGTGACTCTGACGACGAGTGCGCAGCGGGGCTTGCGTGCGAGGCCGGGCGTTGTGTGAGCGCGAGTGGAGACACGGGTAGCGACGACACGCCAGGCGATGACGACGACGCGAGCGCGGATGACGACGACGACGACAATGTGGGCGGTGGCGACGACGATGCTCCGGCGACGACGATTCGCATCGGCAACGCTGAGATTTTTATTCCGGGTGGTACGTTCGTCGATACCGATGGTGTGACCATCGACATTGGTTGTGAGGGCGCGCCGCCCGTGCCGACGCAGTTTGATGTGGTGACCGACATCGTCTCGGTGCGACCGGTTGGCGCGACGCTGGCAAAGCCGATCACGCTGTCGTTTTATGCCCCCTCCGAGTTTTTCACGCGGATGATCATTCTCACGCTGACCGACCCTGCGAGCGGATCGTGGACCCCGATCGCCTCGTCGCTCACGTCGGATTCGGTCACATTCAAGACCGCGTCGCTTGGCTGTTTTGTCGGTGTCGCCCTTGCGGCGTCTGGCGGTTCGGATGGTTCCGACGATGACGACGATGCGAGTGATGACGACGATGCGAGTGACGACGACGATGCAAGCGATGACGACGATGCGAGCGACGACGATGATGCGTCCGACGATGATGACGACGACGATGCGAGCAATGACGACGATGCGAGTGGCGGCGGCGGCAGCGATGAGGCCGACTACACGTGCGACGTGAAGCTGGCTGCTGCACCCATCGACGCGGTGCGGTTCGCGGCGGTCATCAACATCACGTTTTCGGGTATCCCCCGTGCCAACGCGGGGTGGGCGTTGCAATTTGAGCTGACTGACCCGGCGACGATTCTCTCGGCGACGGGGGCGTTGCTTGAACAGACGGCGAGCGGCGTGCGCGCACGCGCATTCACGTGGACACCACCGGCCGACACGCAATATGCGACGTTCAGCTTCAGCGCGGCGGGCAAACCAAGCCCCTTGCGCCGCGTGCGCCTCAACGGACTCGACTGCACGTGTTCGGCGCAGTGAGCAAACGCGAAAGCCCGCGCAATCGCCTCGCCAAAACATTCACTCTCGGCCCTGCCTCTGCTACCTTGCGCCGCAACCGTAAGGGTTCAGTTGTAAGGAGTCATCGATGAACGTCTCGACCCTCGTCGTGCCCGCCGCAGGCCTCGGCACGCGCGTGCTTCCGCTCTCGAAATCGCAGGCCAAAGAGCTTTTGCCGATCAACGACAAACCGGCGATTCACTACGCCGCCGAAGAGGCCCACGCCTGCGGAATCAAGCGCGTCGCCCTCGTCATCGCCAAAGGCAAAGAGGCGATTGCCCACTACTTCATTCGCGACGTGGCGCTCGAAGACGAGCTGCGCCGCAAGAACAAGGCCCGTGAGCTTGCCGCCGTCACCGCGCCAACGCGACTCTTCGACGAGGTGCTGAGCGTCTATCAGGACGAACAAAAGGGGCTCGGACACGCGATTCTCTGCGCCAAACATGCCGTCGGCGATGGGCACTTTGCGATCGCGCTGCCCGACGACGTGATGTTTTGCGACCCGCCGTGTCTCGCGCAGATGATCGCGGCCTGCAATAAACACAACGCCGATGGGGCGATTGCGCTCGTCAAGGTGCCCGCCGGTGAGGCGCACCGCTACGGTATCGTCGCCGGTAAACAGCTCGACCAGCGCACCTTCGAGATCGACACGCTCGTCGAAAAGCCCAAGGCCGGTGAGGCTCCGAGCGATCTCGCGATCATGGGCCGCTACATCGCTTCTCCGCATCTGTTTGCCTGCATCGAACAGACGGGCGAAGGGGCGATCGGCGAGATTCAGGTGACCGACGCGCTGCAGAAATTTGCGCGCGAGAGAAAACTCATCGGCGTGCGCTACGAAGGGCTGCGCCTCGACGCCGGTGACATGCAGGGCTACCTGCGCACCCAGATGTTTCTCGCGTCGCGCGTGCCGGCGCTGCGCAAGATCATGGAAGAGGTGCTGGCGGGCGGCGTGCTCGAAGACAACCTCGACTGCAAGTAGGCTCGACCGCTAGCGACGTTTGCAACCCCTGAGTGCCCATGATGCGCCGCAACACCTCGCTCACGCTCACCGTGATCATGCTCTTCGCCGCCATTTCGTCGGGCGGTGAGACGGCGCGCGCGTACCAGCTTCCCGTCGGGTACATGCTCAAAGAACTTGCGGCTTCGCGCATCGCCAAAAAGGTCGAGCGGATGCGCATCACGGCCCGCGTCATCTC
Organism: uncultured Myxococcota bacterium; assembly: GCA_964644185.1. Lineage (GTDB taxonomy): Bacteria > Myxococcota > JAJVIH01 > JAJVIH01 > CAZXXB01 > CAZXXB01. The sequence goes on from CAZXXB010000050.1 coordinate 4,917, forward strand.
GGGCAGTGGCGATGCCGAGTCGGTCGCCGAAGCGATCGAGTGGGTCGAACGCGACGCGCGGTGGCGCAGCGAGATGATCGACGCGCGCGGCAAGTCGGTCTTCGTGCGTGATGGAAGAGAGACGACGTGGCAGCCCCACACGGGTCAGGCGGTGCGCGGCAAGTCTCCGCCAGACCCGTTGACGCTCGTGCTTGCGGGTGCCCGCACGCAGGAAGAGCTCGACGCCGGGCTCAAGGCACTCAACATCGACACGACGAAAAAACGGTACGACCGCTTTCGTGGCATCATCTGCTCGGTCGTCGGCGCCAACCCGGGCGATACGACGAGCGCGCAACTGTGGCTCAACAAAGATGACTACACGCCGCTGCGGTACCTGCACACCCGCAAGACAACCGATGACGAAGAGCGCTACCTTGAGTGGGATTCACCGGTGACGGGCGGGGTCGCTCCACGGGTCATCGAACGCTGGAAAGACGGCAAGCGGGTCTTTCGTCGCGAGATCGTAAAGATCGAGGTCAACGCCCCCGCCGACGCGATGCTCTTCAAGGTCAACTAGCATCGTCTCGCTTCTTTCGCCCTCGCACGGCTGCTTGCGCATCAACACGCCGACGCAGACCCGACGCAGACCCGACGAAAGCCTACGCAGGGCCGACGGGGTGCAACTGAGCGAACGAGGGATAAGAAAAACGGCGGTAAAGCGTGTCGCCTCACCGCCGTCGTTGCGCGATCTGTCTCGTCGGTTACTTTTTGACCGACTCGGCCTCTTTCGAGAGGCTCTTGATCTGCGAGAGGTCGGGCATCAGCGTCAGCTCGACGCGACGGTTTTTCTGCTGGCCCTCTTTGGTGTCGTTGCTCATCACCGGTTCGAGGTCGGCAAAGCCCGCCGCGCTGAAGTTCTCACGCGGCAGCCCACCGCCCTTTGCCGAGGTGAGAAACAGCGTGACTTCCTGCGCGCGCATCAGCGACAGGTTGAGGTTCTTCTCGTATTTGCCGACGTTGTCGGTGTGACCGGCGACCTGGTAGCGCTTGCTGGCAAGCTCGGCGTTGCCGCGAATCGCGTCGGCGACCTGCATCAACACGTCTCGGGCCGGTTTTTCTAGGTTGGTCTTGCCCGACTTGAAGAGCACGTCACCCGGAAGTCGCAGCACGAGCCGGTCGCCCATGTTGATGACTTCGATGCCGTACTTCGAGAGGCCCGCGAGCTTTTCGCGCAGCGCATCGAGCCGCTCATTCATCTTTTCGAGGTCGGCGATGCGCGCCATCAGCGCCTGCATCTGCTGCTCTTTCTGTGAGAGCGACGCCGAGAGGTTGGCCTGCGATGCGGCGCCGAGCGCGAGGTCGATGCGCGCGACGATGTGGCGCAACAACTCAATCGACTGCGTGCGCAGGCGAATCTCTGAGCCATACGGCGAGAAGACGAGCCGCGACTCAATGGGTTGAATCTCGGCGTCGCGCGAGAACGTCACGTCTTCGGCAGTGTGCAGCGCGTTACACTCTTTGCGGACGCGGTCGAGGTTTGCGGTGAGCGAAAGCGCGACCTCGCGCGAGATGTTGCCGGCGAGCACCTTGACGCCGCCCGCCTGCTGGCGAAAGTGCGCCCACGCCGCCGTGCACTGCGCCGTCTTGTTCAAGAAGTCGTGCTCTTCGGCGGGCCAGTCACCGCGCGCCTGCGCGTCGGTCACGAGCGTGTTGTACTGATTGAGCACCGCGATCGCGCCGTCGTTGTTGTGCTGGGTATCCATCGAGTTGGTTGAGACGTTGCGGGTCGCAAGCTCCAGCATCGGACGCATGAACGGGTTGCGCGACAGGCGCAGCGTCTCGACGGTGATGTACGGTGTGCGCACGTAAGGCTCGTTGCCCTGCCACAGCACTTTGCCTTCGGGCGTCACGGTCATCGCCTTGATGTCGCTCTCGCTCGGCATTTTCTCGGGGTAGCCGTCGATGCGGCCAAACACGGCGTACTGGCCGTTGCGCGTCGGCACCGCGTTGCGCGCGCTGCCGCCAAACGTGAGATCGACCTCGAAGCGCACGTCGTCGGTCTCGGGGTCGCCCTCGAAGCCCTTGAACAGCTCGTGATACGCCGGAGCCTGAATCGCCTCGGCCAGCTCGTCGTTGTTGCCTTCGGCGAGTCGCACGGCCTGACCCACCTCGCTCAACAGCTCGCCCTTGTTGGGGGTGATCATCTTGTCTTCGCGGTTACGCACGAGCAGCTTTACGTGAAACTGCGTCTCGCCCACTTTGTATTCGCCGAGGTTCAACGGCGCGTCGAAGTGGATGCAGCCCTGCTTGTAGGTACCGGCGCCGAACGCGACGCGCGCGCTCTCACGCGGGGCCGACTTACCGGCCGCGTCGTAGCGCAGAAGCTGCGTCACCTGCGCACCCGCGATGGCGTAGGTGATGTCGTTGACGTCGCTGTACTCACGCGACGGACACAACGCGCGAATGCGCAGGGCCACGAGGTCGTGCTTTTTGAGCGGGGTGTTGGCGTAGTCGCGCGAGAGCGATTGCCGCTGCACCTCGTAGGGGGTCGCGTCGGTAAACGCGAGCCGCCCCGCGCAGCCGGTCGCAAGCAGCGTAACCGCCGCACTTGCCGCCAAAGCGGGTCGCATCATCGTTGAAAACATCATGGTCAACTGAGCCTCCCAAATTAACGACCCATCTGGGCGAAAACGCCCCGGCTGGCGCGCTGTGCGCATGACCGCTGGGTCTCAGTGATAATCTTGTGTCGCTACCTATCGCGATGGGGTGCGCCGCTCAAGCCAGCTTTTTCGACAGGCTTCAAGCGTTACGCGAGACGCTGCGCGCTAGTAGGCAAGTCCGACACGTTTACCGAAGGTGTGGGTGGCTTTGAGCGCCTTCAACATGAAGTACGCCGCGTCTTGCGTGCTGATTGAGCCTCCACCGCTCGGCAGGTAGTCGACTTCGACGCGAAACTCGCGGGTCAGATCGGCGTTTGGCAAATTGGGGCAGCAGACGAGCGTCCAGTCGAGATCGCTCTCGCGCAGCGCGCGCCACGTCTCGATGTGGCGCGTCGTGATCGGCTGCAAATGCTCTGGAAACCCGGGCATCTCGCGCCGCAACAGCTCATCGGTCGCTTGCAGCACCCCCGCGCCCGCCATCGCGATGACGCGCCGAATGTCGTTTGCCTTTGCCGCCGCGACAAGGTTGTCTGCGACGCGCGGTATTGGCTCGTCGGGGTCTAGCGGGTTTGGGTCGCCAAGCGCGCTCACGATGGCGTCGTGCTCACGCGAAGCCTTCGTCATCGCCTCGCCATCGGTCGCGTCGCCTTCAACGACGGTGAGGCGCGGATGCATCATCGCGAGCGCGCCAGCCTTGCGGACAAGCGCCGTGACGGTGTGACCTTCCGCCAATGCGTAGCGGAGAAACTCGCCACCTGTGCGCCCTGTCGCGCCCAGCACAAACAATTTCACGTGATGTTCATCCTTCCCCGAGTGCGCGTACCGTAGTGGCTACGCCGTCAAAGGGCAAGCCTGCGAGGGTCTCCGGCGCGCTGCGATCGCGCGAGACGTTGAGCCGCGCCCACGCGCACGCTAGGCTTGCCGCCATGAAGACCCCACACGATTTTTTTGAGCTGGATGCGCTGTTTTCGGAAGATGAACTGCGCGCGCGCGACGTGGCCCACGAATTTGTTCGCGACCGTGTCAAGCCGCTGATTCGAGAGCACTACAGGGCCGGTACGTTTCCGCGTGAGGTGGTGGGGCTTCTGGCGGGGCAGGGCTATCTTGGCGCGACGCTCTCGACGCATGGTTGCGCGGGTATCGGCGACATCGCCTACGGGCTTGTGATGCAAGAGCTCGAGCGCGCCGACACGGGGGTGAGATCGTTCTGTTCGGTGACCAATGGACTCGTGATGCACCCCATCGCGACGCTGGGTAGCGCGGCGCAGAAAGACCGCTGGTTGCCTCGGTTACGCGGCGGCGAGGTGATTGGGTGTTTTGGTCTGAGCGAAGCGGGCGGTGGCTCAAACCCTGCGGGTATGCGGACGCGGGCGCAAAAAAAGGGCGCGGCATGGGTGCTCAACGGCAGCAAGCTCTGGATCACCAACGGGAGCATTGCCGACGTGGCGGTGGTGTTCGCGCAGACCGATGAGGGTGTGCGCGCGTTTCTGGTCGAGCGTGGCATGCCGGGGTTCACGGCGACCGATCTGCACGGCAAGCTGTCGTTGCGGGCGAGCGTCACGAGCGAGCTTGCGTTTCGCGATGTGGAGGTGCCCGAAGAGAATCGCCTGCCCGACGCGATTGGCATCAAGGCGGCGCTCACGTGTCTCAACAAGGCGCGTTACAGCATCTGCTGGGGGGTGATTGGCGCGGCGCAGGATGCGTTCGACGAGGCGCTCGCGTTCGCGCAAGACCGCAACGTGTTTGACGAGCCGATCACGGCGTATCAGCTCGTTCAGGAAAAATTCGTTACGATGTGGCAGGGGCTCACGCATGCGCGAATGATGGCGTTTCGGCTGGGGCAACTGATGCAGGCGGGGCGTGCGAATCCGGCGGCGATTTCGGCGGCGAAGCGGGCGAATGTGGCGATGGCGTTAGATGTGACGCGCACGTGCCGCGACATTCTCGGCGCGCATGGGATACTCGACGATTTCGCGACGATGCGTCACATGTGCAACCTCGAAACGGTCTACACCTACGAGGGGACTCACGACATTCACACGCTGGTGCTGGGGCAGGCGATTACGGGCGAATCAGCCTTCACCCGTGGGCGGTGAGGGGGGCTGAAGTTGGCGTGCGATCCTGAGTGCGTCGTCGAGCGCAGCCTTGGCACCTTCAGCATTCTGAATGACTTCATTCAAGGGGATTTGGCCACCAGCTTGTGGAACGCTATTTGTCAACGTGAGAAGATCGCGGAGGGTAGTCGCAAAGTGCATTGACAAATTCGAACAGTGGTGGGTGGGAGCGGTAAATTCCACCCGTCCACCGTGGTTCAACAGCATGACAATATGCGCGTTGGGGGCGAGCCCTGCCTCCTGAGAAATCAAACCCGTTCTGGCAGCGACGCCCAACACGAACGTAGGCATGCTCGCGTTTTCCAACGACTGTGGAGTAGCCGGTGTGATAGTCGCATCGTATAGTTCTTCCAGAATTCGTGCGCCAGTCGGAAGACTGGCGAGTAGGCCGAGCAGCTTGGTGCGGTAGTCGTCTAGAACCGTCCTGTCGTCGGGTTCTAAGGCCGTTATCAAACGCGAATAGCTATGCCGGGGTATTAGATTCCCACACAGGCGAGGGAGCCACCCTGCTTCGTCATTAACCCCAGCGCTAGTGCCGCGATGGCGCTTATCCAGCGCATTGCCCAGCTTGGCACGCTCTGCGTCGTCGCCCAAAACGAGATCCAGGCGTTCGAGGGCGTCTTTGAGTTCGGGAATGTCGTGGATTCCGTGCATGGCATTTCCAGGTTAATTTACTCGGTATGGTTCGTATTCTGACTTGGTTGTTGGTGCGTGTATGGGTGATATTTCGTCGGGCACCCTCGTGACCACTGGCTCCTTCAAGTTGAGCATTCCGCTCGACACGTCGTGTACTTTGATGAACCCAGTCATCTTCGGGGCGACGTCATGCAGTATTCGCA
>CAZXXB010000050.1:10597-13309 GCA_964644185.1 uncultured Myxococcota bacterium
ATAACAGCCTCCGATCCGCTTTGATTGCCGGTTTCAACCTGCGGATGGTGATGCTCGACGAATTGAATTCGCAGTTCGCCAACATCTACGGGCCAGCCATCTTCGCGCGCGTGTTGCGTGATGACGTCCAGCGTCTGCTTCGACAGATCGTAGTCTGCCCCGGCTTCAAGCATCGCTCGAAAGGCAAGCCCAGAAGCTATCGGGTGGGCGAGAGCGATCTTGTGCCAAGCTTGAACACGCAACGGTTCGATTGCGTAAGCTGTCGCGGCATCCACAGCACATGCGGCGATACGCCCAACTGGGTCGTTCTCGTCAGCCCCCGACCTGACTTCCGCCGCGGCGTCGAGCCACAGCTTGCATGCGGTTGCGAGCGATACAGAGTCAGAGGGGTGCCGCAGTTCAATCAGGCTGCCGAGCCAATAAGCTTCCGTAACGTCGTTTTCGGTGAGGCGGTCCCATTGGTCGTAGCGGTTGACAAACGACATCACGCGGTCTCGAAGCACTTTCAGCATATCCGCGCGCCGGGGAAACGCTGCGCCAAGTTTCAGCGCTTCCGACAGTACGTGGACTGGGGTTTCGTCGCCCTCGCGGCCATCGAACGGGCGTGTGTCACGGTTGCGCAGACGCCCGACGACGAACTTCTCGATCGTTCGGTTCCCGATGAAGTCGTTGATGCGCTGCGCGAGAAATTCCTCTTTGCTGAGGGGAGTCGCCGACGCCTGTGGTTTTGAGGGTTTCGTCATGATTTCGTCAGGAGTTGTGGCGCTGCCGAAAGCCTCACCGGTTCAGGCTTCATCACGACTTCGCGGCAGCCCGGAACCGCCCCGGAAATTGAGTCTGTCACACCCCACCCTTGCGAGCAATTCGCCGCCGGTTTGAAAGGCGGGTGTGCCCACGCGTCCATCGTCGTCGGCTGGTGCATTTTCATGCCCGCCGACCTCGCGAACCAAAAGGTAACAATCGCCATGTAGCCTGCAAGATGGGTCAGGCCGTACACATCGATCAGGGTGACTGCATCGGCAAGCCCACGCTGGTTCGACTCGTCCGAGTCTCCGCAAAACATGGCACCTCCACCCCCGATGGTGGCGTTCTCCATCGGAAAGGCCTGCAGCGCCCTGCGTAATTTGTCGGCATGCGGCGAGTCATCACCTTTTGCTTCGACAGATTCCAAGTCTGACTGACGTACTTGCTCTCTTCTTACCCACTTTTCGTGGTGCCTGAGATCATTGATGCGCACCACCCGCACCAGCCGCTCAAAATTCCCTGCTGGAGTCGGGTGCCCTCTCAGGTAGAGGTCGTTTGTCTTGATCGCGTCTTTGAGATCGTCGAGCGCCTGCTGACTATTTCCCGCTGGGTTGGCTTGCCATGCTGGTGTCAGAGCAGCAGCCAGCGTCTCTTTGAATGCCTCAATGCACGCATCGTCGCGCAGATTTTGCAGCACGCGCGCCGTGTCGTCTCGCGCTTCCATCGCCGCTATCCAGTCTGCCGGAAAGCCATCGAGTCGCACCGCCCAACCCCCTACTCAATCGACACACTCTCAAGCAGCGACAGGTCGTCGAGCGCCGTACCCGAACCCATCACGACGCTAAACAGCGGATTTTCGGTCACCATCACCGGAAGCTGCGTCTCTTCGCGCAAGCGCACATCGAGGTTGCGCAGCAGCGCCCCACCACCCGCGAGCACGATGCCGCGATCAACGATATCCGCCGCCAGCTCGGGCGCGGTGCGGTCGAGCGCCGTGCGCACCGCGTTGATGATCGCGTTTACAGGCTCGCTCAGCGCCTCATAGATTTCATCCGACGTGATCTTCAACGTCTTCGGGATACCCACGACGAGGTCGCGCCCCTTCACCTCAGTCTCGCGCACCTCTTCGTCGGGCATCGCCGTGCCAAGCTGAATCTTGATTTCTTCGGCGGTGCGCTCGCCAATCGCAAGGTTGTACCGCCGCTTGATGTGCTGAAGAATCGCTTCATCCATCTTGTCGCCGCCGACACGCACCGACCGCGAAAACACGATGCCCGAGAGCGAAATCACGGCGACCTCGGTCGTGCCACCGCCAATATCGACGATCATCGAACCCGTTGGCTCGGTCACCGGCAACGACGCGCCAATCGCCGCCGCCATCGGCTCTTCAATGAGATACACCTTGCGGGCACCCGCCGACTGCGCCGCCTCACGCACCGCCCGCTTTTCAACCTCGGTGATGCCGCTCGGCACGCAAATCACGATGCGCGGAGCAATCAACGTCCGCCGCCGCTGCACCTTTGCGATGAAGTAACGAAGCATCGCCTGCGTGACTTCGAAGTCGGCGATGACCCCGTCTTTCATCGGACGAATGGCCACGATGCTGCCCGGCGTACGCCCCAGCATCTCTTTGGCTTCGCGACCGACGGCCAACACCTTTTTTACGCCGCGTGAGTCTTTTTGCACCGCGACGACCGAAGGCTCGTTGATCACCACACCCTGACCCTTCACGTAGATCAGCGTGTTGGCTGTACCGAGGTCGATTGCCAGATCATTTGAAAACCAGCCAAACATGGTCGCGCGCTTCTTTGCACAGCCTTGAGTCTACGGCAACCGCCGCGGGTCAACCCCTGCACCGATGCATGTTGGAAGATACGCCGCCACCTCGTCATCCGCCATCGGTGTCGGCACCGTCGCCGCCCCCGCCGCGCCAAACGCCGTCAACATCACCTTCGCCGTCCAGTCGAG
>CAZXXB010000050.1:13326-18173 GCA_964644185.1 uncultured Myxococcota bacterium
CCGCAGATGCCACATCGGCACCCACCGTCACGCTGCCGTGCCGCGCCAGAATCACCGCGTTGTGACTCGCCACGTACCGCGCGATCGACGCCGGAAGCTCATCGGTGCCCGGCGTCGCATAGGGCGCCGTCGGCACCATGCCGAGCGACAGCATCATCTCGGGCATGTACGGCTTGTCGAGCGCGACCCCACACAGCGAACACGCAACGGCATACGGCGGATGCGCGTGAACCACCGCGTGAACCTCAGCCCGCTCACGATACCACGGCAGGTGCAGCCGTATTTCACTCGTTACCCGCTTTTTGCCGCGCTCGCTCTCGACCGGAACCCCAAGATAGTCGATCACCACGAGCTGCTCTTCGGTCAGCTCGGGCTTTACGACACCGCTCGGCGTTGCGATGAGGTGCTTCTCATCGAGCCGCGCCGTGATGTTGCCATCGGTCGCGGTGATGTATCCACCCGCATAAAGCCGACGTGCCGCCGCACAGATCGCCTCGCGTATCGCCGTCTCACGCATCGCCGCTACTTTCGTTGACTCGCGTTACGTTCACTCGCGCGTGTCAGTTGCACTGCCCACCGGGGTTGCAGGTGAGTGGTGCGGTGCAGGTGCCGCATGTTGCGCCGCAGCCATCGTCGCCGCAGGCCTTGCCACCACACGAGGGCGTGCACTCGGTAATCGTCACGTCGTCGATAAAGGTGTTGTTGCCGCTGAACGACGACGCGTAGACCTGAAACTGTATCCGCGTGTTGTCGTTGAGTGCCTGACCTTGCGATGCGGCGATGTCGGTGAGGTTGTAGCGGAACGTGAGATACCCCGTGCCGCCGCTCGTCGAGAACTGGTGGATACGTATCCAGTTCGTGCCGCCATCGAGCGAGAGCGCGACGCCGTCGGTGTTCGAGGTGCCGGTAAACGTGGCCGGCATCGCGTTGTCGCCCTCGCTGGTGCCGACCTTCGCCTTGAACTCGAGCACCACGTTTGTCGAGCCCGCAAAGTTGCCGTTCAGACGCGCACGGCCAAGTCCGTTTGACGTCGTGGTGCCGACAAAGCGCAGGTGGCGTGAGCCGGTGGCTGGCGCATCGCTCGTCACGACCGCGACGCTCGCGCTGCTCGTAATCGTCTGCCAGTAGGGTTGCAGGGTGCTGCCCGACTCGAAGCCATCGAAGAATGGAATATCTCCGGCGTTTTCGATGCACTGGTTGCCCGCGTCGCACGCGCCGAAGTCTCCGCAGTTGACGGGGCCCACGCACGCGCCGTTGGTGCACACGTCGGGTGACGTACACGCCTTGCTGTCGTTGCACGCCTTCGACTCGGAGTTGGGCACGTTGCTGTACGAGGTGGTGCTCGTCGTCGAGATGCAGCGCTGGCACGTGTTCGAGGGGTTGACGGTGCCGTTGGTGATGCAGACCCCGCCGATGAGACAGTTGCCGCTCTGCACCGTAAAGCTACACGTGCCCCCGGGCTCGGTGCAGGCGTCGGTGGTGCACGAAATAGAGTCGTTGCAGACGACGGGGTTGCTGCCCGTGCAGGTGCCGTTGACGCAGGTGTCGGTCTGCGTACACGCCTTGCCGTCGTTGCACGCCTTTGGTGGCGTGTTGGGTACGTTGGTGAACTGCGTTTGCGAGGTGACGGCGGTGCACTGCTGGCACGTGTTCGAGGGGTTGACCGCGCCGTCCGCGTAGCAGGTTCCAGAAATGAGGCAGAACGACGCATCAATCGGATTCGAGCAGCTATCGGCGTCTTCGTCGCAGATGTCGTCGGTGCAGCTCTTGCCGTCGACGCAATTCGGGCTGCCGCCGGTGCAGACACCCGCGTTGCATCGCTCGCCAGTGTTGCAGAAGAGCCCATCGTTGCAGGTCAGGTTGTTCTTCGGCGCCGGGTCGGCAAAACATCCACCCGGTTCGACGCAACGGCCCGTCGTGCACTGCGTCGTGAGCGACGGGTCGCAGACGACCGCGTCACCCCTGCAGCTACCGGCCTGGCAGCGGTCGTTGGTCGTACACACCTTGTTGTCGTCGCACGATTTTGCTTCGCCATCGGGCACGTTGCTGAACGCCGTCTTCGAGACACTGGGGATACACCGCTGGCACGGGTTCGACGGGTTGAGCGCACCCTCGGCGTAGCAGACCCCCGCGACGAGGCACGATGTCGGCTGAATTACATTGGCGCAGGTGTCGGCCCCCTCGTTGCACGAGTCGTCGGTGCAGGTGAGTCCATCGTCGCACGTCTGTTGACCCAGGCACGCACCCGTGGTGCAGAACGTGCTCTTCGTGCAGAACGCGTTGTCTTCACAGGCGAGCCCTTCGTTGATCGCATCGGCGACGCAGCCGCCTGCCGCGATGTCGCAGCGCCCGACGGAGCATGGCCCCGTGCGGCTTGAGCAGTCGAGCGGGTCACTCAGCGAGCACAGTTTTGCGCCATCGCAGCGATCGTTGATCGTGCAGGGGTTTTCGTCGTTGCACGGGGTGTTGACGGCGGCGGCGTCGTTGACGCAACCAAGCGTGTCGATGCACGAGTCAACCGTACAGACGTTGCCGTCGTCGCACGGGTTCGCGACACCCTCGCACGCGCCGCCATCACACGCGTCGTTGATCGTGCATGGGTTGCCATCGTCGCACGAGGTCTCGTCGGGCGCGCGCTCGGGTACACATTCGTCGTTCTCTTCGTCGCACACCCCGACGATGCACAGCCCGTCGGCATCGGTGCAGTCACGCGGTCCACCGGGCACGCAGGTGCCAGCCTGACACGTATCGTTCTGCGTGCAGAACTCGCCATCGGTGCAGCCGCCGCCGTTGCGTGGCTCGGGGTCGTAGTTGCACGCGCCGTTGACGCACGTATCGACCGTACACTCGTTGCTGTCATCGCAGCCGCCGCAGCTACCGCCACAGCCGTCGTCGCCGCATGAGCGTCCCTCACATTGCGGACGACAGCGGCACTGCCCCTCGACGCAATCTTCGTTGGCGAGGCAGTCGCCGCATTCGAGCACGCCGCAGACGGGGTCTTTGCCGCACTCGGCCTCACCGCACGACGCGCCGATGGGGCACGCGACGCTGTCATCATCATCATCATCGTCATCGTCGTTGCCGCCGCTCGGGCGTACGCATTCACCCTCGTCGCACGAAAGCCCGTCATCACAGTCGCTCGCGCGCAAACACTCGACGCAGCGCTGTATGTCGGTGTCGCACTTCAGGCTTTTTTTGCATTCGTCGTTCGAACGGCACGTCTCGCCAATCGCCCCACGCGGAAACCTCGCGTCATCGAGCACGCTGAACTCGGGTTTACACCCCCCGATCGCCAGCACGAGCCACAACGCGGCGAGCACCTGCTGCACTGCGCGAAGCCGAATCATCTCGATTGAGCCACGGATCATGGTCGTTCCTGCCGGGGGGCCAGCCGTGGCACGATGGGCGCGCACGGGCGGTGTCGGTTGAGATTACGTCTCGATGTTCACGCGAACCGGGCTGGGGGCGCGTGCTCGATATTCGGTAGCGGTTGCATAGCACCAAGAAGCGGCCCTTTGCGCAAGTCCCGATTCGTTCTGTTTGCATCGCCCGCCATGAGCCGTGATAACATGTCGAGGTGCGCGTTCTGGCCGTGCGATATGCACCGCCGCGCCCCGCGTGAAGCCGATGAACGAGTTTGAGACACGAGAACAGCAACGCCGCGAGCGCGAACGTCCCGATGTGCTGATCGCGGCGCTGCTTGCTGCCGTCGCGCTGCACGCGCTCGTGCTCACGCAGTTGACGGGTCTCGGCCCGGCGGCGCCGATACCTAAAAAGCGCAGCGTGACCCTTGTGCCGATGAATGCGCAGCAGCTTGCCGCCAATCGCACCCGGCAGAGCGCCCGCGCGAAGGCCGACCCGCAGCTCGCAAAAGAGCTACGCGAACTGCCTGAGCAGAAGCGTCCGGAAGATCAAGAGCTAACCGAGGAAGAAAAAAAAGACGCCGAGGGCAAGCAGGTGGTCGATATCGCGCCGCCACTCGACCAGCGGGCCCCCGACAAGACCGACCACCTCGCCGAGTTCAACTCGCGCGTCGAAAAAGAGACCCGCAGCCGTTTTCAGGTGCGCGACTACATGCAGCCGGCGCCTGTACCTCGCATGGGTGAGCGGCAAGACCGTCCGGCGCAAGAGATAGCTGCGCCGCAAAACCCCGATGTGGCCGCGCGCGACCCTTCGCAGACGCAGGGCGAAGCCCGTGAAGCCGCAGAAGCGTCGCGCAAGCGCACCGATGCGGCGCAAGAGCGCCAGCGCATGAGCGAGGCCCGCCGTGAACTCTCGCCCGAACTCAAACTGCGCTTTGATCCGTTTGGCGACATTGCCACCTCAAAGGGGCTGAAGCGCAAGCGCGATGGTGATGGCGAGCGCACCGAACGTGCCGCCGAGGCGAGCGAAGCGGGTGGCGATGGTGATGTTGATCGTGATGCCGTCGCGGCGGGTGGTCGGTCGATTCCGCGGCACATCAACCTCAACCCGTCACCGCAGGCGCTCGCGATGGTGGCTGGTGCACCGAGCAACGATTACCTTCCGCGCGTCGATGAGAGCGACACGATGCAACTCAATGCGAAGCAGTTTCGCTTCGCGTCGTTTTTCAACCGCGTGAAGCGGCAGATTTCGCAACATTGGAGCCCGGGCAGCGTCTATCAGGCGCGCGACCCGCAGGGTAACATCTACGGCTACCGCGACCGTCTCACCGTGCTCAACGTGACGCTCAACACAAAGGGCGAGATCGTGCGCATGAATGTCGAGCAGTCGAGCGGCGTCGATTTTCTCGATGCTGAGGCGATGCGCGCGTTTGAGGTGGCGCAGCCGTTTTCGAATCCACCGCGTGGACTCATCGAAGGTGACGA
>CAZXXB010000051.1:0-732 GCA_964644185.1 uncultured Myxococcota bacterium
CATCGCGACTACTCGTCGAGACCGGGTTTGTTGCGACTCGCGCTGCGGCCCGAGAAGAGGGTCGGTACGGCGGCGGGGTGAGCACGCAGGTGCGCCATGCGCGGCAATACGGAGGCGGGTTCGGGCGCGGGTTTGGTCGCCGGTTTGGCCGCGGGCTTTGCCGGGGCGGCCACGGGCGCGGTGGCGACGGTGGCGGCGGCGGAACGTCCGACGGCGGGCCATGCATCGGCGCCGGGCAAGAGTTGCGCACCACGCGGGGTGAGGCGGCGTGACGCCTCGGCATAGCGGACGATGATCGTCTCGCAGGGGTCGTGGCGCGGGGCGACGTGTACACGGGTCGTCGCTGACACGGCGGCAATCGCGGCGGTGTTGGTGTCGCGTGCGAGGGCGTGGGTGTTGTTGACCTCGGAGAGGTGGGCGAGGACGACGTCATCGAGGGGTGCGCGAGCGATGGTGAGGGCGGTGGCGCCGCTTGTGATGGCGTCACGCGCGGCGGGCCATCCGCCGACGAGGCGCGCGAGAAACTCGGCGGATTGTTTGTTCGAGAGGTGACCGTGTTTGCCAGCGATCCGTTTCTTGAGAAGCGCGGGGTAGGGCCCCAGACGCAGCATCTCTTCGCAGTGGTTTGACTCGAAGACGAGTGCGGTGACGCCGTCGAGGGCTTCGGCGAGGTCGCGGCGGGCGTGGCCGAGGTCGGTGACGACGGCGGCGGAAGCATTGTGGGCGCGGGCG
>CAZXXB010000051.1:813-1798 GCA_964644185.1 uncultured Myxococcota bacterium
GGCGTGGCCGAGGGTTTCACCGACCGTGAAGGCGCAGGCATTGGCCATGGTGACGCCGGTGCCGCGAATGGCGCGCAGGGTTTTTTCGGTGCCCCAGACGCGCAGGTGGGGGTGGGCGCCCAGGAGTGCCGGGAGTCCGCGAATGTGGTCGATGTGCTCGTGGGTGATGAAGATGTCGGTGACGTTGGCAAAGGGGATGCCGCGCGCGTCGAGGGCGCGTTTGACTTTGCGCACACCGACACCGGCATCGACGAGCACGGCGAAGCTGGCGCGGGGGTCTCCGACTTCGCGGGAATCGCCCCAGAGAAGAGTGCAATTGGCTGAAGAGCCGCTTGCGATGGTGCAAAGGCGCATCATGGCAGGTGACGGGTAGCACAGGCGGCGAGGCAAGGTAAGTTTTTGGTGAGGTGCTTGCGGGGTGTTTTTTGTTTTGGGGGGCGTGTTGTGGCGGGTATGCTGCCGGTGTGCGGGTGGATGTTTTTGTCTTGGCTGTGACTGAAGGTGCGCGATGAATTTTTGCAGCGACCGCAACATTGCAAGGCGAGAGGGTGCCGTGTCGCAACGAGGTCGCGAGGGTGTGCGCGACGGCGTACCCATGGGTGTGCGTGTCGGCAGGTCACGCGAGGTGGGCACGGGGGCGCGGGGCTTTATGGTTGTGATCGTGGCGATGGTCGGTGTGGGGTTTCTGGGTGCCGGTTGTGGGGCGACCGCGCGAGCGGCACCGATTGCACCAACACCTACGCCAACGCCCGCGCCGACACCCGCGCCAACGCCTGCGCCAGAACCAGAGCGTCGGACAGAGCGCGAGCAGACGCCGCGACGGACTCCGCTACTGGAGTACAGACACCCACCGGGGGCAATTGCGCCCGAACCTGAACCACAGCCGCCGTGCGCGGTGCGGTTTGATCTCGATGCGCGGGTCGAAGGGAAAGAAAGTGTGCTGTTGCGGGTGACGGTGTCGAACGTGAGCGAGAAGCGAATCACG
>CAZXXB010000051.1:1820-7344 GCA_964644185.1 uncultured Myxococcota bacterium
CGGGGGGCCATTCAGGTTTTCCGGGCTCACGGCGGGGTACGATGTACTGCACCTGTGCAACGTCGGGGCGTGCGTCGAGCCGATGACGACGCGCGAGGTGGTGCTGAACCCGGGGGTGCGCGAGGCGTGGGTGACGGTACGATTACCGCTGCGGGGCGATAGCTGTCGGCACGCGTTGCCGAGTGGGAAGTATCAGGTGGTGATTGAGCAGAAGTTTGCAATGCCAGAGGGTGTGCGGGCGTGCGGCAAGACGTGGGACGAAATCGAGGTGCCCGATGTGGGGCAGGTTGCGAAGCCGAAGCATGTGCCGCGAGAGCCGCCGGCGGATTGTGGTCCGCGTCCGGTGTGTGCGTACGCGTGTACGCGGGGGTTTCCGGTGACGAGCGACGCGCGGGGTTGTCCGATTTGCGGGTGTTCTGACGAGTGGGGGGTGACGGTCGAGCCGACGCGTGAGTGAAATGCCGTCGTGCGGCTGAGGGTTGCTGAAGGCGGTTGAAGCTACGACGCAGTGCGTGCTAGGAAACGTGAATTCGCGTTCACACTGCGCCGTCTGCTTATCGTGAAGGGGAATCACATGACCGCCTGCTTTTCGTCTCGTCGTTTCGCTCGCAAGAATCGCAAGCCCTCGAACCCGCGGTTGGGGGCAGAAGACCGGCGCCTCAGCCGTCGCGCGCTATTGAAGGCGACGCTGGCGGCAGGGGTTGGCGGCGCGGCGCTTTTGGCGTCGTGCGGCGACGACGACGACGGCGACACGGGCGACGAGACAGGCGATGACACAGGTGACGAGACGGGTGGTGACACAGGTGGCGAGACGGGTGGTGACACAGGTGGTGAGACGGGTGGTGACACAGGTGACGAGACGGGTGACGAGACAGGTGGCGCGACGGGTGACGACACGGGCGATGATCCGAACGCGAAAAAGCGGGTGGCGATCATCGGCGGTGGCATCGCCGGGGCATCGCTGGCGTGGCTGCTCGATGAGGCGTGTGAGTGCGAGTTGTTTGAGGCGCGCGATGTGATGGGCGGCAATCTGCGCACGGTCGACTACGAGGTAGGGGGCGAGATGTACGCGCTCGATCTGGGTGCGGAGTATTTTCATCCGGGCCCGCACCCGACGTACACTAAGCTGCTTGAGCAGTTGGGGGTGCTGAACCCTGCTGCGACCGAAAGTGATGGGGTGTTTGAGCTCGAGAGCAGCATCACGCTGTCGGCGCCAGGTGAGACGAATCCGCGGTTTGTGTCGCCGATTCCGGGTAAGCGCGATTGGCCGACATCGGCGTCGTGGAACACGTCGGGGGTGAAGGCGTTCGCGCTGATGTCGTCGAAGGTGCGAGCGCTGGAGTTGGACGACGCGAGTTACAGCGTGACGCTCGAATCGTGGCTGAAGCGTAGCGGTATCGACGAGGCGACGCGCGAGAGCATCGTGATACCGTGGGTCGCATCGCTTTTCACGAGCAACATTGAAGAGGCGCATGAGTATTCGGCGCGCTCGGCGATGGTCTACATGAGTCGGTCACTGACGAGCGACACGCAGACGCTGGTGAACTACTACACGATCAACAAGGGGATGCGGAGCGTCGCGGTGCAGATGCTCGATGCGTGCGAGAACCTGACGCAGCACGTGAGTGCGGCGGTCGAGTCGGTGACGCGCGAGGCGAACGGTAAGTTTCGTGTGCGGGCGAAGGGTGGGCTCGATGCGACGTTTGACCACGTGGTGTTCGCGGCGTCGGGCGAGGCGACGGCGAAGCTGCTGAAAGAGTTGCCAGAGGTTGATGCGTTGCAGAAGGCGGCGGCGGGGGTTGCGCATCACGACGCGACGCTGCTGTTTCACCTTGACCCGATTTATGCCGACCCCGACCCGATGAACTGGTCATTTCTCAACTGCATGACGAACGGGACGAACTGCGAGGCGTCGATGCAGCTTGCGATTTCGAAGCCCAAAGCGGCGGATGGGACGGCGGTGCCGATTTGGAAGAGCTGGGCGCATCACCGTGCGGAATCGCCGAAGCAAGAGATCGCGCGGACAGAGTTTCGCCATGTGATTCCATCGGTGCCGACGTTGAAAGCGACGGAGGCGATCAAGGCCAACAACGGGGCTGGTGGGGTGTGGCTCGCCGGTGGCTGGACGACCGAATACGACTCGCAAGAGACCGCGCTCGTGAGCGCGATGCGGGTGGCGCGTGGGCTTGGGTTCGAGACGCCGCGGTTCAAGTCGTTGCCCGACACTGCGCTGTAAGTGCAGGTTTTTGAACGCAAAAAGTTCTACATCCCCGTGTGACGCGGCGCACATTGCGCAGATTGGGTTCGGCCCATAGTCTGCGCGTACTGCGACATACTGATTGGGGTAGCGGCCCCGCCCGCGCTGCTGCCCACGGGGAGGCAAACATGCGCACACACGGGGTTTCTTCGCGCCTTGCGCGCGTCTCACTCTTGCTCTCAACACAGCAACACCACTGGCTCGCGATGGGCGTGGTGCTGTTTGCCGTCACGTCGTCAATGCTTGCGAGCTGCGGCGACGATGACGACGACGATCGCGCGCCCGACACCGTGGGTGTCGATGATGACGATGCGACCGCCATCGACGACGACGATGACGATGACGATGATGATCGCGATGATGACGACGCGACGAGCGACGATGACGACGCAACCATCGTCGATGATGACGACACGTCGGGCGATGACGATGATGCGACGAGCGATGACGACGACGCGACGGCGGATGATGACGACGCGACGGGCGACGACGACGACGCGACGGGCGATGACGACGACGACACGACACCGCCGATCAGCGCACCGTCAGGGTTTGGTCCGCGAACCGATTTGCCCGATCACCTTGATGGCTTGAATGCGGGGGCGTTCGAGCCTCCGCCCAGCCATCGCAAGTTTTCGGTCGTGGTGACCGTACCTTCGGCGCTCGATGCCGCGGTGACGACGGCGAATGAGATGACGATCACGGGGGTTGTGTACGGCGAGCCAAACAAGGTGTCGTGGCAAAGCAGCGCGGGGTCGAGTGGCGAAGCCGAGTTTGAGTTTGATATCGACAGCGGGTCGGCGACGTTCACGGCGCAAGCGGTTCCGCTTGAGATGGGTGAGAACACGATCACGTTTACGGCAGACGGCGAGCTTGCCGATGGCACGGTGACGACCGGTGAGGTGAAGGTGGTTGTGACGCGGGTTGCCGAGGTCGAGTTATTGGGTTCGCCGATTGTGTTGAACCGGGTGCAGGGCACGTGTCCGAGTGACAGCGACCCGCGGTGTAATCCGACATTTGTGCGGGTGAACGTGCCGATGCGCGTAGACCCGGGTGTGGTCGAGATTGAGACGCTGCGGCTCGAAGCGACGATCAACAACGTGCTGACGACGCTCGCGGATCTGCGTGATGATGGCGACCTTGCCGCAAGTCAGGATGAGATTGCGGGCGACTCTGTGTTTTCGGGGTGGTTTGGCGGGTTGAAGGTGCGCACACCGAAGGTGATACCGGTCTACGCGGCGTATGAGACGATCGAGGGCAAGACCGAGCGGTTCTTCGTCGGCAACCTGGAGTTCGTGCTGACGGCCGAGCCTGAGTTGGCCGAAAGCGAGCAAACGGTGTTTGAGGCGGTGGCAAGCGACTATGTGAAGCTGTTGCAAGCGGGGACGGCGACGCGCGAGGAGTTTCTGGAAGCGCAGCGCGAGGTGGTTGAAGCACTGCTCGAAGAAGAGTCGGTGACGGGCGTCTATTTGCAGCAGGATGGCGGGGCGATGTTTGTCTACTTTACAAGCGGGGTGAATCGGTTGTTGCCCGGCTACGCGCCGGGTCAACGGGCGATGGTGGGCAACACGACGATGTGGTCGGGTAGTGCGATGCTGGCCGAGTTTGCACCGAACGATGAGAGCGAAGAGATTCGAACGTACTTTCGAGACCTTGCGTGTCCGCAGTGGGAGACGGAAGGGACGTTTGAGAACGAGGATGTGACGCCGGAAGAGATTGGCGGGTTGGCGAAGGCGAGCGTGGTGGTGCTGACGTCGCACGGTGAGGCGCAGGGGTATCGTACGGTGCCGCGTGTGCGCGGTGAGTCGGCGTTCACGACTGATACCGCGACGCCGGTCGTGCTGTTTCCACCGCCGCGTCCGGCGGCGGGCAGGCGGCCTACGCCCGCTGAGCCGATGGAGTTTATTTTGCTGGCGAAAGATGTGTCGCCGGAAGATTTTCAAGATTTCGTCGATGAGTACCGCGATGCGTGGGCGGGGCAGCAGTTTTACGTCTCGTTTCGCGTAGCCGATGACGGGACGCGGCTGCGGAACATCTGGTTCACGAACAAGTTCATCGAGGCGGGGACGGCACGGTTCAAAAAGGCTCTTGTCTATTTTGGCGCGTGCAAGAGCTACTGGAACGGTCGCATGGCGCGAGCGTTTGCGCAGCGAGGGGCGTCGGCGTTTCTCGGCTACACCGACTACGTGGGCAGCGCGTTTGCGTACGCCGAGGGCAAAAAGTTCTTCCGGTGCATGACGCGCGACAATCAACCGGGGGGGGACCCGAAGCACATTCTCGATTGCTACGAGCCAAAGTGCGAGGCACCGCGGTTTGACAGGGCGAAAGACCGCAACGTGTTTGCGTGCTTCAGCGGTTGGGCGGGTGACCGTGAGCTGCGGGTGCGCGATGAGCGCGGGATTCAGAACCCGAGTTTCGATTTTCCGTATGACGGGTTCGACTGGTACGGCACGGGCGATGCACGGTTCGTCGAGGCGCTTGGGGGCTACAACGCGTATCACCTGCGTCGTGCTGGCGTGATCTCAACGGGGCTCGGGTTTACGCAGGCGTCGGGGTCGTTCAAGCAGCGATTCTGTATTCCGGCAGGGAAGGAAAAGATTTTCTGGAGTTGGAACTACATCACGAGCGAGTGGTCGTTCTTCTGCGGGGATGATCGGTTTCAAGATACGTTTCGGGTGACGCTGACGCCGCGCGATGGCGAGCCGATTGTGATGCAGGAGTTCAAGGTTGATGACCTGTGCAATGGCGCAAACGAGACGAGCCTGTTCGATATTCCGGAACCTGAAGGGCAGACGGCGGAACAGGGTGCGGATGGCATGACCGCGGCGACGGGTTGGCGGCACACGCAGGGGTTTGACGTGAGTGCGTTTGCGGGTCAGCGACGCAGCGTCGAGTTGAAGTTTGAGGTGGTCGATCGCGGTGACAGCTTCTGGGATACGGCGGTGATGATCGACCGCGTGGGGATGACGAACGCGCCGGCGCAGCCGTGATTGAGTTTGATGCGGCGCAGGTCTTCCACCGTATGCATGTCGGGGCCCGTTCGTTGACAGGTGCGGCGCATGCGCCTAGAGAGAGGGGAGGGCAGCCATATACCCATGAGGGGTATGTGGCGACTCTCTTTCGCTCGCGTGTCTGTTTGGGGCAAACTGGCTCAACGGTGCACTTCTCGCGTGATGACTGCTCGTGACCGGCGCGCGTGCGCCGCGAGCACGAACGTGCGAGCGAACGGGTAATCGACCAAGCGAATGAACTACTGGAGGGTCCGTG
>CAZXXB010000051.1:7421-8803 GCA_964644185.1 uncultured Myxococcota bacterium
GGCGGGATGCGCGCGCGACGCGAAGCCCGATGCGGCGGAGACGTCGCAGCCGTCAGAGAAGTGTCCGTGTGGCAAAGAGAAGAGCGAGTGCGGGTGCGAGAAGGGCAAGGGTGGTTGCGCGTGCGGCGAGAAGTGCGGTTGTGGAGACAACTGTGAGTGCGGCAAGGGCGGTGCGTGCGGGGCCTGCGGCGCAAAGTCGGGCGAGATGGCGACGGGCAGCGAAGATGCGCCGGTGTGGTTCATGGCTCCACCGAAGCCGGGCGACAAGGCGACGTGCATCGTGACGGGTGAGGTGTTTACCGTCGCGAAAGATACGATTGTGAAAGAGTATCAGGGCAGCTTTTCGGCGCTGTGCTGCGAGGGGTGCGAGAAAGACTTTGAGGCGGCGGCGATGGCGAATCCGCCCAAGGCGTCGATGCCGACCCCGCGCTAACCGCGTGGGGTGAAGGGCTAGATGCGCTCGCCGACGTTGGGGGCGATGACGGTGACACGCACGTGCTCGTCACGCAGCTCGGCCTCTAGCTCGGCGGGGGTGCCTGTGAGCACGGGGAACGTGCCGTAGTGGCAGGGGATAACGACCTCGACGCCCAGCATGCGGGCGGCTTTGGCGGCCTGTTTCGGGTTCATCGTGAAGTGGTCGCCGATGGGCAGAATGGCGATGTCGGGCTCGTACAGCTCGCCGACGAGGCGCATGTCGCTCGTAAGAGCGGTGTCGCCTGAGATGTAGAGGCGCGTGTCGTTTGAGAAGTGAATGACGTATCCAGCGGGCTCGCCGAGGTAGATCGGCGTGCCGTTTTCATCGGCGAATGACGACGAGTGGACAGCGTGGGTCATCGAGACCGAGATGTCGAGGCTTTCAAGTTTGACGGTGCCGCCTTTGTTCATGCCGACGAGTTTGTCGGCCGGCACACCGCGTGTGGCGAGCCACGAGGTGAGGTCGTAGATGCCGACGATGGGGCCTGCGCAGCGCTTCCAGGCGGTGAAGACGTCGCCGATGTGGTCGCCGTGGCCGTGGGTGATCAGCATCGCGTCGCAGGCGACGTCGTGAAAGGCGGGTGGGCAGCGGGGGTTGCCGGCGAGCCACGGGTCGATGAGCAGCTTTTTGCCTTCGGGCGTTTCGATGAGAAACGTCGAATGCCCGAGCCACGTCAGATGCACGCCGTTGAGCTTCATGCGGCAACCCTCATTGCGGTCTAGTTGCGTGTATTCGATAGACGCGGCGCGGTTCAGGCGCAGACATGGGCTGCGGGGTGCCGCGATTCCATACCATCGAGAAAGGCCCAGAGCGCACCGGCGGCTTCACCCGCGGCGGCGATGACGCGCTCACGCTTTTCGGGGGTGTTGGCGTGCTTCACGAGAAGCTGGCGCTCAACCTCGCGGTG
>CAZXXB010000051.1:8881-13523 GCA_964644185.1 uncultured Myxococcota bacterium
GTCGGGAATCTGCGACTCGTAGGCGTAGAGCGCTGCCATGCCGCTGACCCAGTCGTCGTTTTTGGTGAGGTCACGCAGGGTGCGAACCGACGCGGTGGTGTTGGGGGTGGCGTCGGCGTCGAGCACATCGCCACGGCTGACGCCAAGACCCTCGGCGAAGCGCAGCCAGAGCTCGGGGTGGTTGTCGTCGCCGAAGTCTTCTTCGACGAGGTTTTCAAGCAGGGCGCGGCGTGCCTCGACGTTATCGCAGTTGGTGTAGACGCCGCTGACGTACTGCGGAAACGCGAGCACCTGATTGAAGTACTGCTTTGCGTAGTCGCGCAGAATGTCGAGGTCGAGTTCGCCCCGGCTCCAGCGTTGGTAGAAGGGGTGGCTGAGCATGGCGCGGGCGTTGATGGCGGCGTCGATGGCGTCGAGAAACGCCTTGTCGTCGTGCGAGAGTGCTTGGGTGTTGATGGCCGAGGCGGTGACGGTCATGGCTGAAAGCCTCCTGAGTGAGAACGTCGAAAATGGGAGCGAGACGATAGTCGGGCACGCAAGGCTTGTAAAGCGGATGTGCGAGTCGGCTTGGCTCAACGTCGCGCGAGGTCACGTGAGGCGGCGATGCGCTTTGAAAGGATACGCAAGAGTTTGGGCACCGCGAGCACGTTTCCGAGTTGGCGTTCACACAGGGCGGCGGCGAACTCGGCCAGATCGTCAGTTGCGGGGAACCACCACGGGTCTGGCTTCGTGCCAGCGTCGATGAAGACGACGCGTGGGCGGGTGAAGACGTGGTAGCCGTGACGGCTTGCGGCGACGCCGAAGCCGGTTTCTCCGGTGCCTGTCCAGGGGGCGTCGGGGAGAATGCCGGAGAAGGCGTGGTTGTTGACGTGGGCGACGCCGACGTGGAGCCGCCTCGCAAGGGCTTCGCCGACGGCGAGGTTGCGGGTCCAGACCGAGCCGTTGAGGCCATAGGGTGAGTCGTTGGCGAGACTGAGGGCGGTTTCGCAGTCGGCGACGCGGGTGATGCCGACGACGGGACCGAAGGTCTCTTCACGCATCACGCGCATGGCGTGGGTGCAGTGGTCGAGCACCGTGGGGGCATAGCCGTAGCCGTGGCCCGTGCGGGCGCCACCGGCGCGAATGACGGCGCCACGCTCGAGGGCGTCGGCAACGTGGGCTTCGACGATGGCGAGCTGGGCGGCGTTTTGCAGCGGGCCGAGATCGGCGATGGGGGCGACGCCATCGCTGACGCGCAACGAGGCTGCAATGCGGGCAAGCTTCTCGACGAAGGCATCGGCGATGCGGTCTTCGACGTAGACGCGCTCGATGCCGGCGCAGTTTTGTCCGGCGTTGTGAAAGGCCCACTGGGCGACGCCCAAGGCGGTGCGGTCGAGGTCGCAATCGGCGAGAACGATGGCGGCGTCTTTGCCGCCGAGTTCGACCGAGCAGGGGATGAGTTTTTCGGCGGCGCGCAGCGCGACGCGACGCCCGGAAGGGACGGAGCCGGTAAAAACGACGGCGTCGATGGGGGCATCGAGCAGCGCGGCGCCAACGTCTCGTGCGCCGTGAACGACACCAACGAGTCCGACAGGAAGTATCTCGGCGCAAAGGGCGGCAAGCCATGCGCCCGTGCGGGGGGTGTGCTCGGAAGGTTTGAGGACAACGGCGTTGCCGGCGAGCAGAGCCGGGAAGAGCGACTTGAAGAAGTTGCTGAGGGGGTAGTTCCACGGGGCGATGATGGCGACGACGCCACGGGGCAGCAGTTCGATTTTGCCGCGTTTGCCGGGGTAGTCGAGGGGCGAGAGGCGCACGGTGTGGGGGGCGAGGGCTTCTCGCGCGACGCAGGCGGCACCCTTCGCGTATTCGCCGACCGAGACAACCTCAGACATGAGGCACTCGACGGGGGTGCGTCCGGTTTCGAGTGACATGATGCGTGCGACGTCGTCGCGACGGCGGAGAATCTCTCTGGCGAGTTGCGAGAGCTTTGCGACGCGGGCATCGAGCGAGGCTTCGGCCCAGCCAGCTTGCGCGGCGCGGGCAGCGGCGACGACCGCAGCGAGGGCTTGCGGCGGGGCATCAGCGACCGGTTCGAGACGGGCGAGGGTGGCGGGGCTGACGGTGCCGGGGGCGACGGCGTTGAGCGAGGCTTGGGTCTGCATGATGTCTCCGAGACGGGCAACGAGGCGGGCGACGAGCGATTGGTGACGCGACGTAGTCACGACCCCGCGGCGGTGGCCAACCCGACCAAACGAAACGGGCCGCAAGGTTGCCCTTGCGGCCCGCGTAAATCAACCGATTACGCCATCTTCGAGCTGGTGGCGATTACTTTGCGGCCATCGGCTTACCGGCGGGTTCACGCAGGTTGACGAGGCCAGGGGCAACGTTCGACATCGTCTGCACCGCGCCGCTCGGCCAGCGAACGGTGAGCGTGTCGATCTTCGCCGCGTCGCCAAGACCGAAGTGGACGATCTTTTCGGACTGTGCGGTGCCGTTGTTGCCGACGAGGTGGCGGGTGTAGGTCTTGCCGCCGATGGTGGCGGTGAGGTGCGCGCCGATGCCGTCGCCGGTCGAGACGATGCCGTCGGGCTTGACGCGGACGCTCTTCGCGGTGGCGCCGTCGTTGCGCAGAATCTGCACCGGCGAGAACGAGACGTCTTTGCTGCCGGGGTCGGCGTTACGCAGCACGAAGTCGACGCGTCCGTCTTCGTTCACGTCGGAGAGGGCGACGATGTAGCCATCGGCTGACGAGTCGACACCTTCAGCGAAGCCAACTTCGGTGAACTTACCGTTGCCGTCGTTGCGGTAGAGGCGGTTACGCTGGAAGCCAGCCATCGAGGGGCGCGATGTGATGCTGGTGTCGTTTCCGACGACGTCACCCTTGTGGTGCTGGAGGATGCGCATCATGTGGGCCGACTCGCGAAGCTGGGTGTCGTCGACCGAGACCGACTCGCTGTTGATGCGGTGGGTGTCGGTGCGCTGCCATGCGCGGACGAACATGCTCGAGAGGTCTTGCCCACGGGCGGTACCTGTCCAGAGGCCGTTGACGAGGTAGATGTCGAGCTGGCCGTCGTTGTTGTAATCGACGAACTCGACGCCTGCCATGCCTTCACCCGTCCAGTCGAGGCCTGCGGGGCCGGTGATCTCGGCGAAGTTGCCGTTGCCAAGGCCCTTGTAGAGGCGCACGCCGCGGTCGGCAACACGGGCGTAGGTCTTGCCGTAGTTGCGCTCGCACGAGCGGTTGAGGCGGCGGCTGGCGAGGACGTTGACGTTGGTCATCGCCATGTCGAGGATACCGTCGCCGTCGAGGTCGCCGGTCGCGACGCTCATGCCGAAGTCGGCGTTGGCGACACCGACGTTGCGGGTGACGTCGATGAAGTTACCCTTGCCGTCGTTCTGGTAGAGCGGGCTGAAGCGGCCGCGGTCATCCATCACGACGATATCCATGTCGCCGTCGGCATCGAAGTCGTAGGCGAGCGACGAGTGGGGGTAGAGGCGACCCGCCGACTCAGAGAGGGCGTCTTTGCCGAAGGCCTTGAGGGTGCTGTCGTCGAAGCCGTCACCCTTGTTCATGAAGAGGCCGTGGACCATGAGTCCGGCCTTGCCGACGCGCGGGCCAGCGACGTGGGTGAAGTCTTCGGCGCCGGGGAAGCCGACGTAGAAGTCGAGCAGACCGTCGTTGTTGTAGTCAGCGACGGCGGCGGGCATGGCGTGACCATACGAGCCGGAGGTCTTGACGTTCTCGGCCTTTTCAAACTTGCCGTTGCCGAGGTTCTTGTAGAAGAGCACTTCGCTGACTTCGTCGTCGGTGCGGGGCTCGAAGCGGACGAGGAGGAGGTCTTGACGGCCCGAGTTGAAGAAGTCGCCGAAGACGGCGGTCTTGACGAGGGTTTCGCTGCCGAGACCGGCGTTGGCGACGGGCTTGAAGTTGCCTTTGCCGTCACCCTTCAAGAGCGTGCCGGGGCCCGACGCGCCGACGTACATATCGACGTGTCCGTCGCTGTCGTAGTCGGCCATGGCGACGGCGTATCCACCGCGGCGAATCGCCTCTTCACGCAGGTAGACGGGGAGGCTTGCGACGCCCGACGCGTTGGAGATGTCGGTGAACGACGCCTTCTGCGCGGCGACGGTTTCAGCCGAGATGAGGGCGATGCCGTCGAGCTTCCAGTCGTTGCCGGTGCGGCTGACGCTGGCGCGGAGCGCGCCACGGTCGTTGCGGCGCATGCCGTCTTTGGTGACGCCACGCACGTCGAAGTTGACGAGCAGGTCGGCACGATTGGGTGCGAGGGTCTTGGCGTCGCGCATGGTTTCGTCGATGGCGACCTCGAAGGTTTCGAGGTTCACGTCGGCGATTTCGCGGTACTGACCGAGGTAGGCCGACATGGCGGCGAAGGCGGCGTCGCCGGTGACGGTCTCAGCGGCGGCGGGAGCCCAGCGGGCCTCGGTCACACCGGCTTTGGTGTTGACGGCGACGGGGCTACCGGCGTCGAAGCGGGGAGCCTTGAAAGACGCCGAGATGACCGACTTGAGCGCCTTGGCGTCGGCCTTGCGCCACGCGGCAGCCCACGGCTGGACGATTTGGCGGTCGATGACGAGGTAGTCTTGCTCGTCGGCCTCGCAGGCGAGGTCGATCGCGTCGGGCGCGGCGTTGGCGGCGGCGACA
>CAZXXB010000051.1:13533-16421 GCA_964644185.1 uncultured Myxococcota bacterium
GATCAACTTCGGCAGCCGAGGGGCGCTTGGCAGACGACAGCTTGTGGCCGATTTCGAGCAGTGCGCGTGCTTCGGCGGCTCCGTCTTTGGCGGTCGGGAGCTTTTCGGCGACTGCGTAGCCTCCGGTTGTGAGAGCGGTGGCCAGCACCGAATAAATGACCCATCGCGTGTTCTTCATCGTCTTCCTCCAGGCATTCGCGCAGACTGTTTGTGCGAACGATTGATTACGGGCAGCGGCCTGTCTGATTTTCTGTTTTCGTCTTCGGCAAACCGACGCATCGAGTCGAGACAACGGGCGTCGGCGAGTCACGAACCGGTTTTGGTGGGCGACTCGACTGCTGGCCAATTGTTGGCCACTTGCCTGTCACCTGTAGTTCACCTGCGGGATGGGTCGCGGCGACGGCCTTCTTCGGGCGAACTACACGATCCATAAAGCACCAAAATCGCTTGCAGTTCAACGAAAGAAATCTTTTCGCGGCGTAGAAAGTTTTCTAACTCGTCGAATTTTTTGGGGAATATTGCGAAAACGGCATGCGATTGCGTGAATCCACTCGCGCAATGAGCGCAAGTATTCATCTTTGCACAGGCGACCCCCACCCCTGCATTTGGGGGGAGCGGGTTCGCAAGTGCTTGAACTTGAACGGCTTTAGAGGCGCTTGACCGAGCAGCCAAAGTTTTTGGTCTGGCGCACGAAGATGTCTTTGCCCGCGAGAAGCGCGTCGACGGCCATCGCGGCGTAGGGGGCGGCCTTTGTCGGCTCATCCATGTTGTCGTCGAAGGCACCGATGTAGGCGACGCGGTGCTCGGCGTCGAGAATGTAGACGTGGGGGGTGGTGCGCGCGCCGAAGAGGTCGGCGATTTTGTTGCCCTCGTCTTTGGCGACGGCGAAGCCGAGCTTCATGTCGGCGAGACCTTTTTGAATGGTGTCGGTGGGGTCAACCTTGTTGGAGTCGATGTTGATCATCGTGAAGGGCTTACCAGCGTATTTCGTCGCGAACTCGGCGGTACGGGCGTTGTAGGCTTTGACGAAGGGGCAGCTCACGGCCCAGAAGTTGATGAGAACGACTTTGCCCTTGTGTTCTGAGAGCTTGAACGTGCCGGATTTTCCGCTGGCGTCGATGGTGGGCAGGCTGAAGTCGGCGACGGTGTCTCCGAGGCGATACCCGACGGGTATGGCCGGGGCATCGGCGGCGTTGGCAATGTTGGGCTCGGTGAGCAGGTCGAGGGTTTCGACGACGGTGTCGTGAGCAAACGACGCGACGGTGAGGGCGAGCGCGAAGGTGCAGGCGAGGGTGCAGGCGAGGGCAAAGCGGGGCGTGAGGCGTGTCATACGAAAATCTCCGGGGTGGGCCGCGCACGAGCGTACGTCACGCGGCGGTAGGTTCCTGAACGGGAGGGGCAGAGTCGGCGAGGCCGGCGCGGCGCGAGCGCATCATGGTGCTCATCTCGGTGTAGCGGATCGCGGCGGGACGCTCTTCGGCAATGAGGCGGAGGTAGAGGCGCTCAAGCGCGATGCAGCCGACCTCGACCGAGAACTGCTCGCCGTGGCGGGCGCGTGCGGCGATGGCGTGGCGACGGCGCAGGTCGGGGTCGCTGAGCAGTCGGTCGATGGCGGCTGTCCATGCATCGGGGTCGTGCGCGCGCACAAGGGTCGCGCATTCACCCGCGGCACCGAAGATTTCGCTGAGGGCGGGGCACTTTGAGCCGATCACGGGCACGCTCGCGGCCATGAATGCGAAGGCTTCACGGGGGAGCACGCCAGCCTGGTAGGTGCGGGGGTCGGGGTTGCGCCACGGGATGACGCCGATCTGCGCGCGGGGTACCCAGCGTGCGACTTCGGCATCGTCACTCGTATCGCGCACGATGACCCGCCCACGAAGGTTCATTTCGGCGGAGAGTTCGCGCAGTTCACCGAGCAGCGCCGGGTCTGCTGCGCCAACGAGGGCCAGGCGCGCGCGGTGGATGCGGGTGACGCGCGCAAAGGCGACGAGCAGCGCGTCGAAGTCGTAGCGGCTGTCGATGGCGCCGGCGTGGAGTAAGAGCGGGGTGTCGTCGTCGGCAAGCTCGCTGGGTGGCGAGTCGGTGGGTGCCGGGGGTGTGCGTGTGGTACCGCGTGAGAGGAATCCGCCGGAGATGACTTCGAGGCGATCGGGGCGGGCGCCCTGCGTTTCAAGTAGCCTGCGCATCGCCTCTGAGCCGCAGACGACGGCATCGACGCGGGTCAAAAGGGTGCGCTCAAGACGGCGAAGATCGATGAGCCACTGGTCAAGGCGGCGGGGGAGCAGCCCCGGTTGTTCGCGGTAGCGCCACGAGGGGAGCTCATCGACTTCGTAGACGATACGAAAGCCGTAGTGGGGTTGCATGCGGACGGCTTCGACGGCACCGAAGGGTTCGCAGCAGTGGATGACCGCGTAGTCGCCGGTTTCGATCTGGCGGTGGACGGCGCGACGGAAGGCCTCGGAGAGTTCGGCGGGGTCGGTGTTGTTTGATGGGACGCGGTAGATGCGTTGTCCGCGAATGGCTTCGACGTGAGCGGTTTCATTGCCGCGTAAGCAAAGGAGATCGACGTAGCATCCGGCGGCGATGGGTCCGATGCGCTCGCGGAGGCGTTGAGCGATGCGCGAGGGTGACGGCACTTCGTTGAAGGTGGTGAAGAGAATGCGGGGTCGTGCACCTGCGCGCGCGCCCTGCCCGGTCTCTCCGGTATGCGGACGACTTGAGGCGGCAAGACTGCCGGTGCTGAAGCTGCTCGAACCGGCCACGAGGTTTCTCTTTCGGTTGGTGCGCGGTTGACGCGCAAGGCCGCGATGGGGCGCAGTGTAACTGCACGGCTGCGGGCGGGCAACCACATACGAAAGCGACGGTTGCGCGGTGGGCTGGCTGGCGCA
>CAZXXB010000051.1:16459-18099 GCA_964644185.1 uncultured Myxococcota bacterium
ACGCGCGACGTACATCTCAGACACGATCACGGCGGTGGCGACTCCGCCCGGTGAGGGTGCGCTTGCGATTGTTCGGGTGTCGGGCTCGAATGCACGGGCGATTGCCGAGACATGTCTACGGGCGGCGGCGGACCCTGAGCGGTTTGTGGCGCTGGCACCGCGCGTGGCGACGTATTGCCTGCTTGTTGACGCGCGGCTTGAGCCGATTGATGAGGTGGTTGCGGTGTTCTACGCGGGTCCGCGCAGCTTCACGGGCGAGGACATGCTTGAGCTAATTTGTCACGGCGGGCATGCCGTGACGGGGCGGGTGCTGGCGGCGATGGTGGCGAGTGGTGCGCGGCCCGCACAGCCGGGTGAGTTCACGCGGCGGGCATTTCTCGAAGGGCGTATCGATCTGGCGAAGGCAGAGGCGATCGGGGCGTTGATTCACGCGCAGAGTGAGGCGGCGGCACGGGTGGCGCTGCGGCAGTTACGAGGCGGCTTGAGTGAACGTGTCAACGCAGCAAGTGGGATGTTGCTCGATGTCCTGGCATTGACCGAGGCGTACATCGATTTTCCGGAAGAGCGGTTGCCTGAGGCGCAGCGGTCGTTGCGCGATGAGAAGCTCGATGCGGCGGAAGAAGCGCTCGATGAATTGTTGAAACGCACCGACACGACGCTGGTGTCGCGGGCTGGGGCGCGGGTGGTGTTGGCGGGCGCGCCGAACGCGGGCAAGTCATCGCTGTTCAACGCGCTTGTGGGGCGTGAACGGGCGCTTGTGGCGGACCTTCCGGGTACGACGCGTGATACGGTTGAGGCGGCGGCGAGACTTGGTGACGTGAGGCTGACGCTGGTTGATACGGCGGGGATGCGAGAGGTGCGCGCGACGACGGCGACGCAGGGGATTGTGGCTCCGCGGCGGATGATGAGTGACCCGACGAGGCCGGTGACGCACGCTGATGTTGAGCAGATGGGGATTGAGCGAGCGCGGGAAGAGGTGGTGGGGGCGGATGTGATGTTGTGGGTGTTTGATGGGGCGATGGAGCCGACGGTGGATGAAGAAAAAGCGTTGTCGGGGTTGCAGGCGACGTGCCCCGTGATTCGGGTTGCGACGAAGTGTGACCGGGCCGACTTTCGCGCACGGGCAGGGGCGATTTCGGTGTCGTCGCGGTCGGGTGAAGGGCTCGATCAACTGCGGTCGATGATACGCGAACACGTAACGAAAACAGAGGTCGCAGACCCCCTCGTGATTGAGGCCCGACACGCAGAATCGCTAGAGCTGGCGCGGGCGGCAGTGCTTCGGGCACGGGTTGCATTCGCGAAAATTGATGAGGCTGCGGCGGGGGCGATTTCGCATCCGGAGTGGGTGGATGACAGCGGCGAGTTGGCGGCGACGGACCTTCGGGAAGCGGTGATTTGTCTGGGTGAAATCACGGGAACGCGGGATCATGCGGCGCTGAATGAGGCGGTTCTGGACCGGATTTTTTCGTCGTTTTGCATTGGAAAATGAGGCGGTCTGCGGCAGCGAAAACGGCAATGTATCCGTCGTGACTTGTTCAATAATTTCAATGGGTTAAGTGGTGTGTCTCCGCGCACTTGTTCAAGGGTGGCGAGATTTGCTTTGTGATTCAGGGGGTTAGGTGCGTTTTCCCCACTTTTGG
>CAZXXB010000052.1:0-268 GCA_964644185.1 uncultured Myxococcota bacterium
CGAGTCAATCCCCACCACGCAAAAAGCAAAAGGCTTCGGCGAGTTTCAAGTCGGCGACGACTTCAGGCTCGCCATCAGTGGCTTCGTCCAAGTGCAATACGAGCAGAGCGATCTCTCGCAAGACGAACTGCGGCAAGGTGGTAGCCCGCTGAACCAGAATCGCTTCTCGCTGCGCCGTGCCCGCATTCGCGTTGTCGGCGAATGGAAGTTCATCGAAGCCGCCGTCGAAATCGACGGCAACACCACCACGGGTGCAACCCTCCGCCTC
>CAZXXB010000052.1:338-566 GCA_964644185.1 uncultured Myxococcota bacterium
AAGTCGCTTTCGGCCACGAGCTGCGAACGAGCCAGCGCGTCTTTCCGTTTGCCGAGCGGTCCGAAGGCTCACTCTCGCTCTTCCCCGGCCCGCTTGACCTCGGCCTCCGAGTTGAAGGTGGTGTCGGCGCATTTCGCTACGACTTCGCCATCATGAACGGCTCGCCGCTCGATGACCGAACTGGCAGCGGCTTCGCGACCGACCCGACCGCCTCGCCCGATCTCGCTG
>CAZXXB010000052.1:644-908 GCA_964644185.1 uncultured Myxococcota bacterium
GGGCACCGGCTTCTCGCCCGGCAGGCAAGCCACGAAAAACCGCATCGAATGGAAAGACGTCAACGAGAGTGGAACTGTCGATCTGGGGGAAGTCGTCGGACTTCCAGGTTCCGCGGCACTACCCTCAAAAACATTTCGTCGATGGGCGGTAAACGCCGACCTGCAAACCACATTCCATTCACCGGCCGGAGAAACCTGGCTGGTGATCGCCATGAGGATCACGTCGGCGCGCTGCCCTTCGCGCTGAAGTCCGGCATCGAGGCG
>CAZXXB010000052.1:927-3697 GCA_964644185.1 uncultured Myxococcota bacterium
GACATTCGTCAGGCCGCCGCATATGCCGCCATCACTCAGGAACTGTTCGGATGGGGCCTCATCGGGTTTCGCTATGACTGGTACGACGCAAACAGTGACCTCACTGGCACCCGGCGTGGTACCGTTGTTCCCGTCGAGACCGCCATCCATACCTTCGCCCCCCTCGCCGCCATACGAGTGCCTGAATCGCTCTCGGCAGGCATACGACCACAAATCCTCTTTCAGTACGACATCATCCGCGACGCGCTCGCGCTCGACAACCGCGGTGTGCCCACCGACCTGGCCAACAATCGCTTCGTGATTCGTGTGCAGGGAGAGTTCAAATGAGCGCTCGCACCACATCGCCCGCCTCTGCGTCATCGGTAATCTCGTTCGGTGTCACTTTGCTCGCCCTCGCCGCTCAACTTACGGCTTGCGAGAGCGAAATTGACCTGCTCGAAATTGCCGAGCCCATCTACGTCTACAACGCGTCATTTCAGGAGGGTGAAATCTCCACCGAAGTCGCCGCATCGGCGACGCGCATCACTACCGTTGAGTCCTTCAACTCAATTTACGTCGCGGGGCAGGCAGCACGCACCATCTCTGGGCGCACCACCCTCAACGCGTACGCCGTCGCTGTGCAAGTCGAGGGAGCAGGCTCAGGGTACTTCGTTGTTCCCGTGTTCGGCATCAACCCTGCGATACCCGAAGAGCGCGACTTCGCTATCCAGTTTGATGTCGGCGGGGTCTTGCCAGCCGGTCTCTATACGCTGCGATTCGCCGCGCTCGATTCATCTGGCGAGGCAGGTCAACCCTTTGACCTCGATATCTGCCTCGCCGACGAGGCAAGTCCAGACAACCTCAATGCCTGCGACACTACGAGCCCACCACCCGCCGCCGCCGTCACCCTCACTTGGGATACCGACAGCGACATTGACCTCGTCTTGCTCACCGACAGGCTAAAACGTGTCGATTCACGTTCGCCGTCGGCCGCCATCAAGCCCAGCGACGCGGCCTCGATCACCCCCGACGTGCTCGCCGACCCCGCCATCGGTCGCCTCGTTCGCGACTCGAACGCCGAGTGCCAAATCGACGGGCGCAACAGCGAATCATTCGTCTGGCAAGAAGCCCCAGCCTCCGGGGCCTATCAGGTCTACGCGAATCTGTTCGACGCCTGCCAAACCACCGGTGCTCGTTTCGTACTCACCGAATTTCATCGCGTGGATAACCGCGACGGAACATTTGCCTTTCGGCAGGTAAACCAGCTCGCGGGGCAACTTAACGCGATTCAAGCCAACGGCAACGCGGGTGCACCGATCTACCTCGCGACCGTCCGGTTCCCCCTCTCAGACACACCCTGACCGTCATGCACGGCGAACCACTATCTACGATCTACGCGCACGATAACGAGGCAAAACGACATGTTGACCGAATATCTTGTGAAAGTTGCTCTGCTCGGAAGCACCTGGGTGCTTTACCTGCTTCTCATTCTCAGTGTGGTCTCGGTCGCGGCAATTGTTGAGCGAATCGTCTTCTTTCGCCGCAATGGATTCGGCGGAAAGAGACTTCGCGACGATGTCCTCGCCGCGATTCGAGGCAAAGACGACCGCGCCGTCTGGGGTGCTGTCACGACCAACCCCTCAATTGAGGGTCGAGTGCTTCAACAGGCGCTCGCTTTCCGCTCAGGTGGCGCAAATGCGTTCGAACAAGCCGTTGAAGGTGCTTTAGGTTCAGACCGTGACGATCTCGACCGCGGCATGACCTTGCTCGGAACGCTCGGCAACAACGCTCCATTTATCGGCCTATTCGGAACCGTTCTCGGCGTCATTGAGGCGTTCTCCTGGCTCGGCAAGGGTGACCAGTCTGCGATGGGCAACGTCATGGCCGGTATCGCCGAGGCACTTGTCGCAACTGGCGTCGGCATCTTCGTCGCCATCCCAGCCGTCGTGGCGTTCAACTACGCGCAGAAATGGTCGAGTGACATTGAAACCAACGCTCGCGCCATCGCCAAGATTCTCGTCGCGTGGATGGAAGTACACGAGCGCAACGCACACGCCACCGGTAAGTCTGGCGACGACCTGCCGCTCGATTGATCACGACGCGAGAACGTCCTGCGCCGTTACTCAACCCCGACACGGAGAACGACCCCATGGCTGGAACCACATCATCGGGCGGCAAGCCCGGAATGATCGTCGGCATCAACGTCACACCCATGGTCGACGTAGTGCTCGTGCTGCTCGTCATCATGATGGTCAGCGCAACATACATCGCCTCGCAAAGCCTCAAAGTATCGCTGCCAAATACCGCCAATTCAGACGGCAGTGCATCGTCGCTCGCCGCCGTCACCATCACAAAAGACAAAGCTCTCTTTTTCAATCAGAAGCCCGTGCCTGACGACACCGCACTCGCCGTCGAGTTGGCAAAAGCCGCCAAAGCGGCGAGCGATCTCACCCTCATCGTCACCGCCGACAAAGAAGCCCCTCACGGTGTCGTCATGCATGTCATGGATTTAGCCCGCACCGCCGGTATCCACAGCTTCGCCGTCAACGTTGATAAGCGCACCGCCACCAACCCCTGAATCGATGAAGCGCACCGCTCGCAGACTCGCCATCGCGTTTTCGCTACTCGCCCACCTCGCGCTGGGTTTCGGTATCGCACTCGTGCCTGAACGCTCGCACGACGCACCGATTCGCGTCACCATGCGCGACATTGAGCCGCCCCCCCCGCCGCCCGCTGAAGAGCCACCGCCCCCGCCACCCGAACCAGAACCCGCAGCTCCCCCGCCACCAAA
>CAZXXB010000052.1:3753-7092 GCA_964644185.1 uncultured Myxococcota bacterium
CGCCCCCGCCAGCAGCCGCCGAGGTTCCAGATTTCGGTGTCGCGATGACGGGCGGTCCCGGCCTGGGTGGTGTCGCTGTACCGCTCGGCGACCCTGACGCGGACCCCGCGCAAAAGCCAAAACGCCAAGCCGCACCCAAACGACTCGAAGAAGCGCCTGCAAAGACGGCTGGGGGCGACGGCTGCTCTGAAGAGACTTCAAAGCCCCAGGTCGCGTCACTCGACCAGCCTCAATACACCGACGCCGCCCGCGACGCCGGCGTGCAGGGCAAGGTGCGACTCGAAGTCACCGTCGGCGAAGATGGTCTGCCCGCCGAAGTCAAAGTCTTGCAACCCCTCCACCCAGAGCTTGACGACTCTGCCGTGCAGGCCTTGCGTCAGGCACGGTTTCAACCCGCTCGCCGTTGCGGAAAAGCCATTGCCGCGCGCTTCACCATCGCCATCCGCTTCACACTCTAGTGACCCAGCTACAACCGAGTCTCAACACCCGACCCAGACCTTCGACGCATCGAATGAAACCGCGCCCAACATTTCTCTGCATTGCACTCGCGGCGTCGCTTCTCGCGATCACCGCCGCACAGGCGCAACCCACACTCACAAAACCCCCTGTGCTCGAAACGTTCGTCGAGGCATCATACCCCGAGGCTGAGAAAGCCGAAGGCCGTTCTGCCGCGGTCACGCTGCGCCTGCTCATCGCCATCGACGGCAACGTCGCCGACGTCACGGTAGTTGAATCTGCCGGTGAAGCATTCGACACCGCCGCCGTTGCAGCGGCAAGACAGTTCAAGTTTGCGCCCGCTGAAGTCGACGGGTCGCCTTCGGCAATCCGAATTCTCTACCGCTACGAATTCAAGCTCGAAGTCATCAAGCCGAAATTCGCCTCGCTCGCCGGACTAGTCCGCGACGCCGTCTCAAAAGCCCCGGCACCCGAGGTACTCGTTCGAATTGACTCGCCCGCCCTTGATGCCCCGCGCACCGTCGAGACAGGCTCCGATGGACTCTTCGCGTTCAACGAGTTGCCCGCCTCGCCCGTCACGGTCTCGCTCTCAAAAACAGGCACGACACCGCGGCGCACTACCGAGCAACTCAGCGCTGGTGAGCGCCTCGAAGTCGTTTACGAAATCACGCCACCGCCGCCCCCCGACGACGAAGATATCGAAGAAGATGACCTCGAAGTCGTCGTCGTCGCTCCGCCATCGATCCGGCAAGTCGCGTCAACCGAAGTACGTGTCGAAGAAGCCAAGAAGGTGCCCGGAATTTCTGGCGACGTCGTGCGCGTTGTCGAGGCACTACCCGGCGTTGCTCGAAGTACCGTCGGCTCTGGACAACTCGTCATCTGGGGCTCCGCGCCTGGCGAGTCACGCGTCTACGTTGACGGCGTACCGATACCCCGTCTCTACCACGAGGGCGGCTGGCGTACCGTCATTCAGCCCGAGTTCGTCACCTCGGTTGAGTTCATCCCCGGTGGACAGGCGGCCTCGTGGGGCCGCGCAATCGGTGGCATTATCGCCGTCAATACAGAGGTGCCGGCCTCGCGCACTGTGCAGGGCAGCGTCAGCGCCGACTCTCTCGACGGTGCGGCGATGGTGAGCGCTTCGGTTGCTGAACATTGGCGCGTCGCGGCCTCGGCTCGCTACTCATACTACGACCTATGGGCGAAATCGGTCATCCCCGAAGAGGATCAATCGTTCGCGCCTCTCGCCCAGTACCGCGATGGCCAGCTTCGAGTTCGATTTGCCCCTTCAAGTCGCGAATCGTTCGAACTCGTTGGCATGTTGGGGTTCGATAGCTACCAGCGCGGCGTACCCAACGACGACCCGGCCCTCTCGTCTCGTGACACCCGCAGCCTCAATTTCCAGCGAACATGGTTGCGCTACCGCAGCGAATCCACAACCGGAAGCGCGACATGGCTCACGTTGTTCGGCGGTGCGGATCAATCGCTGCGAGAAGAACTGCTTGGCGCTACGGGCGGCAATCTCGATACCCATGCAGTACTCGCCGGCGTGCGTGCTGGGCACCGCGCAAAGTTGCTACGCGAACTCACCATTGAAATCGGCATCGACGCTGAGGTACGCCACGCGACTCTCGCGCAGGTCGGGTCGATTGGCCTGCCATCTCGCATCGGCGACCTGCGCATCTTTGGTCAACCCGCCCCCGATCAGATTGGCAACGACAACTGGAAATCCACCGACATCGGCATTGCCCCGTACGCGCAACTCGTCTTCCGCACCGCAAATGATCGCCTCGACATCATGCCCGGCATACGTCTCGACCCCTACGTCCGCTACGTCAGTCAGCGAGTCCCCCGCAACCCAGAGGCTCCGACGCCCGGCCTCTACGCGCAGAACTTCGCCGCCGAGCCGCGCTTCGCCCTTCGCTATCGTGCTGCCCACTGGGTCGCGCTTCGCGCAGCTACCGGGCTCTACCATCAGCCGCCCGACGCATCAGACCTCTCCGCCGTGTTCGGCAACCCAGCGCTTCCAACATCTCAGGGTGTTCACGTCGTCGCTGGTGCAGATTTTTCGATTGCCGATCTCCTCACCGTTGAAATCACCGCTTACCTCAAGCTCTCTTCCGACCTCTCTGTCCGGTCCTCGACTGAGACACCGGCGCTCGCGAAGGCACTCGTCCCTTCCGGCGATGGACGTGCGTATGGTGGTCAGGTGATGTTCCGACAAAAAGCATGGCGCGGGTTCTCGTGGTGGCTCTCTTACACATTCAGCGTCGCAGAGCGACGCTTCAATCGCCGCGCCGAGTGGCTTCCATTCAACCTCGATCAGCGACACGCACTCTCCGCCTTTGCAAGCTACGAACTTCCGCTGGGGTTTTCGGTTGGCACGCGCCTTCGCCTCTCTACCGGGTTTCCGCGTACGCCCGTCATCGGTGCCTACTTCGACGCCCGACGCGACCGATTTCAACCCGTCTTTGGTGACCAGAACAGCGACCGCTTGCCAATCTTCGTCCAACTCGATCTACGCGCGGCCAAAGAATTCACATTCGATCGACATGGTCTCAGCATCTATCTCGAAGTCCAAAATGTCTGGAACCAGGAAAACTCTGAAGAGTTCGTCTTTTCACCAGACTTCTCGCGGCGTGGTAGCATCACAAGTCTGCCCGTCCTCCCCATGATGGGTGTGCAATGGACATTCTAACCCGCAACCGTATCGCCAACTGTCTGCGTCACGTCGCTGCGCTTACGCCATCCATTGCTTTTTGCGTCGCGACCACCGCTTGCGTACCCGAGCTTGCAAGCGACGCCGCACTCGTTACCGAGCCGCGCGTCATCGCCATCACCACCACGCCCTCCGAGGCGCTACCGGGCGACGATGTACGCCTGCGC
>CAZXXB010000052.1:7116-10160 GCA_964644185.1 uncultured Myxococcota bacterium
TGGCGAACCCCTGCTGCAATGGGCATGGTGCGTCCTTCCCCGCCCTCTCCGCGAACTGCGTCCCGTCAACAGCCGCTGCATTGACGCCGAGCCCGACGCACTTGACCCTATCGACAGCGGAACCTCTGTCCGTACGCAAATTCCCGCCGACGCCTGCCGTCTCTTCGGCCCCGAACTTCCTCCCGCAGAAGATGGCGCGAGCGCAGGTCGTCCAGTCGACCCCGACCAGACCGGCGGCTACTACGCACCCGTACTCGCGCGGCTCAACAATGCAGCGATGTCACTCTTTGAGGTGCGTCTCGACTGCGGACTCGCGGGCGCGACTCAATCAGTCGCCGCCGAATATCGCGCGCGGTACCAGCCCAATCGCAATCCGATCATCGACGCATTGCTCTTCAAAGGCGACAACGTGGTCGTAGCCGATGGCTTGGTAGTCGTCTCACAAAACACCGAGGTCACCATTCGTGCTGCATGGGTGCAGTGTCCTGCAGGTGCAGAGTGCGGCGACGCCATCTGCGACGTTGATGAGACGATCGAAACCTGCACCGTCGATTGCGAAAAGCCCACTCGCTGTACCGGGGCAGAACGCTTCCTCGCACGCGGCACAACGGGTCTGCTCGAAGCTCGCCGCGAGGCCATTAGCGTGAGCTGGTACGCAACCGCAGGTGAATTCGCCTCACGTCGCACCGGAAGATCAAGCGACGAAACAGAACCCTTCACCGACACCGTGTGGCGCGCCCCGGATGCCGACGTAACCGTCTCGCTCTGGGCCGTCATTCGTGACAATCGAGGTGGCACGAGCTGGCGTGAAGAAATCATCAGGGTCGAGTGACGCCTCGTGCCCAATACCAATTTGCGACACGTGCCACGCGCGTTTGAGTGTCAGTGCAATACTCTCAAATCGCAATCCCCGCCGTTGAAAAGCCCCTCGTTCAAGTCAATCTGATCTCTTGCCGCTCGCGCGAGACATATTCTGTCGCCGCGGGGTGTCAATCGACGGCTTCTGGTTCTGGATCGGGCCACAGACAACGCAATGCGTCGGTGCATCGCTCCGTCACCTGAGGCAGG
Organism: uncultured Myxococcota bacterium; assembly: GCA_964644185.1. GTDB lineage: Bacteria > Myxococcota > JAJVIH01 > JAJVIH01 > CAZXXB01 > CAZXXB01. The sequence continues at coordinate 8,185 of CAZXXB010000052.1, forward strand.
ATACGCGCACAATGGAACTCGAAACGCTGCTCAAATTCTGGGGAAAGACCAACGGACGGTCCGGCGAGGAGCTGCGTTGGCACCCGGCCCTGCTGCACATGATTGACGTTGGCTGTGTTGCTGAGGCGTACCTGACCACCTGCGCTAGTGCTCCCATGGTGAAGCTCATGGCTGGCCCGTTTGGACCTGCCGTTGATGCTTCATCCGTCGCGGCGGCGCTCGCGTTTCTCGTCTCGGCTCACGATGTCGGAAAAATATCGCCCGGGTTTCAAATGAAGGTTCCAGCACTCTGGTCCGCTTGTTGGTCAGAGCGGGAGGTCAAGGGTGCGGAGACGAATCACTCCAGGGTCACCGTCGCAGCGTTGCAAGATTGGCTTAAGAGGGAGTTTTGCGAAGGATTGCCTGCGCGCCCAGCGGGGTGCGCACTTGCAAGAGACATCGCGATGGCGACTGGGGCGCATCACGGCAACGTCCAAAGCCCTCCCGATCACGGAACTGGAGGCGAGTGCTGGGCTCAGTCACGCCACGCCGCCCTCGGCAAGCTCGCCGACCTCTTCTGCGCCCGCAACGGACTTGCCCAGTTGTTTCGCGCGGCCGCCTACAAGGGCGTTGACAGTCGCTCACGTCGCGCCGACGTCGAACAACGTAACGGATGGCTTGCCGCCCTGATGGGCTTCACCACTCTTTGCGATTGGCTGGGTTCAGATGTGGGCTCGTTTCGGCTTTATTTTCCGCCAGAGGGGAATGACCGCGCTCGCATCGATTTGTCAGAGTATCGACAAGACGCGCTTTGCCGCGCGCGCTCCGCGTTGAAAAACGTGGGCATGTCGAATCGCGGGCACTGTCGAATCTCAGCCACGACCTTCGCAGCGTTGTTCCCCAAATGGCAGATAAATGCTCTCCAGCAGGCGGTAGAGCGCCTCGACCTCCCAGAAGCCCCCACGCTCACGATCATCGAAGCCCCGATGGGGATCGGTAAGACCGAGGCCGCGCTGCTTCACTTCGCGCGCCTTGAGGCTGCCGGACTAAGCGCCGGCATGTACTTCGCGTTACCGACCCAGGCGACAAGCAACCAGCTCTTCGAGAGGATGACGACCTTTCTTCAGGGGGCAGTGGAAGAGACAGAGCTTCACCTCACGCATGGCGCTGCCGAGTTTTCTGAGGCGTACGTGGAACTGCGACGAAAGAGTGTTGCGATACGAGAATTTGAGCGCAACTCTCCAGCAATCGAGGCTGTCTACGACGATGCGGAAGGCTCGGAACTTGGGCAAGTCCGCGCGAGTGACTGGTTCACGCGTAAGCGCGGTTGGCTCGCTGACAACGCGGTCGGAACGATTGATCAGGCCCTGCTTTCGGTCTTACCTGTCAAGCACTTCTTTCTACGCTTGTTTGCCCTTGCCCCGAAGGTCGTCATCTTCGACGAGGTCCACGCCTACGAGGCCTACACCGATACACTCATCAAGCGGCTGCTCGAATGGCTTAGCGCGCTCGGTTGTCATGTCATTTTGCTCTCCGCGACACTGCCGGCACAAAAACGCGTCGAGTTCGCCGAGGCGTTCGCCGGTTCCAAACCTTCGTGGCCGCAAGACCGCACGTATCCATACCCGGCTATCGCAAGTGTGACACGCGGTGCAGACTCGCACCGGCAACCCGTCGCGATTGACTGGGGCTCGCTGAAGCACTCGGTCGTGAAGTTGACGCCTTTGCGCCTGAGTGTACCAGATGATCTCGAACCAGTCGTCGATGCAATCCGAACGAGGGTCGCAGCGGGGGTGAGCGCGTGCGTGATCGTCAACACCGTCCGGAAAGCGCAAGACCTCTATCTTCGTGTGCGAGAAGTCATGCCCGAATGGACCGAAGAAAACGTGATGCTCTACCATGCGCGTTTTCCGGCGCAGTGGCGGCTTCAGAAAGAGAGTCTCGTCAAGAATTGGTTTGGCAAGACGTCCGATGGTCTACCGCGTGCGGTTGATCAA
>CAZXXB010000052.1:10170-18045 GCA_964644185.1 uncultured Myxococcota bacterium
GCTTTTGATCGCGACCCAGGTCGTCGAGCAGAGTCTCGACATTGACTTCGACGTGATGTTCTCCGAACTCGCCCCGGCAGACCTTATGCTGCAACGCATGGGGCGCCTGCATCGGCATGCGGTAGCTGGGCGCCCCGCCGAAGTCGCGACACCAGAATTTGTCTGGTTTGCCGCGTATGATGAAGACCGCATCTCCGCGCTGGAGAAGGGGCCGAACCTGAGCAAAGCACGGGTGTACGACGAGAGCATTCTCATTGCATCGTGGCGGGTGTTTCTTGACCGGAGCGAGGTGCACCTGCCGCGCGACCTCCCGCTTTTCGTCGACGACGTCTACGGCGGCAAGTGGCCGGGCAACGATGGTGAAGGTACCGAAGGCCGGTGGAGAGAAAAAAGCTTGACAGAGGTAGGCGCAAAAGACGAATCTCGTCGAGACGCGGAGCGAAGAATGGTACGTGAGCCAACGATAAGCATCGTGAGTCGCGCCGCCGCGAATCCGATACTCGACGAACACGGTGAGGAAACATTCTGGAAAGCAAAGACGCGGCAGCACCGCCCGACGAAAGTGCTCGCGTTTGCCGAGCGGATTGACGACAGGCGCGTACGGCTCTTCGATGCAGAGAGAACCGAGTGTGAGGTCGATAACCTGCTTGCGAAGGATGCTCGGAGGGCGCTGATCAAGGCGCTTCGCCTTTCGTCGTGCCAGTATCCACTAAATCAACATCTGAAGGCTCTGCTTGCGCAGTCAGCGCCCACTGTAACGCACTTTCCACAATTACCTTTGGGGGTTGACGCACTTATCCTGGTAAGGCTGGACGAGGTAGATACTGAACTTGGCTTGATGCGTCTTGCAGAGAAAACACAGGTTGAGGTTCTCCTCGACTGGAACACAGGAATTCGGATTACAGAAAATGGTCACACGTCAACCCGTTAGCCGTTCTGAGAGGGCGTTCGACCTATGGGTCGAACCATGGATTCCGGTTGTCCTATTGAATGGTGAGCGCTCCATGCTGGGTCTGCGCGATGCTCTCATACTCTCTCACGACATCTTAGAGTTGCGGGACGAGTCACCGCTTAGAACAGCAGCCGTATTTCAGCTACTGTTGGCGATTCTGTACCGCGTCTATGACGACGAAAGCGAGGAGAATCTGAACGGCGAGCTTGGCTGGCGGTCGATTTGCCAGCGTGGCCGATTCGATTGCCGTCGCATCGATGAATACGCAGCCGCGTGGCGAGATCGCTTCTTTTTGTTCCACCCGAAGTATCCATTCTATCAGCGCGCCGGGCTTGATTCCGTTGATACCGGCACAAAGAAAAAGAAAGGTTTGGAGGCGCCGTCAGAGGTCCCGGAAGCCACCGAGCAACTCTTCAAGCAGGTTTCAAAACTTTCAACCGAAAGTACAGCGCGAGATAGCGTTCTCTTCGAATGGGCCCGATCTGACGAAATTGAGGCTGCCGAAGCGTTGCGGCGACTGCTGCAACTACAGGCATTCGCACTAGGCGGCGGCAACCAACCGGAAACAACGTTAGGTCAGCACCCCAATAGCCGCGATGGCGTATTTGCAAAAGGGGCCATCAATCTTGTCAAGCACGAAACCCTGTTCAGGACTTTGATGGCCAATCTCGTGCCATTGGAAGTTTATCCTGAGTCGGATCGAGGAATCGTGGCATGGGAGATGGAATCACGAATCGGTGTCGCGAATCGACATTGTCGCGGCATTTACGACTATCTGACATGGACACCTCGTGCTGTGCGACTTGTCGGCGTTCACACACTCGAAAGCAACTCGTCACGGCTTTTGGTGACTGGTGCCTATATTGCGCAAGATGACGAATTTCCAGAACAGTGGTCTGGTTCACACCCGTTTTTTGTTCAAGTTAAGGGTAAAGAACGATCGAGGCCTATTTCAATCGACGCGTCCAGATCGTTATGGCGTGATGCCCACACGTTCTTGCCTTCTCTCCATGAGGGCGGAAGTTCTGCGATTGGATTGATACCAAAGGCGGTGTTGTTTGCGCGCGACGTTGAAGACGGTTCAACGATGGTCAGAATTGAAACCTACGGGTTGGCGAGAGATCAGGCCAAGCCATTGATGGCCGCTCGCGAGCAACTACCTGTGCCCGTCGAAGCCCTCAATAATTCCGTCGTTGCCAGCATAATCAGGACGGCAACCGAGTGCGCCGAACGCGGCGAGGACTCGCTGCACCGTGCCACGTCTGAATTGTTTGAGATACTTGGACGGCCGAAGCCTTCGAACGACATGAGGGGCAGGAAGTTGGAAGCCAAGTATCGCGAACAGGCGACCCGCGAGTACTGGTCGTCGCTCGGCGGTCGCTTCGCGCCTTTCATGCGGCGCATCGCCGACGCGGGAACTGATGCCGTCATGCTTGAGGCAGTCATCGCTGAGTGGAAGTCCGTTGTTGGCGATGACGCGCGGCGCGCATTTGGGCTTGCGAGTGGGTGGCTTACAGGTCGTGCCCCACGAGAGGGTCGTGCCGTCGCCGACGGTCAGCGTAGCCTGAATTCCGAACTGAGAAAACACGGGCTTCATCGCATTCGTAGTGATGAACAATCAGCGATGGAAAGCGAGCAGAGCACAGGAGGCGAACAACGATGAATGTCAAGGGCTTTGTTTCAATGCTTGAGCGCTATCAGAACGCGCTCGAGAGAGAGAACTCTGACAGTGCGACAGCACGCGCCATGCGTGCTGAACTCGCCCGGGCCGCCGGCAAATCCGCCGCGGAAGCACCCTACGCGGTCAAGTACCTGCAAGCGTTTCTCGGAGACGATTTCAATACGAGAGAGATTGACACGTTGCTGCTGGTTGCCTCGACGTGGGCGATTCACCAAAAGCATCGCAAGGGCAAACAACCACACGATTTGGATGTCGGCGCGGCCTACCGCAACCTCGTGCACGCACGGCTCGGAGCGTATCCGTCGAGCGACGACCCCGGTGCTTCGCTCTGCAAACGCTTCGAGGCCATGCTCAGTGCCGACCGTAGCGAGGTCGGTGAGCATCTTCGCCATTTCGCCAAAATGGCCCACGCGGCGAAAGACGACGGCACTGCGCTCGATTACTCCGGACTCACTTACGACCTGCTCTTGTGGGACGCGGAGCCCAACGCACACGGCAGCACCGTCCAGTTGAGATGGGCGCAGCATTTCTGGCGCGGTGGCGACACAACCCAAAGCAAATCCAACAAAGACGACTGACAACTTTTTTGACCACGGAGAAACAGCATGATCATCGAACTCCACATCCTTCAGAATTTCGCACCTTCGAATCTCAATCGTGACGACACCGGCTCACCCAAAGACGCCCGCTTCGGTGGATACCGTCGCGCCCGCATTTCGAGCCAATGCCTTAAGCGCGCCGCGCGCACATACGTGCAAGCACACGGTCTGCTCGCTGACCCTGCAACCCATTCGCTTCGTACGAAGAGACTCGTCGATGCGGTGGTTCAGCGTCTCGCGGCGGATCATCGTGCCGATGGGGCGGCGGGGCAGATCGTCAACGCCGCACTGACCTCAGTGGGGTTGTCGAGCGAAAGCAAGAAAGTAGGCGACGATGTGAAGAGCCAGTACCTGCTCTTCGTTGCGATGAATGAGATTGCAGGCATCGCCGAGCTCGTCGACACGCATTGGGCATCGCTAAAGACCGCCGTCGAGCCTGTCGAGGGCAAGGCAAAAAAGGCGGCGAAAGGCGATGGCGGCGGTGACTTCTCGAAGGCGTTCGGCAAAGTCTTCGCTCGCGCTGCGGACGGCATTCACTCGCCCGACATTGCGCTCTTCGGGCGCATGCTGGCTGACCTGCCGGCCCACAACATCAACGCTGCTTGCCAGGTCGCGCACGCCCTCAGCACCACCGAGATCAAGCAAGAGTTCGACTACTACACCGCTGTTGACGACCTGAAGCCCGACGACAACGCCGGTGCCGACATGGTCGGTACCATCGAATTCAACTCTGCCTGCTACTACCGCTATTCGGTGATCGACTACGACCTGCTTCGCAAGAACCTCAAGGGCAACGCTGACCTGGCCGAGAAAACCGTCAAGGCTTACATTGAGGCCGCCGTATGCGCCGTGCCGACGGGCAAGCAAAATTCGTTCGCCGCCCGCAACCCGCCAAGCTACGTCCGCGTCATCGTCCGTGAGAACGGTGAGCCATGGAATCTCGCCAACGCGTTCGTCGAGCCTGTACGCCCGAAACCGGATAGCGATGTTATTCAGCAGTCGGTTGCGAAGCTCAAGGATCACTTCGAGCAGATCACGCGCATGTATGGCGATGGGTCGAAGCCTACGGGCGACTTCGTACTTGCCGCCAGCGACACCAACACCGGCAGCCTTTCCGACCTCATTGCGAACGTGAGTCTCAAACTGACGGAGCGCGCAGCATGACGGCGGTTCATACGCTGCTATTGCGCTGCGTGGCACCCATTCAGTCGTGGGGTTCGCACAGCCGCTTCAAAGAGCGCGATACCGAGCGCGAGCCAACGAAAAGCGGCATCATCGGGTTGCTTTGCGCCGCCCTCGGGGCCGAGCGCGCCGAGACCGTCACGCAATTCAATGAGCGCAACCCTGAACGACCGCTTCCGATCTCGGATGCGGACGCCGATTTTCTCTCAAAGCCGGTCGAGGCGTGGCTCGGTCGCACGCAAACGCTGCGGATGGGCGTGAGAGTAGACGCTCCCGGCACCATGATGCTCGACTACCACACCGCTCAAATTCTCATGCGAGAGCACTATTTCGGCACCGCGAAAAAGGCACCAGAAACGGTCTTGTCGAACCGTTACTACTTGCATGATGCGGCGTTCCTCGTCGGTCTCGAATCGGAAAATGAAGACCTTTTGCGACGCTTGAACGATGCGCTTGCGAACCCTGTCTGGCCACTCGCGCTGGGGCGCAAAGCTTGCCCACCCAGCGTGCCGGTTCGATTTCCTGCCGATAGTGGATTGGCCATCGGGATCACCCTCGAAGCCGCACTCGCAGCGCAGGCGTGGCTGCTTGACGCATCCGCGCGCGACGCCGGTGCGCTCACGAGTCGCCGTTATCGGACCATGGTCAGGTCACAATTGACCGAGAGTCGCGAATCACTTCGACTTCAAACCGTTATCGAACGCGCCCGCTTCAGCGAACCCGACGGCAATAGCCTGGTGCAAACCCGGCAAGACGTGCCGCTGTCATTCGGTATTGGCGCGCGTAAGTTCTGGGTGCGGAAAGTCGAATTGTCGAGCGTCACCATCCCCTCGCGGGGCGCGTCGCGGGCTGGCAACGACTCCGACGACGTCGACGAGCCTGAGTTGCTCACCCAGCCCGCAAACGAGGAGGCATGATGTATCTCAGCCGCATTCTGCTTCCCCTCACAAACCGCTACGTCGCCTCACGGCTCGTCGCCGACCCGTACGCGCTGCATCAGGCGATCCTCAAAGGGTTTCCACCCGATGCCCCTTACGGTGGCGGTCGCGTGTTGTGGCGCCTCGAACCGCAGGGCGCGCGCAGCAACGTCGTCGATGGCGTGCCGGTTGCCGCGCTTCTCGTTCAAAGCGAACGTGAGCCCAACTGGCGCACCGACCGCGTCCAAGCCGCGCTCGGGTTCGAAGTCGGCGACGAGTTGGCGCAGACCAAACTGTACGATCCGAAGTTCACCGAAGGTCAGCGACTTCGTTTTCGCCTGCGTGCCAACCCGGTTCGTCTGGCCCGCAAAGACAAAGACGGAAACCCCTTGCCAAAGCCCGTAAGAGCCGTGCGCAACGAGGCTCAAGCCATCGCGTGGATGGCGCGCAAAGCGACCGAGTGTGGCCTCGAACTCACTCGCACCGACACGTCGTCGTTCGATTTCTTCGACGAGGCTGACCCGGGGCTTGATTGCCGCGCGACCGACGAAGGCTTCGTAAAGTCGTGGTCGAAGGCAGGGCAGGCCAGCGAACCGCTTACCTACTGGTCCGTCCTGTTCGATGGCTCTGCTCTCGTGCGCGACCCGGCGTTGCTCGCCGACTCGCTTCCAAAAGGCATCGGACGCGGCAAAGCCTTCGGCTTCGGCCTGCTCAGCCTCATGCGGGGGTAGCCCCCGGCTTCTTTCTCTGACTCCTGAATACTTGCGACGGGGTGCTCGGCCTCGCTGACGCCGTCACCCCAATCTCGTTACCCAAATCTCCCCGCACACGCGGGGATCATTTCTACCCGTCTCCGTGCATTTCCTTGCGCTCTTCACGTCAAACGGCACACTGGTGTTGCGCGCATTGCGTATAGACCGGCGTTTGCATCGTGGAGGCCACCCATGACCCGAACGAACCTGCGCGAGCTACCCAAGCTCCGCGACTCACTCTCCTACGTCTACTTCGAGCACGCCCGCGTCGAGCAAGATACCTCCGCAATCGCCATCTTCGACATCCACGGCGAAACCCACCTGCCCGCCGCCGCACTCGCGCTCGTCATGCTCGGCCCCGGCACAACCATCACTCACGCCGCGATGAAAACCCTCGCCGACGCCGGCTGCACTGTCCTCTGGGTCGCCGACGGAGGCACTCGCGTGTACGGTCAAGGCATGGGCGAAACCCGCTCCTCCGTACGCTTTCTTCGGCAAGCACAATTGCACGCCGACCCTCACCTGCGCGCCGCCGTCGTCTACCGCATGTACGAGATGCGCTTCGCCGAAGACATCCCCGCGGGCCTCACCATCGAGCAGCTTCGCGGGCGAGAAGGCGTCCGCGTTCGCGAAGCCTACCAAGCCGCCAGCCGCGATTTCGGTGTCCCATGGCGCGGAAGACTCTACGACCGTGGCCAATGGGACCGCGCCGACCGCGTCAACCAGGCCATCTCATCCGCCGCCGCATGTCTAAACGGCCTCTGCCACTGCGCAATCGTCTCTGCCGGATACTCAACCGCCCTCGGCTTCATCCACACCGGCAAGCTCCTCTCATTCGTCTACGACGTCTCAGACCTCTACCGCACCGAACTCATCATTCCCGTCGCATTCGAGGTCTGCGCCCGCTACAAACTCTCCACCGACGCTCGCGGCATGGAAAAAGACATCCGCCTCGTCTTTCGGCAGCGCGCGCTCGAACAGCAATTTCTCAAGCGTGTCGTCGCCGACCTCGACTCGCTTCTCACAATCGACAACGAAGACGTTGAGCGAGCCATCGGTATCTTTGACGCCGATGTTGATAGCGACGGTTTGCTATGGAACCCGAACGGTGACGATGATGCGGGCAGCAAGAACTACGCGGATGATGCGCCACCTTCAGAACTTCCGAAATCCACTCGGCAGGCGAGTGCGCGTAAAACACCCCAGCAACCCGAATCGTCATTCGGCGATTGGCTCCTCGAAGACTTGGCCTCTCCCGCACCCGCCCCCGACTCGCCGCCTCCTCCCACCGACGACGACCACCCGCTGCCAGAGACGAGTCTCAACGATGGCCGAGGCGAGCCATGATCGTTCTCATCCTCGAAGGCGCACCTCAGTCGCTCAAAGGCGAACTCTCGCGTTGGTTGATGGAACCGAAATCTGGCGTGTTTCTCGGCCACGTTTCGGCACTTGTTCGTGAAGCACTCTGGAAGAAATGCGTCGAGCGAATACGCGAAGGTTCCGCAACACTTATCTACTCATGGCCCACCGAACAGGGCTTTCGCGTTCAAGTGCACGGCATACCAACCCGTGAAATCATCGACAACGATGGCCTCTACCTCGTGCGCAAACCGGCAGAGAGATTCCCTGTCAAATTCCCACCTGAGCTGACCCGTAAGTCCCCGAAAAAGAAGAAAACCGACACCCCCGACGAAACAGATGCGCAGGAGGTACTACACTTCGAGGGTGACGAGAGCGAAAAACCGTAGTAGTTTCGAAGAGCACTCCCCACACCCGTGGGGATGAACCGTGA
>CAZXXB010000053.1:0-1388 GCA_964644185.1 uncultured Myxococcota bacterium
GCGCACATCGACGGGGACCACCTGCCGGATCGGGCCGTTGGTGGCGAGCATGGTTTCGTTTTCGTCGCCGAGGGTGCCGCCCAGGAAGAGCTTGACCTTGACCTTGCCTTTGGCTTCGGTCTCGACGAGTTTTTTGAACTCTTGCAGGCCGGCGGCCCATGGGCTGCCGTCGGGTGCGACGGTGGCGAGTTTGATGACGACGCCCTCGTCGCCGACGTGGGCGTTGGCGGGGGCGGCGGAGCCTGTCGCGAGGGTGATGGCGCCGACTACGAGCGCGGCGGCGGTGGCGGTGATGGCGAGACGAATACGAGTCGCGGTGAAGCCCGCGATGCGAACCTTGCGCATGGTTTTCCCCTTCGGTTGAGACCCGATGACTTCAGCGTGACAAAACTAGATTGATTGGCTCGTCGGATCAAGCGTTGAGCGAATTCGTGTGGCGGCGAGGCGCAGTCGCGCGGCGAGAGCGCGGGCTGCGTCGGCGGCGGCGGTGAGGTTGTCTGTGGTGGCGGTGTCGGCGAGGGTTGTCTCGTCAACGGTACCGATGCGGTCGGCTGCGGCGCGAAGGGCATCGGCGAGCACGGTGGTGTCGTCGCCAGTTTCATCTGCGAGAATCTCGTCGATCACGGTCGCGAGGGGGGTGAGTGGCTCGCCCTCGTTGCGGACGCCGGTTATGACGTTTGCGGCGGCGCGAAAATTCGCGGCGAGGATGGCGCCGGTGGTGTCGCTGAAGGGTGCAATGGCGGCGGTTTCGTTGCGTGAGGCGACGAGTTTGTCGACGAGGTTGGTGCCGAGGTCTTCGTCGAGCAGTTTTGCGAGTCCGTCGAAGAGGCGGGGGAGAGCGATCTCGGTGGCTTCGGCGGCGAGGTTTGCGCGGTAGTTGCCTTCGGTCTCTTCGAGCCACTCGTCGCGAATGGCGGCGAGGTCGTCGGCGATGAGTCCAGCGGCTTCTTTGAAGAGGGTGGCGCGGCGGAATCCGTTGGAGAGGGTGGCGCTCTGGTCGGAGTAGAAGTCGGTGGCGGGGCGGTTGCCGGGGCCCGCGGGTTCGTTGTCGATGCCGTAGGCGAGAAACTCGACGACGCCGAAGCCTGTGGCGAAGTTTTGCACGCCGCCGACGCCGTTGAGGGCGGCGAGTTTGTTGCGTGAGAGGTCGGGGTGGGCCGCGGGGTTGTTGACGATGCCTGCGCCGGGGGCGCCGGGTACTTCGTCGAGGTAGCGAGGTGTGATGGGCCAGGTGTTGATGCGTTCGTCGGCGGCGGTTGATCCGGTGTCGAGGGGGCCACCGACGTTGCGGAAGGCTTCGACGGCGGCGTAGGCGGCGCGGGCGTCTTTGTAGGCGGTGCGGGCGGTATCGAGCGCGCCGGGGAGGGGTGGGTTGGCGGCGAAGGTGC
>CAZXXB010000053.1:1398-7161 GCA_964644185.1 uncultured Myxococcota bacterium
TGGCGGAGGCGAGGGTTGCGGCGGCGGAGGCGGCGGCGTCGTGGGCCTCGAAGGCGAGGGTGGCGTAGTCGGTGAGGGCGGTGACGGCGGTGGCCTCGGTGTAGGGGCGCGCGGGTTCGCCGGTGTCGGTGTCGTCGTCGTCGTCATCACCGCAGGCGGCGGTGGCGAGCGCGAGGGTGGCGATGGCGCAGGGGAGCGCGAGGGTGAAGAGGCGGGTGGCGAGGGTGTGACGCGTGGTGAGCGTCGAGACGTTGTAGCGGGGCATGGAGACCTCGGTGGTTGGCGCGCGGCGCGTGCCGCACCACGAGGAATTCACGGGGGGTGCAGCACGGCGCGGGGCGTTGAGAGCGGAGGTGGATTACGGCAGGCGTTCGACCTCGAAGAGGAGTGTCGAGTTGGCGGGGATGACGCCGCCGACGGCGCGGTTGCCGTAGGCGAGGTCGGCGGGGATGGTGAATTTGTAGATGGCGCCGGGCTTCATGAGGGCGACGCCGATATCCCAACCTTTGATGACCTGGCCGACACCGACGGTGAACTCGAAGGGGTCGCCGCGGTCGCGGGAGCTGTCGAACTTGGTGCCGTTTTCGAGGGTGCCGGTGTAGTGGACGCGGACGCGCTCGCCACGGTTGGGGAGGGTGCCTTCGCCTTCTTTGACGACGACGTAGCTGAGTCCGTTAGGGAGGGTGACGGTGTCGCCGGTTTTTGCGTTCATGGGTTCTGCTCCTGAAGGTGCGGGTGTGGGTGCTGGTGTGGGTGCGGCGGCTTCGGCTGTGGGTGCGTTTGCGGCGGCTTGTGGTTGGGCGTCGGCGTTGGCGTCTTGGGCGGGTTTGGGTGCGTCGAGTTTGGTGCAGCCGGCGAAGGCGAGCGTTGCGAGGGCAAAGAGGGTGTAGAATTTGTGCGAGAAGCGCATTTTTTTCGATTCTCCTGACGTGTCGATGCTAGTGTGGGGCGGACGATAACCATGAACGGGGGTCGTGCGGCAAGCCTTGAGCGGTGCCGCGGCGAGGAATCTTGATGGTCGCGAAGAAGTTGGCGGTACGCGGGTGGGTGGTGGTGGCGGGTGCATTGAGCGCGAGTTTGACGGGTTGTGCGTCGCGTGTGACGCGCGAGAACGAGGGGGTGGTGGGGGGGCCGCAACAGGCGGCGAGCGGGGGCGAGGTGCGGGCGGTGGAGCCGTTGCAGGCGACGCAGGTGGCGAACGTGATTCATACGAATCACGGGGACATACAGAAGTGTTATGCGGATGCGTTGACGAAGGGTGAGCAGAACGAGGGCGAGGTGCGGATGTTTTTTATCATTGGGGGCGAGGGGCAGGTGACGTTTGCGGGGTTGTCGTCGTCGTCGCTGGAGTTGCCGGAGGTTGAGGAGTGTATTCGGGGTGAGATTTTGACGTGGGTGTTTCCGCAGCCGGTGCAGGGGACGGAGGTGCCGGTCGAGTACGCGTGGAAGTTTGTGAACACGGGTCAGGCCGAAGAGCCTGATGAGCCCGAGGGCGATGCGAAGCTGGGTGAAACGGGCGAGTAAGGATTTGTTCTTCCGGGGGGGGGTCAACGCGGCTCGGCGGTGGGGGCAAAGCGTGCGGTGATGGTGTGTGCGCTGGTGTCGTCGCCCCAGACGAACGGAGGAAGCTGGTAGCGCCCTGCCCCGCGCAATCCGGCGATGAAGCGGAGGGTGGCGAGGTCGAGCGCGGTGCCGTCGCGTGAGACGGAGAGCAGGGTGGCGTTGGGCGGCAGTGGGATTGCGAAGTCGATGCGCGTGTTTTGATTGAGGGTGGCGGCGCTGTCGCTGTCGGCGTTGGGTGCGTAGGTCAAATCGGTCTGGATGATGAATTGACCCTCGGCGTCGGAGGCGTCGCTCGGGGCTGGCGTGCGGCGCACATCGATGGTGAGTTGTGCGGAGCCGATGGCGACGCGAAGGGTGGCGTCGTTCCAGAAATTGGGGAGTCGGGGGGCGAAGCGAAGGGTTCGTTGGCGCAGGTTGGGTTCGTAGCCGAAGAGGTAGAGCAGCATGGCGTCGAGGTTGATGGCGCTTTCCCATGGGCGAAAGCGTGCGGCGGTGTCGCTCGCGGCGGCACCGGTGGGGTCGTAGAGAATCTGAAGCGCGGAGTGGTCGTCGAGGACGTGCATTTCGGCGAAGACGCCGGAGGGGGTGGCGGCGGTTGCGAGGTTGTTGAAGGCTTGCTCGGCGGCGGGGTGATCGACGAGGGCGAGGTTGTGGAGGAGCATGCCCGGGACCATGCCCGTGAATGCGCCATCGATGATGGTGATGCCGGGTAGTCCGGAGAAGCGGGGGTCGGGTGGCGAGACGAGGAAGGCGTCTGGGCGGAGGAGGGCGTCGAGGGTTCCGGCGAGTGCATCGAGGGCGCGTGGATCGATGTCGGGCCATGCTTCGGGCCATGCGCCGACCCAGAGTGGGGTGAGGTTGATGTCTTCGAAGGGGGGGCCTTTTTCTGTGCCGTCGATGAAGAGGTAGGCGCGCCATGTGCCGAGGGTGTCGTCGAAGAAGTGGGTTGCGAGGGCGGATTCGGCGAGGGTTGCGATGCGGTTGAGAGCGTCGGCGTTTTCGTCGTCGCCGATGCGGGTGGCTTCTTCTGCGAGGAGGCGTGCGGCGGGGAGCATGAGGAAGGAGGACTGGGCCGACCATGCGGTGTCTTCCCACGGGTATTCGAGGGGTTTGCCGGTGGCGAGTGAGAGGGCGAGGCGCCATGTTTCGTCGCCGCTCATGGTTTGCCTTCCGTCGGTGTCGAAGGTCTGGTCGCGCAAAGCGTGGAGGAGAAAGGGGTAGTAGTCGTCGATGAGTGCGTCGTCGCCGAGCATGTCTGCGGCCCAGCGGTGGGCGAGGGCGAGGTGGGTTGGGCCTTCGGCGGATTCGCGTTTGGCGAGGGGGCCGAGGTTGAGCCAGTCGGGGGTTTGCGTCGGGGTGGGGCAGCGCGAGGTGACGCTGTTGCGAATGTTACCGGCGGATGATGCGGCGTCGTAGTAGGCGCGCAGGGCGGCACGGGCGCGGGGTGCGTCTCCGATGCGGGCGAGCAGGCGGGCGACGGGGGCGGTGTCTCGCATCCAGAGGCGGGTGTAGCGCGACATGGGCGAGACGCCGCCGCAGAGAGAGGTTTGGGCGAGCAGCAGTTGGGTGATGTGGGTTGCCATGGCGTTGACGGCGGGGTCGGGGGTGTCGAGGGCGAAGGTGAGAGGCTGCGCTGGCGCGAGGTCGTCGAGGTCGAGGGTGGCGGGGTCGCCGAGGGCGGCGGCGGGGTCAGGGGGTGTGGTGGCGTTTGCGACGGCGTAGGCGACGTGGAAGGTGCGGGTTTCGCCGGGGGGGAGAGGGCCGAGGGCGAGGGTGGTGGCGTGGCCCGTGACCGAGGGGGTGAGGTCGGCGGTGGTGACGAGGGTGCGGGTGCCGAGGTTGGTGGTGTGGTTGACGCCGCGGAAGCGGAGCGCGGGGTTGGTGAGGGTGGAGGAGGTGGCGTTGCGAACGATGACGATGCGGCGGATGGAGGGGGAGTCTTGTGGGCCGGCGAAGGTGATGGTGGCGAGTTCGAGGGTTCCGTCGCCGCTGGTGTGGGGCTCGTAGGTGAAGACGATGCCGGTGACGTCGCGGGGGCGGTAGATGATGCCTTTGTCTGGGGTGAGTGGGGCGTCGTCGAGGGTGAGTGTGATGCTGGTATCGCGGAAGTAGGGGTCGCGTTCGTATCCGGGGGCGACCATGGCGTGCAGGGTGTTGAGGGGGCAGGCGTAACCCATGAGGGCGAATGCGATGCCGTTGCCGATGCCAAATTCTCCGAGTTGGGCGGCGGTTTGCGGGAGGCGACGTCCGCAGGCTTCGTATGACCAGACGCTGAGTGAGTCGGGGTCGGCGAAGGGGGTAAAGGGGGTTGCGGCGAGCAGGTCGGGCCATGAGGCTGGCGTGGGGACGCGGGTGACGGGCCAGAGGGTTTGCGCAACGCTGGTGTCGCCGGTGTCGCTGGTGTCGCCGGTGTCGCTCGCGTCGCTGGTGTCGCTGGTGTCGCCGGTGTCGCTGGTGTCGTTGGTGTCGCTCGTGTTGTCGGTTGAGTCGCTGGTGTTGTCGGTTGAGTCGCTGGTGTCGCCGGTGTCGCTCGTGTCGTCGCTGCAGGCGGTGAAGAGGGGCGCGACTGCGAGGGCGAGGGTGAACGCGAAGGTGACGGTGAGGGTGGCTGTGCGTGAGGTGGTGTTGGGGGTGATGCGGTTGCGGTGGGGCGCGGAACATACTACACGCGCTCGCGCGGGTCGGGTTGACTCGCGCCCTGTCCTCTCGGCGTCGGGTTGCGTCGTCGGGTTGCGATGCGCGACGTGGTGAAGCGAGCGGCTTTGCAAGCAGAGTGGCTCGGTGAACTGAGCTGCCTGGCGAGAAGGGCAGTCTCGTGAAACGAGCGACACGGTGAGCCGTGCGGCACGGCAGGTTTGAGCGGCGCTTGTGGCGCCATGAGGTTTTGCGATGCAGGTTGGTATCGTCGGTCTGCCCAACGTGGGGAAGTCCACCATTTTTAACGCCCTCACGGCTGCGGGTGCAGAGAGCAGCAATTACCCGTTTTGCACGATCGAGCCGAACGTTGGCGTGGTGCCAGTGCCCGACCCGCGATTGAAGCGCATCGAGAAGGTGATTCACACGCAGAAGATTATTCCGGCGGCGGTTGAGATTGTCGATATCGCGGGGCTCGTGGAGGGGGCAAGCAAGGGCGAGGGGTTAGGGAATCAGTTTCTCGGGAACATTCGCAGCGTGGATGCGATTTTTTTTGTTTTTCGGTGCTTTGAGGACGACAACATCATTCACGTGTCGGGTGGGGTAGACCCGATACGCGACATTGAGATCATTGAGACCGAGCTTGTGCTGGCCGATTACGATTCGGTGCAGAAGCAGGTTGAGAAGTTGGCGAAGCGGGCGAAGGGGAACGACAAAGAGGCGAAGGAGCGAGTGGAGGTGTTGCAGCCTGTGGAGGCGATGCTGGCGAAGGGGATTCCGGCGTGGAAGGGTGAATTTGGGGCGGAGCAGATGGCGATTATTCGGCAGGCGGGGCTGTTGACGGCGAAGCCGGTACTTTATGTGTGCAATGTGGATGAGGGTTCGGCGGCGACGGGGAACGCGTTGTCGGCGAAGGTGTTTGAGCGGGCGAAGGCGGAGGGGGCGGAGGCGATTTTTTTGTGTGGGAGTATCGAGGCGGAGGTGTCTGAGCTTCCGCAAGAGGAGCGTGAGGAGTTTTTGCAGAGCATGGGGTTAGAAGAGCCGGGGCTGCATAAGCTGGCGCGGGCGGCGTACACGCTGCTGGGGTTGGAGACGTATTTTACGGCGGGTGAGAAAGAGATTCGGGCGTGGACGATTCCGCAAGGAACGAAGGCGCCGCAGGCGGCGGGTGTGATTCACACCGATTTTGAGAAGGGGTTTATTCGGGCGGAGGTGTACACGCTTGCAGATTTGGAGGCGGCGGGGAGCGAGGCGGCGTTGAAGGCCCAGGGCAAGTTGCGCGTCGAGGGGAAAGAGTACCTCGTGAAAGACGGCGACATCATGCACTTTCGGTTCAACGTGTGATGCGGTTCAACGTGTGAGAGGGGTGACTTCTGGCGGCGCGCTGGTGTCGCCGCCTGAGTCGGTGATCGTGTCGGTATCGCCGTCCGTGTCGGTGCTCGTGTCGGTGCCTGTGTCTGTGTCTGTGTCTGTGTCTGTGTCGGTGTCGGTGCCTGTGTCGGTATCAGTGCCTGTGTCGTCGTCATCGTCTGAGGCGTCGTCATCGTCAGCGGTTACGTCGTCGTC
>CAZXXB010000053.1:7231-17867 GCA_964644185.1 uncultured Myxococcota bacterium
GTCGTCGGTCACGTCATCGTCGTCGGTCACGTCATCGTCGTCGCCAATCACATCATCATCATCGCCGACGCTGTCGTCGTCGTCTGCGCAGGTTGAGCCGTAGTTGCGGACGAAGCGGACGGCGTCGGCGACGACAACGGTGCGGGGTGCGTCGGCGCGCGGGGTGGTGGCGTTGGAGACAATGACGACGGCTGAGCCGGCGAAGAAGTAGTATTCGCCGACGACGTTGAAGCGCCCAGGGTTGACGGCCTGATCGAAGTTGAGGTTGGTGGCGCCGTCGCCGTGGGTGACGGTGACGGGTACGCCGCGGGCGAAGCGGATGTCGGCTTCTTCGGCGGGCCAGCGGACCTCGACGCGGTAGCTTCCAGCTTCGGGGAGGGTGGCGGTGAAGCGGGCGGTGGCGGGTGTGTCGCTGACGTCGGCGCGGGCGTAGGTGCCGCCGTAGGCAGAGAGGCTTTCGACGGGCGCTTCCCAGGTTCCGGTGGTGGAGAATTGTGCGTCGCCGCTGGCGTCGTCGACGATGACGGCGAGTGGTGGGCCGCATGCGTCGTCATCGTCGTCGTCGTCGGCAGTGGCATCGTCGTCGTCGGCTGCGTCGTCGTCGTTGGCGTCGTCGGTGCTGTTGCCGCTGTCGTCGGGGCGGCAGAAGCTGGCGGCGCAGATTTTTCCGAAGGCGCAGTCGGCGTCGGTGAGGCAGTTGTTGGAGCGCGTGCATGAGCCAGCGATGCAGACGAGGGTTGCCGGGCAGTCGAGGTCGGTGACGCAGGGGGGGAAGGCGCCTGAGGTGTCGTCGTCATCGAAGCTGTCGTCGTCGTCGAATGAGGCGGAGGAGGTGTCGCCGGGGACGTCGATGACGGAGAAAGCGGGTTCGTCGTCGCCGCAGCCGTGGAGGGTGAGGGCGGTGAGGGCGGTGAGGGCGGCGGAGGCGGCGCAGGTGAAGAGGAGTAGGCGCAAGGTTGCGAGCGGTGCGCTTGCGTTCACGCGATGAGGTGCGGGGCGACTGGCTACGGGGGATGAAGTTTTCACGAGGCGGCGGTCCATGAGGGGGCGTTACGGGCAACCGAGAGCGTTTGTAGCACGATTTTCGAGAAGACCCAACTCAAGGTTTTCGGTCGGGGGCGGCGGCGGTATCCAGAGGCCGTCGAGGATGTGGGCGGCGGCATCGCTGTATTGCGAGCGTTTGTCGGCGGGGTGGAGGGTGAGGGGTGGCTCGATGAGGGGTGCGGGTGAGGGGTGTTTGCGGGCTTCGAGCAGCACGAGTTCGGGTGCGACGTGGGCGAAGGGGGTGACGTGGCGGGTGCGATGGGGGTGCAGTGAGGCGGCGGCGAGGGCGGCGCGCAGGTCGGCTTCGCGGGGGGCGGGGTAGACGACGCAGAAGGCTCCATCGGGGGTGACGAGGCGGGCGGCGGCGATGACGAGTTCGTCGAGTGAGAGGGCGACTTCGTGGCGGGCGATGGCTTTTTCGTCGGCGGCGCTGAGGCGTCCGGTGCCGCGGGGGAAGTAGGGGGGGTTGGCGACGACGAGGTCGAAGCGGGCGGCGTTGGGGGCGAGGGCGGCAAAGGCGCGGATGTCGTCGCAGATGACGGTGGCGCGCGGGGTGAGGCGGTTGAGGGCGGCGGCGCGGGTGGCGCGTGCGGCGAGGGTGGGTTGCAGTTCGACGAGGGTGACGTGGGCGCGTGGCGAGACCGAGGCGAGGGCGAGGCCGATGATGCCAGAGCCGCAGCCGATGTCGCAGATGTGGTGCTGGGGCGCGGTGGTGGCGCTGGGTGAGATTGCCGAGATGGGCGAGGTCAGGGCCTGAGCGGCGAAGTGGGCGAGGAGGGGTGCATCGAGCGAAAAGCGGTAACCGCGTCGGCCCTGGATGAGGCGGACGCGGCCACGAAAGATGGAGTCCAGTGTTTCGTCGTCGCGGGGCACGCGAGGCATCAACCGCGTTGACGTTCCCAGCGGTCGAGTTCGCCGTCGGCGTCGTCGTCGTAGCCGATGCGGTCGATTTGCCCGCCTATCCAGCGTTCCCAGTAGTCAACGCGGCCATCGAAGTTGCGGTCTTGTTCGATGCGGATGATTTGGCCCTTGCTGTAGAACTTCATGAGGTCGGGCTTGCTGTCGAAGTTGAGGTCGAGCTCTTTGCGTACAATCTGGCCGTCGTTGAGAAAGACGGTGACGTCGACTTTGCCGTCGAAGTCGAGGTCCCAGTATTCTTTGAGGACGAGCTTTCCGGCGTCGTCGTAGAAGCGCCAGACATCGACGGTGCCGTCGAAGTTGATGTCGAGTTCTTTGCGGACGACTTTTTCGCCTTCAGGTGTGACGGTGAAGAACTTCCATGAGTCCCATTTTCCGTCACGGTTGAGGTCGTAGGTCTGTGTTTGCAGCCCGTCGGTGCTGATTTTCGTGGGGTCGTTGGCCTCAATGGTGCCAGCTTTGGGCTTCTCTTCGGCGGAGGCGTCGGTGGGGGTCGCAGCGGGCTCTGGTGTGCTTGCGCAGCCCTGTGCGATGACCGCGAGGGAAAGCGAGGCGACACCTGCGAGAAGGTGGCGAAGAGATTGGCGAGCCATATGAAACCTCACGCGTTGCATCTGCACTGCACTGACGCTGATACTGGCACTGCACGCGATGACAACCGATGGACGTATGCGGGTGGATACTGCACTTGTGCGCGGTGCGGGTCAAGGTTTCGGGGTGAGTTCGGGGGGCAAAAAAGGGGTTCGGCGGGGGTGTTCTGGTGGTGCGCGTCATCCGCGAAAGACGGTGAGGGCGGTGAAGATGACGTAGAGGCCGAGTGCGGCTGCGCCTTCGAGGCGGGTGATGATGCGCTCACCGCGAATGTAGACGATGGCGACGGTGGTCATGAGAAAGAGTGCGGCGATTTCGAGGAGGAGGGTATCGAGGGGGACGGCAGCGGGGGCGGTCATGGCTGCGATGCCGAGGCAGAGGAAGACGTTGAAAATGTTAGAGCCGACGATGTTGCCGATGGCGATGTCGCTCTGACCTGAGCGGGCGGCGATGAGGCTGGTGACGAGTTCGGGCAGCGAGGTACCGACGGCGACGATGGTGAGTCCGACCAGGCGTTCGCTGAGGCCGAGGGTGAGGGCGATGCCGACGGCGCCGCGGACGAAGGTGTTTCCGCCGAGGAGGAGGATGAGGAGGCCGACGATGGCGGTGGCGAGGGCGCGCGGGGCAGAGAGGGCGGGAGGTGGCGCCGGGGCGGCGGTGGCGTTGGGGTCGGCGTTGGGGTCGGCGTTGGGGATGTCGCTGTAGGGGGGTGGGGCTGAGCGGCCCGCGCGGATCATCCAGACGGTGTAGGCGATGCCGAAGATGACGAGGGCGGCGGCTTCGATGCGGGAGATGACGCCGTCGAAGAGGAGAGGAGGTACGACGAGTGTGCTCGCGATGAGGACGGGGACTTCGCGGCGGCGGAGGGTGCCATCGACGCGGGCGGGTGAGATGAGGGCTGAGAGGCCGAGGATGAGGCCGATGTTGGCGATGTTTGAGCCGAGGACGTTGCCGATGGCGACGTCGGGGAGTCCATCAAGGACAGCTCTGACCGAGACGACGACTTCGGGTGCAGAGGTGCCGTAGGCGACGACGGTGAGGCCGACGACGAGCGGCGAGATGCGCATCGCGAGGGCGAGGGCAGACGAGCCTGCGACGAGCCATCGCGCCCCGAAGTAGAGCATGAGCGAGCCAGCGGCGAGTTGGGCGAAGTGGAGCACGGGGGAGTATTAGCAAAAAGAAAACCCTCTGTGCGCGGGGCGCAGAGGGTTTCTTGTGTCAGATGAGCGATGCCCCACAGCAAAGGTCAGATATCGGGCCAGACGTGGGGGCAGACAGGGGGCAGACAGGGGGCCAGACGAAGGGGGGTTACTTCGTGAGGCTGTATTCGTCGAGCTTTGTGCCGTCGCCTTTGAAGGCGGTGAGCTTCAAGCTTTTGCCTTCGACTTCCATCTCGACGTAGTTGCCGCCTTCGCCACCCTGGGCGACTCTGGTGAGGGGCGTGGGGCGGACGTTGTAGGGGGGCGAGAAGAAGGCTCCGGCGACCATGTAGACGACGCCTGTGCCGTCGGCGACGCACTGGCCGCCTTTGACGGGGCAGGTGCGCTCGTAGATGTGGTCGTGGCCCGAGAAGGTGAAGTCGACGCCTTCGTCTTCGAAAATGGGCTGCCAGTTACGCTTGAGACGCTCGGTGGGGCCGTGGGTGGTGCCGGCCGACTCGACGGGGTGGTGGAAGCCGGCGATGACCCAGTCGATGTCGGGGTCGGCTTTGGCCTTTTTGATGTCTTCTTTGAGCCACTCGGACTGGGCGACGACGCCGTTTTCAACGTTGGAGTTGAGTCCGATGACGTGGACGTTGCCGAAGTCGAAGCTCCATGCCTGCTCGGCGTAGGCTTCTGGGAGTTTGCCGCCCATGCGTGGGAGAGCGAACTGGGAGTAGTAGTTGCCTGCGAAGGTTTCGTGGTTGCCCTGCACCGGCATGAGGGGGGTCTTGATGAGGAGGTCGTTCATCGCGTCGAACCATTGATCCCACTCGACCTTGGTGCCGATCTGATTCATGTCGCCGTTGAAGACCCAGAAGCGGGCGTTGCGGTCGGCGAGTCGGGGGATGATCTGCTTAACGGAGGTGTATCCGCCACGGCTGTCACCGGCGAGGATGGCGAGGAATTTTGAGCGGTCGCCTTTTGCGAGTCCGGTGCGGAAGGAGCCGGTGTTGCTAACGGAGACGTCTTCGAAGGTGCGGGTGGCGGTATCGAACGATTTCCAGGTTCCGACGCGGTAGAGGTATTCGGTGTCGGGCTTGAGGTTCTTGACGTCGACCGTCCACTGGACGTGTTCTTCGTTGCCGACGGCAGAGCCGGCGAGGGTTTCTTTGTAGATTTCGCCGGCGCCGAGGGTGACGTAGCCGCCGTCACCTTCGAGGAAGGGGAGGATGGTGTCGGCGATGTTTGAGGCGACGTTTTCGACCTTGCTCTTTTCGACGACCCACGCGTAGGGCTTGTAGTTTTTGAGGCTGATGTCGTCGGTTTCCCACTGGAGGGCGATGGTGGTGGCGGGGTCTTGCTGCCACGTCATGTGGATGTTGCGGGGGGTGCGCTTCGCGTCGGCGACCCAGCCGGCGGAGGGGACTTCGGGAATCACGGCGGCGGCGCCGTTGTCGTCGTCGTCGTCGGTGGTGGCGTCGTCGTCGTTGCCCGATGCGTCGTCGTCGTTGCCCGATGCATCGTCGTCGTTTGCTGACGCGTCGTCGTCGTTGCCCGATGCATCGTCGTCGTCGCTGGTTGCGTCGTCGTCGTCATCGTCGTCACCTGCACCGGGGGTGGAGGTGTCGCGGTCGACGGCGCTCTTGTCTTCAAAGGCGGCGCAGCCGGTGAAGGCTGCCATCGCGAGCGCGACGCAGGCGAGGGTGAGTGTAGGGGTCAGAGCGTTGCGAACCATGTGAGCCTCCTCGGGGGTCTCCCGACTGTCAGGTTTAACCCTTCGTCGGCGTTTGCCGCGCGGGTTCGCGGGTGTTGCCCGCGTGTCTCTTGGCCCCCCGGCCAGTCGTACCGATGTGTGTCAAACGATGTGTGTCAAACGATGCGCGAAGCGCTGTGTTTTATGTGTTTTTTTTGAAGCGACGGCAAAGCGGGGGCTTCGGCCGCGCCCCGGCAGCGTCAAATCTTGAGTTGCACCATACCAACGATGACGTTGTTGTCGAAGCGATTTCCTTCGAGTTCGTTGCGAATGATGTAGTTGAGGTAGAGGCGGACGTTGTTTTGGGGTGTGAATCGCAGGCCGGCGGTGATCCATTCTTTTTTCTGGAAGGTGACCTGTTCGGCGTCGAGGAGGCTGCCGAGTGCGTTGACGTCTTGCTGGCTGCCGTCGAAGAACTCGTAGCGTCCGGTGACGTCGATGATGTCTTCCCACGCATGAATGGTGAAGTCGACGTGGTAGCCGTTGCCGCGGCGTGAGGCGGCGGCGGGGCGCGAGACGCCGAGGACGGGGTCGTCGGCGGTGGTGGGTTGTGTCCAGTCGCGGACGGCGTATTCGGCCTCGACGCTGAACATCCATATGCGGAGTCGGGTGTCGAAGCCGAAGAGGCGTTCTTTGCCGCGGATGTCGAAGTCTTCGGCGGTGTAGGTGCCGTTGATGCCGAGGTTCCACTCGAACTTGAAGGGGATGCGGGTGCCTGAGGGTGCGAGGGCGTTGCGGAGGAGGTTGTCGGCGCGGAAGTCGGCGCGCCAGACCCAGAGGACTTGCGAGAAGAAGGAGAGGGACTGGAAGGGGACGCGGACGGCGTTGTAGACGCCGCCGGTGGCGCTGAGGATTTTCCATGGGTCGCTGAGGGTGATGGCGACGCCGGGGACGCGGTTGGCGCGGACGAGGTTGTCGAGGACGGGTTTGTAGATGAGCTTTTGGTCGCCGGTGCCGACGTTGTTGGCTTGCGAGAAGGGGTTGCGCATGTTGCCGACGCGCAGTGTGAAGACGCTGTATTTATCCCACGCGACCCATGCGTCGCGGAGGTTGTCGCCGGTGAGGGGGTTACCGTCTTTGGCGCGGGGGTTGAGTTCGAGGGTGAGCTGGTAGCGGATGCCGGGGCCGTTGAAACGTCCGCGCGCGCCGAACTCGGCGTTTTCGAGGTTGAAGCCCTGGCGGGTGCCGGCGATGGCTGGGGCGGCGTCTTGACTGCGGATGGTGACGGTCGGGGGGACGGTGCCGTTTGGGTTTGGGATGGTGATTTCGTCGGTGCTGGTCGCGGAGAGGATGGTGCGGACCATGGCGACGGGTTCGATTCGTTCGTCGAAGTAGGTTTTGGGCTGGTCGCCGTTTTCGAGGGGTGGCTTTGACCAGATGTCTTCGCGCGGCAGAGCTTGCTGCGGGGGGGTGGCGTTTTTGTCGCTGACGACCCACTCGTAGAGACCGGCGTGGGCGACGGTGGGGAGGCTGGCGAGACCGGCGAGCAGTAGAAGGGCGGCGGCGCGCGTGAAGGCATGCAGGCGAATCAGACCGTACATCGGGTGCATCTCCGGTAACGTCGCATAGCAGAGCGGCACGCAAAGCGGGGGCTGCGTTCAACCGACTCTGGCGAGCGGCGAGTCTCTAACTCAAAACACGGCCGTCATGGTGACAGCGATGTGACATCGTGCGGCACGCTGCTTACACCGATGCGTCGGTGCATGACAACCGGTGGAAAAATGGGGGTCAGGTCATACGCGCTGGTGTTTTCTGCGGAGGAAGGTTGGGATGTCGCGGTGGTCGGCGGGCGATTCGTTGAGTCCGGTGAGGCTGATTTCTTCGGAGACGGACTGGTGGACGTCCGGCAGAGATGGGGCGGGCGGGGACGCCGATGGTGCGTGTGGGCGTGCGGCGTGGTGGCGCGTTGCCGGGCACCTGAGCGTAGTGGTCGGTCATGCCGCGACGGCTGGCGGTGGTGGCGGCGGGTGCGATGCGCTGGGGCGGGGGGATGCGGTCGTTGGCGACGTCGAAGCCGGTGGCGATGACGAGCACGCGGACCGAGGGGCCGAGGGGGTCGTCGACGGCGGGGCCGAGGAGGACGGTGGCGGCTTCGCTTGCGGCCTGTTCGATGGAGGAGACGGCTTCGTCGATCTCGACCATGGCCATGTCTGAGCCACCGGTGATGTTGACGATGAGGCCGGTTGCACCGTCAACGGAGACGTTGTCGAGCAGGGGCGAGGTGACGGCGGCCTGCACGGCGCGCATCATGCGGCCTTCGCCTTCACCGATGCCCATGCCCATGAGGGCGGTGCCGGTGTTGGACATGATGGTTTTGACGTCGGCGAAGTCGATGTTGATGATGCCGGGCAGGTTGACGAGCGAGACGACGCCGTCGACGGCCTGCAAGAGTACGCCGTCGGCGAGTTTGCATGCGTCGGCGAAGGTGAGTCGGGTCTGGTTTGCGGCAAGCGCGACGAGGTTCTGGTTGGGGATGGTGATCATGGCGTCGGTTGCGCCGGAGAGTTCGCCGATGCCCTGCTCTGCCAGGCGTTGACGCCAGCCACCTTCGAAGCGGAAGGGGCGGGTGACGATGGCGACGGTGAGTGCGCCGAGTGAGCGGGCGATGTTGGCGATGACGGGCGCAGCGCCGGTGCCGGTACCGCCGCCCATGCCGCAGGCGACGAAGACCATGTCTGCGCCTTCGAGTGCGGCGGCGATTTCTTCCTGACTTTCGAGGGCGGCGTTTTTGCCGATCTCGGGGTTGTTGCCTGCACCGAGCCCTTTGGTGAGGGTAGGGCCGAGCTGAATTTTTGTCGGGGCGAGGTTGGCGGTGAGGTGCTGCGCGTCGGTGTTGGCGGCGAGAAAATCGACGCCTTTGATGCCGCCGCGAATCATGGTGTTGAGTGCGTTGCCGCCGCCGCCGCCGACTCCGACAACTTTGATGCGCGCCTGCGGACGGATTTCATGTACGACTTCAAACATGGTGGTTCCTTTCACCCCGCGCTTGCCCGAGCGAGGCTGAATCGTGTTGCGTGGTTCAGAACATCTCTTTGAAGAACGCGCGCATGCGTTCGACGGTTTTGCTGTAGAGGCCCTTGCCTGAGCCGCCGCGCGCGTGGTCGGGCTCGCGGTACTCGGAGCCGTAGAGGACGAGGCCGACGCCTGTCGCGAAGATTGGTGAGCCGACGACGTCTGAGAGTCCACCGACGCCACGGGGGACGCCGCGACGGACGGGGAGGTTCATGGCTTCTTCGGCGAGTTCGCAGGTGCCGGCGAGCAGGGTTGCGCCGCCTGTGACGACGACGCCTGAAGAGAGCAACTGGTAGTAGCCGCTCTTTTCGATTTCCTGCTGGACGAGCTGGAAGATTTCATCCATGCGGGGCTCGATGATTTCGGCGAGCATCTGGCGGGGAAGCTGGCGGGCTTTGCGGTCGCCGAGCGAGGGGACATCGACGCGCTCTTCGGCACCGACGAGCGAGGTGAGTGCGCAGCCGTATTTCTTTTTGATTTCTTCGGCTTCTTGCACGGGTGTGCGCAGGCCGGTTGCGATGTCGTTGGTCACGTGGTCTCCGCCGAGGGTGATGACGGAGGTGTGGACGATGGCGCCGTTGTGGAAGATGACGATGTCGGTGGTGCCGCCGCCGATATCGACGAGGGCGACGCCGAGCTCGCGTTCGTCGCTGTAGAGGGTGGCTTTTGACGAGGCGAGGGGTTGCAGTACGACGCCTTCGACCGAGAGACCGGCGCGGTGGGCGCACTTGATGATGTTTTGTTCGCTTGTGATGGCGCCCGTGACGACGTGGACTTTGGCTTCGAGGCGCTGTGCGTTCATGCCGAGGGGGTTTTTGATGCCGTCTTGCTTATCGACGATGTACTCTTGCGGGAAGACGTGGAGCACCTCGCGGTCGGCGGGGAGAACGACGGCTTTGGCGACCTCGTGGACCTTTTGCATGTCGTGGTGGGTGACTTCGCCTTTGACGACGACGGCGCCACGAGAGTTGGTGCCCTGCACGTGGCCACCTGCGATGCCTGCGTAGACTTTGGTGATTTCGCATCCGGCCATGTGTTCGGCTTCGTCGATGGCCTGGACGATGGACTCGACGGTGTTGTCGATGTCGATGACGACGCCCTTGCGCATGCCCTCACTGGGTGCGGAGCCGAAGCCGATGATCTCGATGCCGTCGGGTGTGCGCTCGCCAACGAGTGCGCAGACCTTGGTGGTGCCGATATCGAGACCTACGATCAATTCATCTTTGCGTGCCATCTGAATCCCCTTGTGCCGGTGCGGAGCGAGGCTCCGAAGCGGAACGAATTGACGTTGAAGCGGCGTTTGCTGGCTTGCCTGCCGGTTGGGCGGGCAACGCTGGCGCCGAGCCTGACGGTGCGGTGAGAGCGGTGAGAGCGGTCGCGGTCGCGGGTTGCGCGAGGGAGATGTCGGCGGGTGTTTCGGGTTTTTTGAGGCGGACGACGAGGCGATTTGCGCTGCGTCCGGCGCCGACGTGAATGGTCTCGGCGATCTGGTTGCTGGCTTCGAGTTCGTCGAAGAGGCGGGCGAGGCGTTTGAAGCTGGCTTCGCGATCGAGGCGGGGCACGGTGACGACGGTGCCGCCGGCGCGTCCGATGAGGGTGTAGGTGGCGGGGTCTGCGACGCCGATTTCAGAGAGGGGCAGGCGGCGGTCGAGTCCGGCAAAGGTGTAGTCGTCGAGCAGCGCGAGGGCGTCGATGAGTTGGGCCTGTACCTCGGCGCGGCGGTCGTCGATCGAGTAGGTGTCGCCAGAGATTCCGGTGACGATGGGGCCCGTGAGGGTGTCGTCGGCTTCAAGGGGTTTGAAGACGACACCCTGTTTGTCGAAGAGGTAGATGCTCTCGAAGAGCACGGCGCCGGCGGCTTCGTATTCGACGACGGCGATGCGCAGCGCGTTGGGCAGGACGCGGCGCACGCGGACGCTTGCGAGCCATGGTGAGCGCAAGACGCCGTTGACGACGCGGGGGATGTCGAGCGCGACGAGGTTCATGCCGCGGGTGACGCCCGACAGGCCGATGATGACGTCGTCGGTGAGGCGCGTGTTGCCTTCGACTTCGATGGCGTCGATGGCGAAGAGGGGGCTTTCGCGGGCGGCCTGGAGGGTTTCGGCGACACCCCATGCGAGCAGGGCTGAGACGGTGATGGCAAGGGTGGTGACGAAGACGGGCCAGACGAGTGCGC
>CAZXXB010000054.1:0-215 GCA_964644185.1 uncultured Myxococcota bacterium
TGGTGCTGCTGATCATCTTCATGATCGTGGCTCCGCAGCTCGAAGAGGGCCCGAGGGTCGAGTTGCCGAAGATTGAACGTCCAGACGCGACGTCAAAGGCCAAGCTTGAGCCGCTCGTGCTGGTGTTGGCTGCCGATGGCACGATCTGGTTCGAAAAGGCGCAACGTACCCGTGCCGAACTGCCCGAGCTCATCGACAGGGCCCGCAAGGTCGAC
>CAZXXB010000054.1:276-9885 GCA_964644185.1 uncultured Myxococcota bacterium
GTTCAGGCAAATGCAGGAGATGGGTGTGCAGGGGGTGGGGTTGCAGGTCGATTCTGACAGTCGCGGAACCGAAAGCTGATCGATGCGCAACGAATTGGTTGATGTGACGCGGCCACGCGCGTCAACGATTTCATCGTAAGGGGGAAACGATGGCTTTTGATGTTGGTGGTGCGAAGAAAAGTGCGATCGCGCCCGAGATCAACGTAACGCCGCTCGTCGATGTGGTGCTGGTGCTGCTGATCATCTTCATGGTCATCACGCCGCTTTTGACGAAGCAGTTCTGGGCCAATGTTCCGAAGAAACCAGAGGCTGATGCACCAGCTCCGAGCGGCGATGCGAAGCCGCCGCTCGTGCTCTACGTCGCGAATGACAGGACAGTTCGCCTCAACAGCGAAGTAGTGGCCGAACGTGACGTCGAGATCACGCTTCGTCGAGCGTTCGCCGCGCGCAACGAGTACACGCTCTTCGTCGCGGCAGACGACGATGTGCCCTACGGCGACGCGATGCGAATGATGGATATCGCGCGGGGTGCTGGGGCTTTCACGATCGCGCTTGTGACCGAGCCGCTTGCACCGTAACGCGACCGCCGCAACGCGAGCCGAGATGTCACCCAACGCCTCTCGCGCGCCATGCCTGCGCCACGATCACACAACTTGCACGGGGTACACAGCCCCGCGTCGGAACCGAACAATGACTTTCACCGCGACTCGCTCGCCACGAACTTCGCTCATGCAACGCTCACTCACCACGCTTGCCGCAGCATCGCTTGCACTCGGTGTGGCGCCGCTTCGCGCGTGGAGTCAGGAAGAGGGCGACGACATACCGGTCGAGTACGAAATTCCAGTCGAGCGCCTCGACGCTCCTGTCGATATCGGCGCAACGGGCGAGCTCACGAGCGACGAAGAGGGTGACGAGATACCGGTCGAACGCGTCGAGGGTGGCGACGATGCTGGTGTCGTGATCGACACGCCCGCGTCACCGAGCGGTGTGTCGGTCGAAGCCTCAGTGTCACCGGCGCAAATTGCCGTGCCCGAGGCAGCGCCAACAAGCACAATGCCTGCGCTGACGGGGCTCATTGGCGTCGTCACTGATGCGCTAACTGGCGAGCCCGTGATCGACGCGACCGTCAAAGCCGAGCGTGTTGGTCGCGGGGCAAAAACGAAGGCGAAGACCGTCAACGCCGATCTTGATGGGCGCTACCAGTTGGTGCTCGAACCGGGGGAATACGAAGTCCGCGTCTACTACGCGATGTACGAAACGCAAACCCGCGACGTGACGGTGGCTGCGGGTGAAGCCGTTGCGTTCAACGTTTCGTTGCGCCCCAAGACTGCGGCGGTGCAAGAGGTGCTCGTCGAGACGAAGGCCGACACGCGCACCGAGGCGGCAGTACTGCAAGAGCGCAAGCGTTCGGTGGTCGCTGTCGATGTCATCAGCGCGCAAGAGATTCAGAAAACGCCTGACTCGACTGCCAGCGATTCGGTGAAGCGCGTCGTCTCGGCGACCGTCATCGACAACCGGTACATTGCAGTGCGCGGGCTCAGCGGACGCTATGTCACGGCGTTGCTCAACGGGGTCGTGATACCGAGCCCCGAACCCGACGAACCTTCGGTGCCGCTCGACGTGTTTCCGACGAACCTGCTGGCCAACCTGTCGGTCGCGAAGACGTACGGGGTTGAGAACCCGGCGACGTTTGGCGGCGCGACGTTGCGCATCACGTCAAACACCTACCCGCGTGAGTTCGAGTTGCGACTGCGTGGCTCGATCAGCAGCGATCACCTGACGCTGGGGCAAGACACGTTCACTTATACCGGGGGTGGCACTGACTTCTGGGGCTGGGACGATGGGGTGCGGCAGATACCGAGTGAGATACCGACCGATCAGGCGGTGCGCCCAGACAACCTCGCGTTGAGCAACGAGCAATTGCAGCAGTACGGGCGTGCGTTTCCAAACATCTGGTCACCGACGACCCACACCGGATTACCCAATTTCACACTCGGCGCGACGGTTGGCGACACGGTTGAGACGGGTTCGCAAACGGGCAAAGTGGGTTACCTCGCATCGCTGCTGTTCACGAAACGCAACCAGCGTCGCACGGCAGATATCGGCAAGGTGAAGATCGTAGGTGGCGGCGATACCGCGTCGCCAGAAGAACTGCAGTATCGTGAGCAGGCATCGCGCGAGAGTGGTGGTGAGTCGGCGCAGGTGAGTGCCCTTGCCAATGTCGGCTGGCAACCCAACACGAACAACGACATCGGTCTGCTCGGCATGTACACCCACTCGGGTGACAAGCTCGTTCAGTTTGGCAGCGCGCCGTTTGATGAGACCGACGCGCAGCCTTCCGAACAGACGCGTTTGCAATACATCGAGCGCGAGCTTGCCTTTGGGCAACTCACGGGCTTCCACCGTATTCCAGAGGCGCTGCGACTCGAATTGAAGTGGCAGGGCAACTATGCGGTGACCAATCGCAATGAGCCCGACACGCGTGACCTGCGCTTCAACTACACGCCGGATGGTGTGCGACGGTTTCGCCCAAACACCGGTAGTGGTGAGCGCTTCTACTCGGCTCTCACCGAAAACTCGTACGGTGGCGGCCTTGAAATCGCGTTGCCCGTGTCGCTGGTCACGATGCGGGTGGGTGGCTCGCTGCAAAACACCGAGCGCGATTTTGCCGCGCGGAGATTTCTGTTTCTCTTCAACTCAAGTGACCCTGCGGTGCTGTTCTTGCCGCCCGAGCAAATGTTCGCCCCTCAGAACATCGGACCCGGCGAGGGTACGTCGTGGCTCATCGAAGAGCGCACCCAAGCCGAAGATGCCTACACGGCAAGCCGACTCGTTTACGCCGGCTATGCAGCGATCGAAGTAAAACCAGTCGACGTGCTAACGCTCGTACCCGGCGTGCGCTACGAATCGGCGGTGCAGAAGCTGACGCCCGGCTCGCCGGTGGTGCAGTCGGCAACGCCTCTCGAGGGGGTTGACCGAACCGACCCCGCGGTCGTGCCGAGCTTCAACGCAATTTACGCGGTTGCGCCCGAGATGAACCTGCGCGCCGCGTACAGCTACACGCTCGCACGTCCGCAATTTCGTGAACTGGCCGCATTTCTCTACTACGACTTTTCTCGAAACCGCGCGATCTCTGGCAATCCGGCGCTTTTGCAAACTCGCATTCACAACGCCGACATCCGTTGGGAGTGGTTCATCAACGCGTCAGACTTGCTTGCCGCGACCGTGTTTTTCAAGGAGTTCGCCGACCCAATCGAGTCAGTCATCGTCAACGCCAACGCCGACGTAAGCTTCACCAATGCCAAAGGGGCGCGTGCGGCGGGCGTCGAACTCGAGGGCCGATACGATTTTGGACACGCGCTGGATGCGTTGAGCGGCCTGCGCCTCGCGGCGAATGCATCGTTCGTCTATTCGCGCATCGAACTCGACCCCGCCCAGCAAACGTTGCTGACCAATAGCGAGCGCGCCATGCAGGGGCAGTCGCCGTGGACGATTAACGCCGTCGCAAGCTACGAGATTGCCTCAACGAAGACCGAGTTTTCGCTTGCCTACAACGTCGCGGGGCCGCGCATCTTCGAGGTCGGGATCAACGGACTTCCAGATGTGTACGAGCAGCCGGTGCATCGTCTCGACCTCACCGTGACACAACCTTTCGAGCACGGATTCAATCTGCGTGTCTCGGGGTCAAACCTCGCGAACCAGGATCAGGTGCTCACGCAATCGCTCGGCGATGTCGAACTCGAGGTGCAGCGGTTTCGCCCCGGTGTTGCTGGGACGATCACGCTCGAATGGAGGTTTTAGTGGCGCTGTGAAGCTCGGGCCCGGGCTTCGCATCGCGTCGTGAAACACGTGGATATCCCGCGCCGGGTGGTCTGGCCGGGTAAACCGTCTTGCGGGCGCAGCGGCGTCACGCATCAAGGGGTAAAGCATGAAGCGCAAGTTCTGGATTCTCGCGGCTATCGCCGCTCTCACCATCAATCTCGTCGCGTGCGACGACGATGACGACGACGAGACCACCGGCGATACCGATACCGGCAACACCGACGACACGGCGAGCGGCGATGATGATGACTCCACGTCAGACGACGACGATGATGACGATGACGACGATGATGCCCCCGTGCCGCAGACGATCGACGTCTCGGGCGAGATCACTTCCGATCAAACGTGGGAAGGTCAGAACACCTACGTGCTGAAAGACTACGTGTTCGTGAAGAACGCGACCCTCACGGTTGAGGCCGGTGCGACCGTCAAGGGCGGCAACGGCTCGGCGCTCTTGATCACCAACACCGCGAAGATCATCGCTGAGGGCACGAAAGAGAAGCCGATCGTCTTCACAAGCAACCTGCGCGAAGGCACCCGCCTGCCCGGTAACTGGGGTGGCCTCGTGTTGTTGGGTAAGGCCCCGATCAACGTTTCGGGTGGGACGAACAAGATCGAAGGGTTTGCCGAAACGCAAACCGGCACCGAGTACGGCGGCAGCGACGCGAAGCACAATTGCGGCACGCTGAAGTATGTCCGCGTTGAGTTTGCGGGCTTCGAACTTGCAAAAGACAACGAGCTCAATGGCGTGACGCTGGGTGGTTGCGGAAGCGACACCGTGGTCGACTACCTGCAGGTTCACAAGGGTTCGGACGACCTGCTTGAAATCTTCGGCGGCACGGTCAACGTGAAGCACGTGGTGCTGTCGCAGGGGCAAGACGACGCGCTCGATTGGGATTTCGGCTGGACGGGCAAGGCGCAGTACCTCATCGCCCAACTCGATGCGGCCAACTCGGAAAACGGTGTCGAAGCCGACAGCGAGAAAGACAACAACGATGCGACCCCGCGTTCGAATCCGACGCTTTACAACGTGACGTTCGTCGGTGGCGCTGCGAACCCGGGTGAAGCTGGCAAGACCCAGTCGGGGTTCTTGTTCCGCCGCGGCACGGCAGGAAAGATCTACAACGCTGTAGTGCAGAACTTTGGTGACTTCGCGATTCAGGTGACCGACGCGCGCACGGGCGAACTGGCGACCGAAGGTGCGCTCGCCGTGTTCAACAGCGTCTTCTTCAACAACAGCGGTGCCGCCGACGGCTTTGCCGCGACTGCGATCGCCGATGACGAAACGACCGCCGACAAAGATGAGTCGTTCGACTTCGACAACAAGGCTGCGTTTATCGTTGACGGCAACAACAACAAGCTTGGCGAAGACCCGAAGCTCGCCGCTCCGACCAACCAGACCGCGCCGAACTTCAAGCCTGCGTCCCCCATCGCGGGTGGCGCGACGCCGCCCAGCGACGGCTTCTTTGACGCCGCTGGAACGTTCGTTGGCGCCGTTGGTGGCGATGACTGGACTGCCGGTTGGACCTCGTTCGCGCAGAACTGAGTTGATGTACGGCTGAGTTCACGCATGACCGCTCGTCGAGAGCGACGCGTTGCACTCAGGTTGCGAAGGGCAAGCGCACGGTGAATGTCGTGCCCTTGCCCTCTTTGCTTTCGCACTCGATCTCGCCACCGTGGGTTTCAATGATCTGACGCGTGAGCGAGAGGCCCAGGCCCGTGCCATCGCGCTTCGTCGAGTAGAACGGGTCAAAGATGCGGCGTGCCGTTTCGGCGCTCATGCCGCATCCATTGTCGGCGATCTCAATCACCGCAAAGGGCTTTTCACTGACGGTTCGAAGTCGAATCAAGCCCCCTTCAGGCATGGCTTCGGTCGAATTACGCACGATGTTGAGCAACGCCTGTCGCACCTGATCGGCGTCGGCGGCGATAGGGGTGAGGGTCTCGTCGTACTCAGCGTCGACACGCACGTTGCGGGCGACGAACTCACCTTGCAGGAACGCGAGCAGGTCGCGAATCAGCGTGTTGAGGTCTTCGTTCTCAAGGCTTGGCGGTGGAAGGCGCGCGTAGCTGAGGTACTGCTCGGTGACGGTGCCGAGGCGCGTTACTTCGCGCTGGATACTTGCGAGAATGCCACGCACCTCTGCAATGTCGGCTTCTCCGCGCGCGAGCCGCTCGATATCGTCGGCAAGTACCTCGGTATTGAGGCCAATCGAGTTGAGCGGGTTGCGCACCTCGTGCACCACCTGCGCCGAGAGCTTGCCGATCGCCGCGAAGCGCTCACTCTGCAACATGCGCCGCCGCATGGCCAGGCGCTCTGTCACGTCGTCGGCGATGAGCAAGACGCCGCTCAACGCACCATCACCAGCGCGAAGCGGCACCATCGTCACATCAAGTCGTCGGGTGGTCTCGTCGCTCGCGCTCGCGCCCCAGGGCGCGACGCCGTCGGCGGCAACGACGGCCCCCTCGGCAATCGCGTGTGTAAGCTTCTGGCGCGATGCGAGAATCGAGTGATCGGGCACCAGCAGCGTGACCGACTTACCGAGCATTTCGCTGGCACGCGTCGAGAAAAGTGCTTCCGCCGCCGGGTTCATTGAGGTGATGTAGAGGTCGGCATCGGCGGCGACGAGACCAAGTCTGATGCTGCGAACGATGTTCTCGTTGTAGTTCTTGAGCGATGTGAGATCGAGGTTGGCGCGCTGCATGCCGCGTACTGCCTCCGCGGTGCGTCGCTGTTCGTCGCGCAATTGTGCTTCGCGATCATCCAGCGCCGCGGCCATGCGCTCGAAGTCGGCGGCAAGCTCGGCGACCTCGCCACCGACGTTGATCTCGCGCGCCGGTTTGACGGTGTAGTCGCCCGCGGCGATGCGGCGCGCGGCCACGCTGAGGGTGCGCAGCGGCTGAAGCGCGCGGCGGGTAGAGAGCATCATGAAGAGCCCGACAAACGCACCGAACACGGTGAAGGCCGCGAGCCCGATGATGAAACTGTCTGATTCGCGCCCAGCTCGCGCGAGCACATAGGTTGACGACCGCTCGAGGCGTGCGTGAAGCCCGTCGAGTTTGCGTGCGAAGTCGCGCTGCAGAGATTCCATGCGTGCCCGCTTCTCTTGAATCACGCTCTGGCGCAATGCGAGGGCTACCGGGTCGATGAGCGCGTCGTCGTCGGTATCGTCATCGAGTGGCGGCGCGCGGGTGTCGCGACGGGCGCTACTTGGGCCTGTGGCGGTCGCTGGGGTTGCGGTGGGTTCGAGATCGAGCGCGACGCTTGTTGGCTCGATGTCGCGCGCGGTGGCATCGCGTTCATCTTCGGCCTCGAACGCCTGGATGACCGAGGCGACCTGCGATTCAAGCAAACCAAGGAGATCGAGGGCGACGGTGCGCAACTCAGCTTCGGTTTCCGAGAGCGATTGAAGTTCGTTGCCCACCGTGTCGAGGTCGCGTGCGGGTCTTCCGGTCGAGAACGAGCCCGACTCGCGAGCTCGGGCCAGTCGGCGCCGGGCCGAGTCAAGTGCGCGTGCCATTGAGCTGTCAGACTCGATGCCGTCACGCGCGTGGCGAATGAGGTAGGCCTGCACGCGAGGGTCGGTCGCATCGAAGAGCAGCTGGGTGTCGCGCACGAACAGGCGGTGTTCGGCGTTGGCTTGCGCAAGTGAATCGCTGAGCGGTCCGTAGATTTGCCGCACGGCGGTAGGGCCGTCGCTCAGTTGCCCGGTGCGGATGATGGCGAAGATGCCCATCGCCGCGAAGACGATGAGCAAGAGCGCGTGGCTCAGAAACACGCGCGTCGCGATGCTGCTCTGTCGCTTCGGGTTGTTGGCCCACATGGCGGTACGTTAGCACGACGCGTTTTGCTGCGCACGGGCGCTTTGAGCGTGCGCGCGGCTGTGGTAAGCTCTCGCGATGGAGGCAATTCACGCCAGCATGAATACAAGCTCAACGACGCGCGCAAAAAAATCGACCGCTGAAGGCAACGCCACAGAGGGTAAGTCTGCGGCGACGAAGAAGGTGGCCGCGAAAAAGACTCCGGCGAAGAAGTCGGAGGTTGTGAAGTCCGCAGGCGCGAAAGCGGCGATGCCCAAAACGCCGGCACCGAAGGCCGCGACCGCGCAGGCGAGCGCGAAGAAGCCGGCCGCGAAGAAGGCGGCGGCGAAGCTGGTGGTGGCAAAGCCAACGGCCATTGAGCTTGCCCAATTCGCGGCTCATGCAGCGTCGGAAAAGAAGGGCGATCACATCCGCCTGATCGACCTTCGCGAAGCGTCGGCCTACACCGATTTTTTTCTGATCGTGAGTGGCACGAGCGACCGCCACGTGCTCGCGCTTGCAGATGCCGTCACCGGTGGTTTGCGGATGAAGGGTTTTCGTCCAACCGCGGCGGAAGGACTTGAAGACGGGGCGTGGGTGCTGCTCGATTACGGCGATTTCGTCGTGCACATTTTTCAGCCGGAAGTTCGCGAGTTTTACGACCTCGACGGTTTGTGGGCCGATGCCCCGCGACTTCCGGTCGCGGCGTAGCGCACGGCTCAAGCTGGGCTCACCATGCGCGTGCGCATTGTCACCGTGTCGCATGGGTTGAAGGGGCCGGCGGCGGAGTGGTTCGACGAGTACGCAAAGCGGCTGACGCGGTATCGCGTCACGCTCTCGCATGAAGTGCTTTCACCCAAAACTGATCGACTGGCGCCGGAGTCGGCGCGCGAAGAAGAGGGGCGCCTTCTCGCGGGACGTATTCTGTCGCGCGGGCAGCGTAGTGCGTCGGTGCGGGTCGTGGTTCTCGATGAGCGCGGCAAGACGTTTTCGAGCGTCGAGCTTTCGTCGTGGATCGATAAGGCCAAAGTCGGGGGTGTTTCCGAGTTCGTGTTTGTCGTCGGCGGTGCCTACGGGCTTAGCGAAACAGTGCGGGCCGAGGCCGATCTCGTGCTCGCGTTCGGCAAGATGACGATGCCTCATGCGCTCGTGACCGTCGTGTTGGCCGAGCAGATTTATCGTGCGGCGACGCTCAGCGCGGGTGAGCCGTACCACAAGTAGAGGGCGGAAGAATGGAAGCTGTGCTGCTGTTGATCGGGCTCGTTGTGGGCTTTGCGGCTGCGTGGTTTGTGCGCGGCAAAAGCATCGGTGGCGAGCTTGCGCTTGTGCGTGAGCAGGCCGCTCGCGAGCTGGCATCGCGCGACGCTGAGGTCGCAAATGC
The DNA here is from genome assembly GCA_964644185.1 of uncultured Myxococcota bacterium. Classification (GTDB taxonomy): domain Bacteria; phylum Myxococcota; class JAJVIH01; order JAJVIH01; family CAZXXB01; genus CAZXXB01. Next base: position 9,281 of record CAZXXB010000054.1, read on the forward strand.
ACGTGCGCAGGGCGAGCGCGAAAAAGCGGCGCTCGAGACGGCCCGGGCCGATGATGCGCGTGCCGTGATTCAACGTGAGCGCGAGTGGTCTGAGTCGGTTGCCGACCTGCAGTCAAAACTGCGCGTGCTGAGCGACCGCAACGCCATTCTCGAAGAGAACAACACGAAAATGAGCGAGCATTTCAGGGCCGTCGCAAGTGACGCGCTGACGCTCGCGCAGAAGCAGTTTCTCGAGCTCGCGAAGCAAAGCTTCGAGACGCAGAAGTCTGACGCGACGGCGCAACTCGAAGAGCGCAAGAAGGCGGTTGAGACGCTGCTCAAGCCGGTGACCGAAGCGCTGACGAAGCTCGAAAAGAATACGTTCGAGATTGAGCAAAAACGCGAGGGTGCCTACCAGAAGGTGACGCAGCAAATCGAACAGCTCGCTGGGCTTGCTCAGGGGTTGCAACGCGAAACGACCACGCTCTCGACGGCCCTGCGCGACACGCGCGCGCGCGGACGTTGGGGTGAGATCGCGCTGCGCAACATCGCCGAGCTTGCCGGTATGCTCGAGCATTGCGACTTTGAAGAACAAGAGACGACCGATGCCGGGCGGCCCGACATGA
>CAZXXB010000054.1:9940-17268 GCA_964644185.1 uncultured Myxococcota bacterium
CCGCTCGATGCGTATCTGCGAGCGAGCGAGACGACCGACGAGGGGGTGCGAAAGGTTGCGCTGCGCGATCACGTGAAAGCGTTGCGGGCACACGTCGAGGCGCTCGCGAAGCGGGGTTACGCGGCGGCGCAGCCGGGCGACGTCGATATGGTTGTGTTGTTCTTGCCGTCTGACAGTCTGTTGTCGGTCGCGTTTGCCGAAGACCCCGAGTTGCAGCCCGACGCGTGGAAGAAACGCGTGCTCATCGCGACCCCGACCACATTCGTCGCGTTGCTGCGCACCATCGCGTTTTCGTGGAGCCAACGCGACGTGGAACAGAACGCTCGTGAGATCAGCGAATCGGCGCGTGAACTGTTCCGCCGTACCGCGACGTTTACCGAACATTTTGCCAAGGTCGGCAAGGGCCTCGACAGCGCGGTTGATGCCTTCAACAAGGCAGTGTCGAGCTACGAAACGCGCGTTGTTCCGCAAAGTCGCAAGCTCGTCGAGTTGCGACTGCCGGTCGATGGAAAAGAGCTGGCCCCCGCTGCGCAGATCGCAACGCGGACCAGCGTGCTCGACGTTGAAAGTGCGTAATCGGTCTACGCCTCAGCCTGCTCGGGCGACGTTGCGCGTGCCGTGAAGAGCAGTCGGTACATCGCGGGTACCGCGAGCATCGTGAGTGCCGTTGATGCGATGAGGCCCGAGATGATGGCCCACGCCATCGGCGGCCACAACGTCGTGCTTGAGAACGCAAGCGGCAAGAGACCGACGACCGTTGTCGCCGTCGTCAGAACGATTGGGCGAATACGCTGAGAAACCGCATCGGTCAGCGCTTCTGAAATCGTCGCGCCCTCGCGCAACCGCGTGTCGGCCACTTCGAGCAGCACGATGGTGTTGTTGACGACGATGCCGATGAGCGCGAAGAGGCCGAGCAGCGACGTGAAGCCAAATGGGGCGCCCGAGAGTGCGAGTCCGGGTATCACGCCTGCCGCTGCGAGTGGCACGGTGAACAAGATGATGCCGACGCGGCGAAACGAATTGAACTGTGCGAGCAGGAAGAAGAGCAACATCGCGATGCCGAGAGGCAAACTGCTGAGCAGTGCGGTGTTGGCCTCGCCAGAGCTCTCGGCCTCGCCCCCTTCCTGAATACGAACGCCTTGCGGAAGTTGAAGTGCGTCGAGTTGCGGTCGCACCCCGCGCATGACTTCGCTGAACGTGACCCCAGCGCCCAGTTGCGCCGATACGGTGATGAGGCGCTCGCCGTTGAGGTGGCGAATGATTGAGCGGCTCCAACGCGGCTCGGCACGCGTCAGTTGCGCGATGGGGGTGATGGGGGCCGTCGGGTTCGCGCGTGTGGGTTGCGCGGCAAGAAACCACGCGGCGTTGGCGGCGGTGGCGGTGTCGCCGCGTGCGGCGCGCACGAGAATTGGCACGGGGTCTTCACCAGCGCGAAAGTCACCCGCGGGCAATCCTCGTGTGTGCTGCAAGAGGGCCAATGCGACGCCACTTGGTGCCGTGCCTGCGCGGGCGGCGGCGGCGGCGTCGATGGCGAAGTCGAGCGTGGGGGTGCCGAGGCCGAGATCGTCGGTCACATCGACAGCGCCGGGCACGGCTCGCACGATGCGACGCACGTCGCGAGCAGCCTTGGCAAGCGCTACCTCGTCTTCGCCGATGAGGTTGATCTCGATGGGTGCATCGACGGGTGGACCCTGTTCAAGTCGGCGGGGCGTGACGAGTGCACCCACCATGTTTGATGCCGACCATTCGCGGATGAACGCGCGCATGGGCTCGACGCTCTCGACCGAATTCAGGCCGACGATGATTTCGCCAACGTGGGGTGCCGATGGGCGTCGCAAGAGGTTGTAATAGAAGTGTGGGCCCGATGATCCGACGACGGCATCGACGCGCGTGACCTCAGGGCGGGCACGCAGCATGCGTTCGAGCTTGCGTGTGGCGGCGTCGGTGGTGGCGATATGGGTACCCTCGGGCATGTCGATGTTGACGACGACTTGCGCACGGTCTCCGAGCGGAAAGAACTGCTGGCGCACCATGGGTACCATTGCGATTGAGATTGCGACCGGCAACAGCGCCAAGCCCATCATCGCGATCGGGTGGTGAACCGCGGCGAGGGCCATGTAGCGTCCGAGTGATGAGACTGAGGCGAGGCTCGCGGTGTCGGGCTTGCGCAAGACCGTGGCGGCGATAGTGGGGGTGATGATGACGGCGAAGACGGCGCTGATGAGCAGCGTGATGATGATGAGAACTGGTATCGCGCGGGTGAAGTCGCCGGTTGCACCTTCTGAGAGCAGCATGGGGATAAACGCGGCGATGTTGGTTCCGGTCGCGGAGACGAGTGGGATCGAAAGTTCGCGCACGGCGATTGCGGCGGCTTCGCGGCCAGAACTGCCCTCGTCGAGGTGGCGTTGCACGGCGTCGGCCATCACGATGGCGTTGTCGACGAACTGGCCGAGCGCGATGACGAGCGCGGCGATCGAGATTTGGTGCAAGATGCCGCCGCCGATGAAGTAGGCCGCGAGCGCAGCGGCAGAAACCAGGGGCACGATGCTCGAGACGACAAAGCCCATGCGCCACCCCATGGCAACGAAGAGCATGATGGCGAGCACGATGATGCCCTCGAAGAGTGACCAACTCAGTTCATCAAGGCGCTCTTTGGTGTAGCGCGGTTGGTAGCTCACCTCTTCAATGGTGAGGGGGGCGACGAGGGGGCGAAGTTCGGCTGTGTGGGCGCGAATCGCCTCACCAAACGTCACGACGTTGATGCCCTCGCGGGGGATGATGCCGACGCCGACGGCGAGCTTGCCATCGGCACGCATGATGGCCTCGACGGGCTCTGCGGTGGTGTGGCGCACGCGGGTGAGATCGCCGAGCGTGACGGCGGCCCCCGACGCGAGCAAGACGGGGGAGTCGCGCAGCTCGTCAACGGTGTCGAAATCGGCATCGGCGCGAAGCAGGGCGGCCTTGTCGCCGAGGCGCAGCGTGCCGCCAGGTGTCGTGACGTTGCGGCTCGCGATGATGCCTGCGAGATCGCTGGGCGTGACGCCGAGGCGCAGTGAGAGCGCGTCATCGTATTCGACGGTGATTTGTTCGCCAGGGTCGCCTGAAAGCTCGACGCGAGAGACGTCGGGTAGGCGCAGAAACTCGCGGCGCAGTCGTTTTGCGGCTTGCAAGAGTACGAGTGGGTCGTTTGAGCCGGTGACGGCGAGCACGATCGCCTCGGTGTCATTGAGCTTGCGGTTGAGGTCGCTTTCGCCGACCCCGTCTGGAAATTCGCGGCGCGCCTCGTCGATTTTTTCGCGCACGTCGTCCCATGCTTTGTTGACCTCGCTCACGGTGCTAATGCGGTCACGCATCTCGACGAAGACGATGGCTACGTCGGCGCGGCTCGTCGAGCGAATCTCTTTGACGGCATCGACCTCGGTGATGGCGTCTTCGAGGGGGCGTGCGACGAGGCGTTCGACGGTTTCGGCATCGGCGCCCGGAAACGGCGTGACGATGAGTCCCCAGCGCTCGGGAAGCTTTGGGTCTTCCATGCGGGGCATGGTGAACCAGGCGGCGACGCCGAGGCCCGAAAAGATCAGCACCATGGTGATCGAGAGGCGGTAGCGGGAGGCGACGATTGCGGCGATGTTCATGATCGTGCTCGAGCGCGTGCGTGTCGGTGCGCGCGCGGTTGCGTGCGAGTGGTTAGCGCGCGATGTCGTTCTTGGTGTTGGGTGCTGGGGGCGCGGCGGCACTTGCCGATTCGGTTTGCACGGTGACGGTGTCGCCGTTCAGCAGCAAGAGGTGGCCGCGCGTCACGACCGCGTCGCCGGGCTTTACGGCGCCTTCGATGACCGCCATCTCACCATCAATGCGCGTGACGCGCACGGGGGTTTCGGTGGCGATGCTGCCGTTGACGAGAAACACGATGGGCGATTGTCCGCCGGGGTTGGTGATGCTGGTTGCCGGCACGACAATGGCAGGTGGGCTCGGCACTTCGAGGGTCACCTCGGCAGTTTGCCCCGGCATGGCGGCGGAGTCGGTGCCGATGGCGATGAGCAACGGAAAGAGTCGACCTGCCCCGACGCTTGTTTCTCCGGCTGCAACAACGGTTCCGCTGCACGTCGCGGGCTCTCCGCTGTCGCTGCCAGTAAGAGGCAGGCGCACGGTTGCGGTTTGTCCGGGCTTGACGCTCCCGGCGATCGACTCGGGTGCATCGAGTTCGACCTCGATACCGCGCTGGGCAGCGATTGCGACGATAGGGGCGCCCGCGGCGACGAATTCGCCAGGCTGGGTAAAGACGGCGGTGAGCTGTCCATCGTAGCGAGCGGTGAGTCGCGACTCGCGGACGAGGCGCTCGGATTCGGCGAGTTGGGCTTCGGCGGCAAGTTTGCGAGCGATGAGAGTGTCGGCCCCGGTGGTATATTGTTCGAGTTCGCCTTCGCTTGCGGCGTCGGTGGCGCGCAGTTTTTGTGCGCGAGCGACGTCGCGGTTTTGCTGGTCGAGGCGCGCGTTGATTTCGGCGAGTGTTGCGCGCGCAGCGGCGGCGGCATTGCGGTAGGCATCGGCATCGAGTTCGGCGATGAGTTGTCCGGTCTTGACGCGGTCGCCCACATCGACGTGGCGGCGAATCATTCTTCCGCCGACGCCGAAAGCGAGGGTGCCGCGGCTGGCTGATCGGGTGACGCCGTAGAGGGTGATGGAGCGGGTGGTGGGTGCGGCCTCGGCACGGGTCGTGGTGACGTGCGTGGGTGTGGTGGTGAGGGTCGAGGGGGTGTTTGCGTCGGTGGTTTTTGTGGTGCTTTCGGCTGCCGTGATGGTCGCGTAGGCGACGGCGAGGGCGGTGAAAACGAACGCGGTAGAGAGGGCGGCGATGCCAGATGTGGTGCGGGTTTTGGGCATGATGGTCTCCACGAATCAGTAGCGGACGAGCAGGGTGAGGTTGAGCGCGCCGCCGTTGTAGGCGAAGCGGGCGTCTTTGTAGTTTGGGGGCGTGACGGGTCCGGGAGGGGCGTCGTTTGACATCGCGTAGCCCTCAGTGGGGATGCCGAAAAAGTTGGCGTCGAGCTTCATGTTGTCGTTCTCGTCGTGCATCGCGGAGACCGCGTAATCATTGGCCGGGACTACGTTTTTGAAGACGCAGACGGGTGAAGAAGAGTTGCCCGCGGAGAGGGAAATGCGGGTGGTGGCGACGGCTTTTGTGCGGTCGGAGGGGAAGCCGTTTTCGCCGCGGTAGAGGGCACAGCCCCAGACGCCTTTTGCATTGCGGAGGTTTTTTGGGGTGACGGTGATGACGTTGGTGTCGGTTTCGGCGGCGAGGGCGTTTTGGCCTGATAAAATAAGGGTAAACGCGGTGACGGCGACGACGGCGAAGGGGGCGAAAGTGGAGAAAAAGACGGGCGGAAATGCGAGCATGAGGGCACCTAGCGCGGGCTTTTTTCTGGCCGCGAGATTGGAAGGTTCATTGGAGAGTTTATTGGACGCGTGCCTGGAGAAATGTGGGGCGAAAGTGGGGGCGAAAGTGGGGGCGAAGTGGGGGGCGAGTGGGGGCGAAACGGGGCCATTAAGTGGCGGCGAGGGCGGTGGAGCCGTCGGGTCGCAGGAGGGGGGCGCAGCGGGGGGAGACTGCGATGTTGGTTCGGCTAGAATTCTTTCGGGCGATTGATTGAAAGTGTGGCGCATGTGGGTCTCCATATCGTCGGTTTTGTGTCGTTGCTGGGTTGCTATTTTTTGGCTGGTTGCGGAGAGAAGTTGCGGTCGGTTTGGGGTGGCGTCGGGTTGGGTTACGTCTGGTTCGCTGGGCAGCGTGCGGGTCGGTTAGCTGGTGGTCTTTTCGGGTACAAGTCCGCGGACGAAGATTTTGACGACGGTGTCGAGGTAGTCGTCGCTCATCTGATGGGCCTGCGGGGCGTCGTTGAACTTTGAAAGAAACTGCGGCGCACACATGTACCAGTGCTCGATGACGGCGAGAAAGGCGAGCAGTGCGCAGACCGGGTTGACGTCGGGGCGAATTTCGCCGCGCGCCTGCCCCTCTGCGATGCGGGTCGCGCCGAGGTTGAGCAGCTCGCCGCCCTCGACCATGCCGTCGGTGTTGCCGACTTGCAGAAGGCTCCAGAGCATCATGCGGGCAAACGTCGGGTTGCTGCGAAAGAAGGCAAAGTAGGCGCGCATCGAGTGGGCGATGGTGTCGATGCCGACCTTTGCGTCGCCCTCAAGCATGGCCTTTTGCACGACGTAGTATTCGTGAAACTTGATGCGGTGCAGCTCGTGCCAGAGGCTCTCTTTGCTGCCGAAATGGTAGTGAATCTGACTCTGCGAGACGCTGGCGGCCTGAGCAATCTCGGTCGTCGAGACCCCATCGTAACCGCGCTCGACAAAGAGCTTTTCGGCGGCGGCGAGGATGTCATGGCGCGACGCATCGCTGTCGTAGCGACGTTTTGAGGGCGGGGTGCTCTGGGTTGCGGTGCTCATGTGACAATCGTGTAGCGCCGTGGCCGAACCGGGTCAAATCAATTAGCTGACCGATTGTTAGACCAAAAGAATCGGCTCGTCAATCGATTTGTTTACTTTTTGGGGTCGGCGCCGGGCGGCAGCGTTTTCTACCATTCGCTGGTTCGTGGGTTCGTGGGTGGGCCTATGCGGAGACGCACCTCACCCGCGGGGCCTCGTGAAGCGGATCGAGCAGCAGATCGTGCATCATGGCGCGTGAGCCACGGCGCGTGAATCATGGCGTGGCGGGGCACTGGTCGGCTTTGTCGCTGACAAGCTGCTCGGCGATGGTGTCGCACTCGGTCGAGGGTGAAAACCCCACCATGCTCGACGGGCTGTAACAGTCTTTGGCGAAGGTGAAGCAGGTGCCGTCATCGGCGGCGAGGGTGACGGGGCGGTCTTTGCAGGGGATGTCGAAGGCTCCGCAGCCGGCGAAGGCGTTGGCGGCGACGCAGTTTGCGATGGGGTCGAGGCGGGTTGCGTAGAGCGGGGCGCAGGTGGGGTCGGTGTCGCACTCGTCTTCGGCGAGGGCAAGACAGCGCTCTGCGTTGGACTCAATGCAGCCGGTGAGTGTAAGTGCGGCAAGCGTGAGGGTAGCGACGAGGTGGTGCTTCATTACGCGGCGGATTTGTGGGCGGGGTTTGCGGTGGTGGTGGCGGTGACGAGGGTGGGTCGCGCGCCCATGCGGCGCAGGTAGAGGGGCAAGAGGTCGCTGCGCCCGACGCGGGCGAGGTATTGGGCGATTTCGTCGTGGGTCATCTCGTACCAGTTGAAGCCGGCGCAGGGGCCGCACATGGGCATGGCGTCGAATTTACCTTCGATGTGCAAGAGTCGGTAGCGGGTCATGGGGTCGCCGT
>CAZXXB010000054.1:17345-17627 GCA_964644185.1 uncultured Myxococcota bacterium
TTGCAGGTTTCCATCCCAGCGGATGACGGGTGTTTTCCAGAGGGCGGGGCAGGGTGGGCGGTTTGTAGCGGGGGCTGCGCCGTCGCTGGTGGCGGTTGCGGTTGCGGTGTCGCGCGGGCGTGGCGCGTTGCGGGGGTTGACGTCGGGGGCGTCGGTGATGGCTGCGCGCGGTGCGGTGCTTGCTGTGCCTGTGGCGGGGCGCACGACGGCGTCTGTGCGCACGAGCCTTGCGAGGCGGTTTGCGACGCGTTCGGCGAGGGTGAAGTAGCGGTTGAGGTCGAC
>CAZXXB010000055.1:0-1970 GCA_964644185.1 uncultured Myxococcota bacterium
CCCTTCGGGGGCACCGGGCGCACCGGGCGCCGGATTCGGGCCGCCTTCGCCTGCCGCTGGCGCATCGTCAGTCTTCACCTTCACGTTCGCCAGCGCCGCCTCATTCACCTCGACACCATACTTGCCGCCCAGCTCTTTGACCCAGTCTTCAAGCGCCTTCGTCCGCTTCTCGTAGTACAACCGCGAGCGAATCGGCGCCTTCATCTGCTCAAACGTCTTCACGATCGGGTCGCGGCGTCCGCGAATCTTCATGAGATGATAGCCGTTGTCGGTCTCGACGAGGCTGCTCACGAGCGTACCACGCTCTTTCGAGCCAAACGCCGCCTCGGCAAACGCCGCGCCGAAGTCTTTCGTCATCTGCTCTTTCGACAGATACGCAAGGTCGCCACCGAGGCGCTTCGACTTCTCGTCGTCGCTGTGATTCTTCGCCATCTCGCCGAAAATGCGACGGTCGGTCGCGTCTTTCGCGATAAGCTCTTTCAGCACCTTCTCGGCTTCAGCCTTCTTCTTCGACCGCGCACCCGCGTCACTCGCCGGCGCCGCAAAAAAGATGTGGCTCACGCGCACCACTTCGGGCTTGTTGTAGTTGTCGAAGTTGTCGTCGTAGTACTTCTTCACGTCTTCGTCGGTGACGAGCTTGTCGCGCATCTTCCCGTCGAACTCGTCGGTAATCACCTTCTGCGCCAGCTCGTTCTTGATGCGGTCACGCACCTGCGCATCTTTGTCGAGCCCGAGCTTCAACGCCTCCTGCGCCAGAATCTCAGTCCGCACCATCGTGTCGAGGTACTCTTTCAGCCGCTCAGGCTCTTTGTACCGCCCACGGATATACGGGTTCAGCCGGTTGATCCGGTCTTCGAGCATCTCGGCGGTGATCGTCGCCTCGCCCACCTTGGCGACCGGCGTGCCCGTCTCACCGCCATACAGCGTCACCTTGCCCTTGCCCCCGCCACCATCGCACGCCGTCAGCGCGAGTGCGCTCGACAGCGCGAACGTGGTGACCGCACCAGCAACCGCACACTGCAACGAATTTGCACACAGGCTTTGAAGCGAAACGAACGACCGCATGTGATGACCTCCAAAAGGTTAGCGGGGCCGAGTAACACACGCCCGCAATGCCTGCAAGACAGACCGCACCTGGTCAAACACCGGCACATCCGGCGCCGCCTTCACCGACACCCGCATATCCGGCGCAAGACTCATCTCACCCGGACGCGAACTCACGAGCCGCACCAGCGCATCCGGCGCGATCGGCGACTCGGCATGCACCCCAAACACCAGCTTGCCACCCCGCGCCGTCACCTCGGTCAACACCAGCGCACGACACTCGATCTTGATGCGCATCAGCTCGCCCAAAAGCACCACCTCATCCGGCGGCGGACCAAACCGGTCACCCACCTCATCAAGCAGCGCAAACACCTCGTCTTCGGCAAGCGTACTCGCGAACCGCTGATAAAAACTCAACCGATCATGCAGGTCGGGCACATAGCTCTCAGGCAACACCGCCGCGACCGGAAGGTTGATCTCAGGCTCAATCTGCGCCCGCCCGCCAACCGGCCCCACGCCACCCTGCGCAGCCGCACCCGCACCTGCACCGCCCTCTTCGGCAAGCCGCGCCTCGCGCCGCTTAATCTCAGCCACCGCCTCGGCCAGCAACTCTGAATACAAATCGTACCCCACCGCCTCAATCTGACCCGACTGGTCTTCGCCCAACAGATTGCCCGCCCCGCGAATCTCAAGGTCTTGCGTCGCCACGTTGAAGCCCGAACCCAGCGCCTGATTCTCCAGAATCGCCTCAAGCCGCCGCTGCGCATCCGCCGTCAACTGCCGCGGGTCACGCACAAACAGGTAACAATACCCACGCTCGCGCGCCCGACCCACGCGCCCGCGAAGCTGATACAACTGCGCCAAACCAAACTGATCGGCGTTGTTGATGATGATCGTGTTGCACGTCGGAATATCAATCCCGCTCT
>CAZXXB010000055.1:2011-7114 GCA_964644185.1 uncultured Myxococcota bacterium
CCCACCATCACGTCTTCGAGATCGCTCGCCTTCATCTGCCCGTGCGCAACCGCGATGCGCGCATCGGGTGCGAGCCGCGACAACTGCTCGTGCAGACCCCCAATCGTCTCGATGCGATTGTGGACAAAAAACACCTGCCCACCACGACGCAACTCGCGCTCGATGATCTCCTGTATCGCCGCCGACTCAAACCGCTGCACGAACGTCCGCACCGCATGACGATCCGGCGGCGGAGACTGAATAATCGACAAGTCGCGCAACCCCACCGTCGCCTGATTCAACGTCCGCGGTATCGGCGTCGCCGTCAGCGTCAGCACATCGACATTCGCGCGCATCTTCTTCAGCGCCTCTTTGTGCGTCACGCCAAATCGCTGCTCTTCATCCACCACGAGCACGCCCAAATCTTTGAACTTCACGTCTTTCGACAACAGCCGATGCGTACCAATCAACACATCCACTCGCCCCGCCTGCACATCCTTCAAAATCTCTTTCACATCCGCTGGCGGCGTGAACCGCGACAGGCACGCCACCCGCACCGGAAACCCATTCTACCGCTCGCGAAACGTCCGGTCATGCTGCAACGCCAACACCGTCGTCGGCACCAGCACCGCCGCCTGCTTGCCATCGAGCACCGCGCGATACGCAGCCCGAATCGCCACCTCGGTCTTGCCGTACCCCACATCGCCGCACACCAGCCGATCCATCGGGCGTGGCGACGCCATGTCGCGCAACACGTCGTTGATCGCCTTCTCCTGATCCGGCGTCTCCTCGTAAGGGAAAGCCGCCTCGAACTCGAGGTACATCGGGTCGCGCTCGCCAAACCGAAACCCCTCGCGAATCTCCCGCTGCGCATAGATCTGCAAAAGCTCCGCCGCGACCGCCAGCACGGCGTCTTTCACGCGCGCCTTCGTCTTCGCAAACGTCACCCCGCCCAGTTTGTCGAGACGTGGCTTCGACGACTCACCCCCCGTGTACTTGCGCACGAGGTTCAGCCGATCAACCGGAAGATACAGCCGGTCGTTGTCGCGGTACGTGATGTGAACGAAGTCGTTCTCCGCACCGTTGACGACGAGCTTCACAAGCCCCTGAAAAAGCCCAATCCCGTGATCGACGTGCACCACATAGTCGCCCGGATCCAACTCACGCAGCGTCGGGGCCGCACCCTTCAGCCGACTCTTCTTTCGCGTCAGCTTGCGCGCACCAAAAATCGCCCGGTCCGCCAGCACCGCAAGCCGCGTCGACGGGTCATACACACTGTCTGAAAGCTCACCGAGAAACAGCCCCACCCCCGACGACACAATCACGCTCCGCTCAACCGACAGCGGAGACTCACCCTCGACGAACCGCTTCGTCGCCACCTTCCAACCCGCCAGCAGCCCTCGCACACGCTCAAGCTGCCCCTCGCCCGCGCACACGATCGTAAACGCGTAACCCCGCCGCCGCGCCTTCTCAATCCGCTCAATCAGCGGCTTCAGCAAATCATCTTCTTCGGTCCGTCGCATGAGCTGCTCGTGCAGCCCCCGCACCGTCTCTTGCGCAAAATCGATGACCGCCGCGTTCACCCGCGCATCCGGCAACTCACCAAGCCACTCGGTCTCATCGGGCAACGTCGCAAGCCCGCTGCGCCGCCCAAAAAAGTCGTGGTCTTCGTCGCCCTCTTCTTCCTCATCTTCGTCTGCAAGATTGCCGTCACGGTCGAGCCGCACGCGCGCACCGACTCGCAAAGCGCCGACCCGCCCGGCACCGCCCACACTGTCGCTCTCCGTGCCCCCACCTTCACCGTCGCCCTCACCACTCTCTCCACCCTCGCCCTCTGCATCTGCAGCCTCTGTCTCACGATCGGTGTCGTGCGCGCCGTCTTGCAGCACCGACAACCGCAGCGCCGCCACATCAATCGCCCGCATCGTCTCAAAAAACGCCACCACCTCGCGCGGAGACACAAAATACCGCTCCGCCGCAAACGCAAAATCACCCCGCTGTACCACCTGCACCCGCTCGTTCAACGCCTCAAGATACCCCGCGTTGAGGTTGCGCAACACAGCGTCGGGGTGCAGCAAAAAGAGCCGCGCGTTGAGCCGCGAAAAGTAGTCGTGCAACGGCGCGAGCGACTCGGCAAACGCCGGCAAAAACGCCTCGATGCCCATAAAGTAGCGACCCTGCCGCACCTCTTCGAGCACCTCACGCACCGCGCGCGCGTCAATATCCAACTCATCCGCCAGCGCCCGTATCGCCGCCTTCGCCCGGTCGCGCGACGCCTCATCGAACATCACCTCGCGCACCGGCGGCAGCGACACCGACTCAAGCTGCGCCACCGTCCGCTGCGTCGTCGGGTCGTACGCGCGAATCCGGTCCACCTCGTCGCCCAACAGCTCGATGCGAAATGGCAACTCCGCCAGCGGCCCAAACACATCAATGATCGCACCCCGCACCGCAAACGTGCCCGGGTCTTCACACAATGCAACCTGCTGATACCCCGCGTTCAACAGCGACGTGACCGTCGCCGCACGGTCAAGCTCTGCCCCCAGCATCGCCAAAAGCGTGTGCCGCTGCATCGTCGCGGGGGGCAGCACCCGCCGCAACAGCGTCCGCGCCGACACCACCACCGCCCGCACCTCACGCGGCGACTCAATCAGCGCATGGCACACCCGCAGCCGCTCACGCAGGTCGGCATGGTCGGGCGACAACCCACCAAATGGAAGCACCGGGTCTTCGGGCACCAGCAACACCGGCCCCGGCTTCGTCGGGTCGGCTGGCCCGCCCTCAGGTGCCGCACCCCCCACATGAGATGTCTTCGCAAGGTTGCCCGCCAACGCCCGCAAATCGCTCGCAAACCGCTCGGCAAGGTCACCCGTCGGCGCCACAATCAACAGCGGCTCATCGCGCTCGCGCAGAAGCCGCGCCGCCACGAGCGCAGACCCCGCGCCCGAAAGCCCCCCAAGCGCTACCGTCGCCGCCGCGCCATCAAGGCGTGCCACAAGTTCGATAAACGGGTCGCGCGCTTCGCCATGAGACATCTGCATCATGCAAACGTCACCTTCTCGCCCACCGCAAACTGACCCTTCGCGTCGCGCACCACCGTCGATGCCGCAACCTCGGCGTCGTGCTGGTACACGACCACCATCCCTTCATCCGCCGCACGCCCAAGCAGCGCCTCTTTTTCGCGTACCGTACCAAGCGGATTCAAATCGTAGCCCATCACCCACGGCACCCGCACCTGCGAATGCAGCGGAACAAGATCGCTCGCAAACAGGTACGTCCGCTCGCCGTCGCAAAACCGTATCGCCTGCAACCCCGGCGTGTGCCCACTCACCACATGCGCAAAAAAACCCGGCACGATCTCGACGTCGCCCACGTGCAACACGAGCCTGCCCGCCTCGGCAACCGGCATGAAATCACCGAGGCGAAAGCTCGCCCGGTCTCGCGGCGATGGTGCCTTCGCCCACTCGAATTGCTGCCGCTGCACATGCACGCGCGCATTCGCAAACGTGAGCCGCGCCACCCCGCCTTCATCATGCGTCACGAGCGAACCACAATGATCAAAATGCAGATGCGTCTGAATCACGTCGGTCACCGACTCGGGCGCGACCCCAATCGCAATAAGCTCTTCGACGAGCTGCCCCTGCCGCCGCTCATGCCGGTACATCGCCCGCTCTTTTTCATTCCAAAGGTCGCCAAGCCCCGAGTCGATCAACACAGTCCGCCGCCCGTCGCGCACCACGAGACAACGCGTCGTCATCGTGATGCGATTCGCCGCATCGGCCACATGCGACTTCTCCCACAACGGCTTCGGAACAACGCCAAACATGGCGCCGCCATCGAGCGCAAACAGGCCGTCGCTCACCGCATCGATCCGCATCGTCTTCATTGTCCGCTTTTCAGTTTCGCCACGTGACGAGAGCGCCTACTCTTCGAGGCTGTCGTCGATGAGCTTGTGGAGTTCGCCTTCGAGGCGCGGCTCGCCACCGCCCGTACCAGCACCCGTATCGGCTGCCTGCGGGGTCGGCGTCGCTCCCGTCGCCTCCGCCGCCACGAGCGCCTCGATGTCGAGATCGTCGAGCGACGGTTCATCCGCCGACGGTTCATCCCCCACCGCGGGCGCCGCCTCCATCTGCTGCTGAATGAGCTGACTATCGACACCCTGCCGGTCGCCCAGCATCCCCAGCGACAGCCACGGCACATACGTCACGACCATCAGCGCCGCGATCAACAGCACGATAAATGGCACCGCCACCCGATACAGCTTCACCACCGGCTCTTTGAACCGAAACGACGAGATGAAAAGGTTGATGCCCACGGGCGGCGTCAGGTACCCAATCTCGAGGTTCGTCAAAAAGATGATGCCGAGGTGCACGGGGTCGATGCCAAACGACATCGCAATCGGCTTGATCAACGGCACGACGACGACAATCGCGCTGAAAATATCCATCAGCATGCCGACGACCAGCAAAAACAGATTCAGCGCCAGCAAAAACGTCAGCGGCGACTGAAACAGCGACCGCATGCTCTCGAGTATCTTCTGCGGAACCTCCTGATCGATCAGCAGCGCCGTCAGTCCCTTCGACACCATCAAAATCACGAGTATCCCGCCGATCAGCACCATGCTCTCACGCATGATGCGCGCGATGTCGCGCTTCGGCTCGCCACTCTCAAGCAACTGCTGCGGCCCCGTCGCAGGCTGCGCAAACAGCAGCACGTCGCGATGCACCACCATCTCAAGCACGATCATGTAGACCGCCGTCACCGCCGCCGCCTCGAGCGGAGCAAAAAATCCGCCGTAGATGCCGCCAAACACAATCGCGATCAGCATCAGCTCGCCAAGCGCCTCATACAGCGCCTTCGGTATCTCGCTGAGGTTCGGCTGCGCCCGCGACACCCCCGCCTTCTCCGCCACGAAAATCGAATACCCACTCAGCACCGTGATCAGCAAAAACCCCGGCAAAATACCCGCCACGAAAAGCTGGTCAATCGACGTCTCACCCACGATGCCGTAAATGATGATCGGCAACGACGGCGCAAACAGAAGACCCAGCGACCCCGATGTCGTCACGATGCCGAGGCTAAACTCTTTCGGATACTTCTCGCGCAGCAGCATCGGGTCCAACA
>CAZXXB010000055.1:7124-8123 GCA_964644185.1 uncultured Myxococcota bacterium
TGATCGTGACCCCGCTCGCCCCCGTGAACGCCGTAAAAAACGCGCACGACATCAGCGAGACAATCGCAAGCCCACCCGGCATCCAGCCAAACATCGCCCGCGCCGCCCGCACCAGCCGCTGCGGCGTGTTCGACTCCGCCATCAAAAACCCGGCAAACGTAAACAGCGGCAGGCTAATCAGCTCGCTCTGCGACGTGATCTCGACCATCGAGAGCACGATCTCTTCCGGCGCGTCGAGCAACGCCGACAGCGCAAGCGTCAAAAGGCCCAGCAGCACGAAAAGCGGCAGCCCAAACACCGCCAGCAGCACCACCGAGAGCGCCAGCACCACGCCGATCATGCTACCGGCCCCTCTTCGACTTCAGGCGATGTATCGAGCCCCACCGCGCGAAACGCGTGGTCAATCGTCAACATCAGAAACCGCGCACCCATCAACCCAAACCCAACCGGAATCACCGCGTGCAGCGTGTAGTTGCTGAGGCCCAGAAACACCGCCTCATCATCGTCGCCAAACTGCATCTCAAGGTACGGCAACGCTTTTGCCGCAACGGCCAGCGTAAACGCCGCGCAGATCAACATCAGCATCGCCCGCACCACATGCCGCACCCGCGGCGACAACGTGCGCGACGCCGCATCGACCGTGATGTGCCGCGCCGACCGCGTCGCCGCCGCCGCACCCAGCACCGACAGATAAATCATCGAAAACTTGTAGAACGTCCCGATCCACGCGTAGTTCGCGTCAAACAGGTTGCGCATCGCCACGTTCGCAAACGACACGAACGCGAGCGCCGTCACGAGCGCCACCAACACCGCCCCCTCGACGCGCCAAATCGCGTCATCGACGGCGTGAATCATCCGTTGAAGCGGGTGCGGCATCGTACTTAGCGTTTCCCGGCGCGAAAATCGGCGAGCAGTTTATTCACCTTGTCGAGCAGCGCCTGATCAAACAGCTTGCCGACAAACTGAGCCCGCACCTTCGCCGCCGTCGTGGGACAGCCG
>CAZXXB010000055.1:8133-8541 GCA_964644185.1 uncultured Myxococcota bacterium
TCGCCTCCATCTCCGCCATATCCGCCGGCTGCGTCGGCACCTCAATCATCCCGTTCTTCTCTTTCAGCGCCTTGATGCTCAACTTGTTACCCGCACGCGCAACCTCGATCATCTTGTTGCCCGCCTTCACCGCCTCTTCCATCAACACCTTCTGGTCTTCCGCACCAATCTGGTCGTACGTCGTCTTGCTCATCAGCATCACGCCTGTACCGTTCGCCAGCTCAAGCTGGCTCATGTACTTCACCTTCGTGTGCCATTGCAGCGCAATCGCCCCCATCGGTGGAGCATAAAACGCGTTGATCATGTTCGTCTGCAACGCCGTCAACACATCCGAAATTGGCAGGTAGCTCGGCTGCACCTTGTAGGCCGACGCCAGCGCCTGCGCCAGCGGATCACCATCCATCGCCC
>CAZXXB010000055.1:8575-13875 GCA_964644185.1 uncultured Myxococcota bacterium
CCTGATTCGAGAAAATCCGCACGAACCCCGCTTCGCCCCAACCCAGCAGCACAAACCCCTTCTTCAGAAACTCCGCCGCGAAGTAATCGTTGAGGTTCTTCCGCACGTAGTCGATCTCTTCCGCGTTGCGAAACAGCATCGGCATTTCGAGAATGCGAATCGCCGGTAGCACCTCGCCCGCACCCGGACCGAGAAACGCCCCCGCACCAACCGACCCGCTCTTCATCCGCTGAAGCACGACCTTCTCGTCGCCCTTCACCCCACCCGGAAACATCTGAAACGTCACCCGGTTCGCCGTCTTCTTCGCCACCGTGCCGCCAAAAGCCCGCAGCACCTTCTCCCACGCCGAATCTTTCGGCGCGAGCGACGCCAGCTTCACCTTCACCTCACCCGCGTGTGCCACCGGCGCCAACACCGTGGCCGACGCCAACGCCGCGAGCGTCAGCGACGCCGTCACCGCGCGAAACCGCCGCGCCACATCGAATCTCTTCACCGTCACGGCATTTGTGTGAACGGCATCGGGGCGAGCGACAGGCATTTGAGCTACCACGTGAGATTCTCCTTCAAGTCGCGCGACACGGCGCGGGTTGCACAGGGTTAGACGCCGCCCCCTGCCTCAGATTCAGCCGACCACGTCTCGAACATCTCTTCGCCGCGCGCCATCAACCGCTCGGCTCGACGCTTCGCCATGATCGTCGTCAGCTCTTGCCCCGCCATCACATCGACCGGAGCCTCAAGCACGATGCGAAGCTGCTCTTTGAACAACGCGCTGTCTTGCACCGCCACCGCATACTGCTCGGCGTAAAACACCCGCGCCGTCATGAACTTGCCATCGGTCAGTTCGAGCGCCCGCAGGAACGCCTCTTTGCCCTTCGCCGGGTCACCCCCCAACGCCTGCGGAAGCCCCGCGTACATCGTCCCCAGAAACAGCCGCGGCCCCCCGTGAAAATAGCTCTCGTCGAGCACCGCGAGCCGCTCCATGATCGCCTTCACCTTCGGCAGATCGGCCAGCAACCCCGGGTCGGCATCGCGCCCCAGATTCACCCGACCGCCGAGCCCAAACGCAAACCAGAACAACGCCGGAACATCATCCTTCGTCGTCTCGTTTTTCAGGTACGCCTCAAACCGCTCAAAGTCGCCCGCGAAAAGCTGCGGCCACTCTTTGTTGCGCAACGTCATCGCCTGGTTCGCGTACTTCTGCGCGCGACGATAAAACTCGAGCGCCCGCAAAAGCGCCTTCTCGGCCTTCTCAGGCTCATCGACTTCGTACGCGTCAATCTCGTCTTCGACGAACCCAAACGCGTAGCCCGCATACGCCTGCGACGCCAGCAACGCCGCGTCGATGTTCTCGGGGTCACCCGCGACGAGCCCTTCGACCAGCTTCAGGTTGCCAAGCCCTGCTACCTGCGCCAGCTCGTAGTCAGTCTCGGCGTAGAACGAATCCATCCCGCTCTTGAAAACGTCGGCCGTCGTCGCGATGGCAAACTTCTTCATCACGCCGCAGCCCGTCGCGGGCACAAGCAGCGACGCCGCCACGACGAGGGTCACGGCACGCAGCGAACGACGACGCAAAGAAATTCGGCGCGCGGTCGTGCAAGAGGTCGAGTTTGAGTTCACGGCGGCTCCCTTCAGCGTGTGAACGGCATGTCACATTCGAAAACAGGTCGCAACGCTTAGATCAGGTGCGCGGCAAATTCAATCACGCCGCCCACAATCCTCCGCACCACCACCCGCACCAACACCCTCACCGATCACGCGACCCATCATGGTATTTCAGGTACTCGTTGTCGGTCGAAAGTATCACCGTCCCCGCCTTCCCCACCGTTTCCGGATACTGCTCAAGCGACCGCAAAAACCCGTAGAACTCCGCGTCTTTGCCAAACGCCTCCGCCGTGATGCGCGTCGCCGCCGCATCGGCCTCACCCTCTATCTCACGCGCCTCGCGATACGCCCCCGACTCAATCTCCTTCAGCCGCCGCTCCATCTCACCCAATATCCGCGCCTGTCGCCCACGACCTTCCGACCGATACAAATCCGCAACCTTCGCCCGCTCGCTCACCATCCGCTTGTAGACGTTCTCGCGCACATCGTCGGTGTAGTTGATGCGCCGCAACACCACGTCAATCAGCTCGATGCCATACTCGTCGCGCGTCAACTTGCGTGCCCTGTCGAGTATGTCGGTCTCAATCGCCTGCCGACCCCGCGCAATGCGCTGCAAAATCTCATCCTGATCACTCCCCTCGCTGCCCGCCTCACGCACCGACAGCGCCGTCGGCGTCGCCGAATCGCCCAGCCCCGCGTCACCGAGCCGCGTCATCTGCCGCAACTGCATCTGCCGCTCCGCCACAATCACCGGCAAGATGTTGTTGCTGCTACGCACGATCTCAATCAGCGGAGACCTCGTCAGACTCTCGCGCACCGCCGAATCAACCACCGAGTCGAGCCGCGCATGCGCCCCCCGCTCATCACGCACCGACTGCAAAAACTTCAACGGCTCGACAATGCGCCACCGCGCCGTCGCATCGACGAACAGCCACTTCTTGTCTTTCGTCGGTATCCGCGTCGGGTCGCCATCCCACCGCATCACGCGCCGATCAAAATACGTCGCCTTGCGCCACGGCAGCTTTGTGTAAAGCCCCGCCTCGCGCAAAGGTTCACCCACCGGATTCCCAAACTCCGTGATGATCACCTGCTCCATCTCGCTCACGACGAAAAACACCGTGTTGATCGCGATCGCGGCGACAATCAGCAGCGTGAACACAATCGCACCCGCACGACTCGACGGCATCTTATTTCGCCCCCCCGGCAGCACCACCCGCGGGTGTCGTCACAAGCCTCGCCCCGCCCCCGTCGCCCGTGAGATTCAGCAACGGAAGCACCCCCTTCTGCGACGCCGAAATCACATGCACGCTACCCGCCTTCGGCAACGTCTTGCCCATCGCCTCAAGGTACAGCCGCTTGCGCGTCACCGCCGGGGCCTTGCGATACTCTTCGTACACCGCGAGAAACCGTGTCGCGTCGCCCTTCGCCTCGTTGATCCGCTCGAGCGAATACCCGCGCGCCATCTCAATGCGCCGCATCCCCTCGCCCTCAGCCTTCGGTATCGCCCGGTTGTATTCAGCCCGTGCCTCGTTCTCCAGCTTTTCCATGTCTTGCTGCGCCTTGTTCACGTCATCAAAGCTCGGCTTCACCGGGTCGGGCGGCGTCACGTTGCGCAGCTGCACCGTCACGATGTTGAGCCCCGCCCCATAGCTATCGAGGCGCTTCTGCAACTCGACCTGCACCTCCTCCTGCACCGCGCTGCGCCCCTCCAGCAGCACCTCGTCAATCGTCCGGTCACCCACCGCCCGCCGCATCAACGACTCCGACAAATCACGCAGCGTCCGCGACAACGTCGTAATGTCGGTCTCTCGCATGTTGAAAAGATACGCCTTCGGGTCGCTGATGCGATACTGCACCGTCCACTCCACATCGGCGATGTTGAGGTCGCCCGTCAGCATCAGCGACTCTTCCGGAAAATCCTGCGTCGAATACTCGGTCGAAGGCCCCGCAAGCCGCGTGCGAAACCCAAACTCTTCCGTATGCACATTGCGCGTCCGCACCTTCACCACTTCATCCAGCAATGGAACCTTCACATGCGCGCCCGGCTGACTCGTCTCGACGTACCGCCCAAACCGCAACACAATCGCCTCTTCGTCTGGCCCCACCGTGTAGATGCTCGCAAATGTCGCCGCCAGCACCACCAGCAAAAAGAACCCCGCCAGCACGAGACTGCCGATGTTCTCCGGTGGCTTGAACTGAAAATCCAGCGGATTCGGATACCCCCCATCTGGCGGTGGTCGCCGCCTGGCACCGCCCCCACCATTCGCGCCGCCACCCATGCCACCACCGCCCATGCCACCACCACCCATGCCCCCGCCACCCATGTGACCGTTGCCTGAGCCCGAGCCTGAATCGTTGCCAGAGTTCCAGTTCATCGTCGCCGTTCTACCGGCAACCCGCCACCCGGGTAAAGCACCCGCCTCCTTTACACGTGGGGCCGGTCTGTTACAGTGCGCCCCCAACGTGATGCGAAGCTCAACACCCACATTTCCCCACGCGTTCACATGCGACGCGCCTCGGCCCCGGCGCCAGTCTCGTCTCGCCACGACAGCGCTGCTCGTCGCCCTCGCCACCTTCGCCGCGGTCGCCACCCTCGCACCCGCGCAACCCGCAAGCGCCCAGAGCCCCGCCGACATTCCACCTTCAACCGACCTCAAAAACAGCCAGCGCAGGGCAGGGCAGCAAAGCGTCGTCAAACACCGCTTCATGGATATGTACATGCCCCAGTCTGCCGGCATGGGCGGAGCCTACCGCGCCTACGCCGCAAGCAACGACGCCCTCTACCTCAATCCCGCCGGAATGAGTCAGGCCAGCCGCTACACCATCGGCCTCAACTACACCTTCAACCCCTTCGACACTCTCCACGTCGGCAACATCTCCATCGTCGACAGCGAAACCGCCGCCCCCCTCGCCGGTGGCTTCGCCTTCACCTACTACAACAACCGCGAAAACGGCGGCGACCTCTCAGGCTTCCGCGTCGACGGCGGCATCTCCTACCAGGTCCACCGCATGGTCCTCATCGGCGCCACCGTCCGCTACCAAAACGTCTCCGCCCCCCTCGTCCCCACATGGAACGACGTCACCGCAGACGTCGGCTTCCTCTTCCCCTTCAGCGAATACTTCTCCCTCGCCCTCGTCGGCTACAACCTCATCCCCTACGGCGACGACCACGCTCCCATCCGCTCCGCCGCCGCCATCCGCACCGGATACCCCAAAGTCTTCGCCCTCACCTTCGACTTCCAGCAAGACTACTGGACAGTCCCCGGCGAAGTCCTCTTCATCTACCAGGCAGGCGCCGAGTTCACCTTCTCCGAGTGGTTCCCCTTCCGCATCGGCTACATCAACGACCGCGTCGCCGAACGCCAATACTTCACCGCCGGATTCTCCTTCGTCTCGCCCTACTTCGGCATCGACTTCGCCTACCGCCAGCGCGTCGAAGACCCCCTCGACGACCGCGCCTTCTACATCGGCATCCCCATCTTCATTAACTGATCTTCACCCGATGAAACTCTACTTCGTTCGCCACGGTGAAGTGCAGGGTGCCCGCGACACCATCTACGGCCACGCCGACCTCGCCCTCACCGACCGCGGAGCCACACAGGCCGAGGCCGCCGCGAGTTATCTCGCCGACCGCATCCACCCCCGTCACCCCATCGCCGCCGTCTACGCCAGCGACCTCGCCCGCGCCCGCATCGGCG
>CAZXXB010000055.1:13885-17609 GCA_964644185.1 uncultured Myxococcota bacterium
ACAGTCGTCGCCGCCTGCGCAAAAACCTCACGCACCCCGCCGCTCAAAACCGACCCGCGTCTACGCGAAATGAGCATGGGCATTCTCGATGGACTCCCGCGCGCATCAGCCGCCGCCACATACCCCGCGCTGCTCAAGCTCACCTACCGCGACATGGTCACCGCCCGTTTCCCCGAAGGCGAAACCGTCACCGAAGTGAGCGAGCGCGTCTGGCACGCCGTTGACGAGATCGTCGCGCATCACGCCCCCCGCAACGAAGACGCCGTCATCGTCGCCCACAACACCACGACCCGCGTCGTCATCGCGCGCGTGCTCAACCTCTCGCTCGCCGATGCGTTGAGCCACTTTGCGCAGCCCTACGGCGCGATCTCGTGTGTCTCTTTCCCGGCTCCGCGTGCCGCCTCCGCGAGCGACGTCACCGACCCCATCGACACCGCCCACCCCCGCGTCGAATTCTTGAGCCTCGTCCCGTAACGGCTTGCGCGGATGGTCTGGCAGTCATCCCGTCACGCCTCAGAGTACAATGACGCCAGCCGGACCGTCTCCCGAAAATGGTTGATCCGGGTGCCCGAGGCCGGGCTCACCCTTGCCTGCGGGTGCGATGAAGAACTGATCGAAACAAAGCTGCGCCCCACTCTCACTGCGGGCGATTCTCAGCAGGTCCGTCCCGTCCACGCTCCCGGCGTAGGGCCCCTGCAACGCCTGCCACCCCATGAATGTGAAGAACACAGCAGCCTCACCCTCTTTCAGGTCAAGCTCCGCGATTTCGTAATAGCACTTGCAATAGCCGCTCGGGCAGTCGTCTTCTAGACTCAGGGGGCAATCAGACACCCCCACCGCGCCGTGCGCTGAAGAAACCAGCTTGTACTTGCCGACCGGACCGTCCGCGAACTCGTGCAGGTAGACCGATACCGTGACCGTCGCTCCCTCACTAGACAGCGTGTCACCCTTCTTCGGAACATCAAACGTCGCTTCCACGCGTGTGTACGCCCCGGCCTTGCCCCATACGACCTGAGCACTCGTCCCCCGGCTGACCCCCATGTAGTCGATGTCAGCGGGTGTGTTGTTGAAGATACGTGGCGTCAGGAACCCCATCGTCTCGCTGTCGTAGGTACCACAGCCGTCGATTTCGTAGTTGTTTCCCTCGAGAACTGAACCTGCCTCGCCAAGTGTCACGGGGTCTCGCGGTTCATTCGGTCCTTCGCCGTCATCGTCGTCATCGTCGTCATCGTCGTCATCATCGTCGTCGCCACCATCGTCATCGTCGTCATCATCGTCGTCATCGTCGTCGTCATCATCATCGTCATCATCATCATCATCATCGTCATCATCATCATCATCATCATCGTCGCGCGACGATGTCGCGTCATCACACGACGTAAGCGGCAGTGCGGCCGTGACGAAACCACTCACGACCAGAAGCAAGCAGAACGTTGTCAGCCGAACCATGAGCGACCCCTTTTCGTGGTGAGCGAGCTGATCTCACCTGATTATCCGTGGTGAAATACCCGCATAACAAACACCCGTTGCAGTCGCAAGCGATGCTTCGCTCGCGCCACGCAGTCGCCTCCGGCGCAACCCCGCATGCGCGCGCGCAACGCGTCGCAGAATCATTCCGCCTTCGTTCATGTTGCGGCACGACACAGTGCATGTGCGCGCACGCCCCCTCCGGCGGATAGCCAGAACCCAGCAAGCGAACGACCGTTCTTACTCCCCCTCTCCTTGGGGAGAGGGGGCACGGGGGTGAGGGTCTGCGCGAAGAAGCAGAAACTATGATGAGCCGCCGGGCGAAGAAGCAAGAATTACTTCGCCGCGATCTGCTCGGTATCGCGAATGTACTTGCGCACGCCCTCGACGATGCCGCCAATCAGCGCATCCTGATACTTCCTCGACGCAAGCCGCTTTTCTTCAACCGGATTCGAAATGAACGACGTCTCGACGAGAATGCTCGGAATATCCTTGCCGATCAGCACCATGAACAGCGCGCTCTTCACCCCCAAATCGCGCACGTTGTCGTGCTCACCCCGCGCCCGCTCAACCATGTTCTCCTGCACGTGCCGCGCAAGCCGCAGCGAATCTTCGGTGTTCGTGTCGAGCGCAAGGTCGAGCAATATCCGGTTCAGGTCGCTCATCTCGCTGATGCGCGTCTGATTCTCGCGCATCGCCACCCGCTTCAGCGCCCGGTCATCGGTGTCATTCAAAAAATACGTCGTGATGCCGCCCACCGACCGCTTGCGATGCGCATCGGCGTGAATCGAAATGAACAGGTCCGCATCATGCCGATCCGCAATGCGTGACCGTTCTTCAAGGGGCACAAACCGATCGCTCTCGCGCGTCAGCACAACCTTCACCTTCAACTCTTTGCGCAACTTCTCCGCCAGCCGCTTCGCAATCGCCAGCGTCACATCTTTTTCCCGCTTCTTCGTCGGCCCAATCGCCCCCGTGTCATGCCCCCCATGCCCCGCGTCAATGCAAATCGTCTTCACCTTGTGCGTCGTCCGCGTCGCCCGCTTCAAATCCTGCTTCAAGTCCTCCGCCTCTTGTCGCGGATCCCGCGCCGGAGGCTCAACCATGTGCGCGTGTGCGCTCTCGTGCTCAGGGTCTTCTTCAATCAGCGTCGCATCGGTCGCATCAATCGTCGGCTCAGGGTCGGGCTCGCGCGTCGGCAGCGCCGCCAAAATCGCGTCACGCTGCGACACCGGCGCCGCTGCGGGCTCGAGCGCGGCACGCCCGGCACCCAGCTCGTTCGCGCCCTCCTCGTTCTTCTCGCTGCGACCGCTGCTCGCACCCGCCGCGGTTTTCGCGACGACCGCGTTGCCCTCTACCTTCTCGCTACCCGCCGTCTCGCCCGCCGCAACCAGTGGCGTCGCCGCCACCGCCTGCACCGGCTTACCCGACACCCGCACCAGCACCGCCGCCCCATCTTCCACCGTCTCCGCCTCGACCCGATGCGCCGCCGTCAACTCAAACACAATCCGCGCCGTCTCTTTCGTAAACTGCCCCGACCGCACCTGCACAATCCGCCCGTCACCCACCGTCAGCGGCTCGCGCGACTTCGCCGTCAACTTCGCGGGCCACACATCAAAAAACACCCGCGCCGGAACCCCCTCACGCGGCGGCAACGTCGCCGAGCGAAACTGCACCGACGCGCTCGTCGCAATCCGCACCAGCGTCGTCGTCTCCGCTTCACCCGCAACCGTCGTGATCGTCTGCACCAGCGCCGGATTCTCCGACGTCGCCACGGTCGCCCCTGCCGCACTCATTCCCGCTACATTCTTCCCCGCGACAGTCTTCCCCGCGGCGGTCTTTCCCGCTGCGCCCTTCGCTGCCGTGCCCTTCGCCGCTCTCGCCGCCTGCGCAGCCTGTGCCGCACGTGCCGCCTCGGCCAGCGCCGCCGCCTCACGCGCCTTCTTCTCGCCCTCATACTTCGCCACGAGCTTCGTAAACGTTGCCGGCGTGCGCGCCTTGCCCTTGCCGAGCTTTCGCAGGTCGCGCCGCACCACGCGCAGCATGTCGCTGTCTTTGTGTTCCTTCGTAATCCGCTCGAGCGCCCACCGCGCAAACTCGGGCTCTTTCAGGTTACGCGCCGCGATGAACGCGTAGTTGTAAAGCGCATCGTCGGCGAGCGTCGTCGCCGCGTGAAAAATCGCCACTTCGAGCAGCCACCGCTGCGCCAGCCGCAAGTCGTCTTTCGCCTTCGTGATGCCAAACACATCGCGATACA
>CAZXXB010000056.1:0-5374 GCA_964644185.1 uncultured Myxococcota bacterium
TACCTCTTTCCCTACACGACGCCCTTCCGAGATCGGAAGAGCGTCCTGTAGGGAAAGAGCGTACGCCCTTTTGCCCGACGAAGCCCTGCGCGCAATCATGGCCGGCGCCGGCACACGCTACGACGCCGCACTCGTCAAACTCTTCGTCAACACCATCGGACTCTTCCCCGTCGGCTCCGTCGTCCGCCTCTCGACCGGAGATCTCGCCGTCGTCGCCGAAAATCACCGCGACCCCATGTACCTCCACCGCCCAAAGGTGCAAATTGTCGCCACCCGCGAAGACGGCGTGCTCGACACACCCCGTCTCGTCGATTTATCAAAGCGCACCGCCCACGGCGCAACCCCCTCCATCGAAGGCACCGTCGCCGCCTCAAAACTCCCCTTCACCCCCGCGAGCGTACTCATGTCGGACACAAACCCACCCACACCCTCGACAACCACCGCAACCACAACAAACTAGACACCCACACCAGAAAAGACACACTCCACCGACCAGACACTCAACACCCGCCAGACCCGCAACCACCGCCGCCTCATCTGCGCGCCACCCTCTCGGAACCACGATGCTGCAGGGCTACAACCGCAACGTCGCCTACAAAGGTCTCACCGTCCACGTCCAGACCGAAGACTCCGGACTGCCGCGCACCACCATCACCACCAACGTCTTCCACGGTGGCACCGTCGTCGGCAAACTCGTCGAGACCTACGAAGAGCTGCTCGAAATGCTCGACTTCACCGAAGCCGTCCGCGCCCGCATGCAGCTTCAACACAAAGCCGCCCTCAAGGCCCTCATGCACGGCGACTACGACGTGCGACTCGGCCTCGCACCTCCCATCACCCCCGCCGAACTCTTGCGCAAAACCCCGCTCGACGAATTCCTCCGTGAGATCGTCGGCGACACCGACCCCGGAGACAACCCGTGAACCCTGCCTCGCACGCACACGCTCGCTCACACTCACACCCACGCCCACACCCGCTCGCACGCTCGCTCACGCGCCTCGCGCTCGCGACCGCGCTCCTCCTCGCGACCACCACCCTCATCCCCACGACCAAAGCCACCGCCGACCCCGCCGCCAGCAACGCAGGCATGGTCGCCACAGCCCACACCCTCGCCTCCCAGGCCGGTGCCAACATGCTTCAAAACGGCGGCAACGCCGTCGACGCCGCCGTCGCCTCGGCCTTCGTCCTCGCCGTCGTCGAGCCCCACTCTTCCGGTCTTGGCGGCGGTGGATTCCTCATGCTCCACCTCACCGCAAGCGAGCTAGAAAAAGCCCGCGCCAAACCCACCGTCGCCCACACCTCGACAAGCTTCGAAAAAGGCTCAGGCGCCACCGTCTTCATCGACTTTCGCGAAGCCGCACCCTCATCAACCACCCCCGAACAATACCTCATAGACGGCAAACCCGACCCCCAGAAATCGCTCGTCGGCGGCCTCGCCATCGGCATCCCCTCGCAGGTCGCCGGCCTCTACCACGCCCACTCAAAATACGGACGTCTCGCGTGGGCCGCCGTGCTCGCCCCCGCCATCGCCGCCGCCCGCGACGGCTTCGCCACCTACCCCACCCTGCGCGCCCGCATCACCTCGCAACGCGCCATGCTCGAAAAATCACCCCTCGCCTCACGCATCTTCCTTCCTGCCCAAAACCCACCACCCATCGGCGCAAAGATCGTTCAACCCGAACTCGCCGACACCCTCACCCGCATCGCCAATGAAGGCCCCCGCGGCATCTACCAGGGCCCCATCGGCGACGCGATGGTGGCAACCATCGCCAAAGCCGGCGCGACCCTCACCGCCTGGGATATCGCCGACTACAAAGTCATCGAGCGCGAGCCCCTCGCCTTCACCTACCGCGACACCCTCGTGCTCGCCGCACCGCCCCCCTCTTCCGGCGGCGTCGCCCTCGCGCAAATTCTCGGCATGCTCGGCACCAAACCAGTCACCGCCGCCCCCAACCCCCGCACCGTCGAAGAGACCCACCGCCTCGTCGAAGCGATGCGCCTCGCCTTCGCCGACCGCGCCCAGTGGCTCGGTGACCCCGCCTTTTTCGACGTGCCCCTCGTCGGCCTCACCGACCCCGCATACATCGCCAAACGCGCCGCCCTCATCAACGACAAGCGCGCCCTCCCCTTCGCCAAACTCACCGCCGGAACCCCCACCGGCGCAACCCCGCCACAAACCCTCAAAGCCCCCGCAAAAGGTGCCGCACCCGACTACCGCGACGACGACGCCACAAAAAACGAAGCCGACGCCGCCGGTAACAAAAACACCACCCACCTCTCGGTCATCGACGCCAACGGCAACGCCGTCGCCCTCACCACAAGCATCAACTACACCTTCGGCAGCGGCGTCTTCGTCGAGCCGATGGGCGGCTTCTTTCTCAACAACACCATCGACGACTTCGCCATCGCCCCCGGCACCCCCAACGCATACGGACTCATCGGCGGCACCGCCAACGCCGTCGCCGCCAACAAACGCCCCCTCTCAAGCATGAGCCCCACCCTGCTCATGCGCGACGGCACCATCGTCGCCGCCCTCGGCAGCCCCGGCGGCTCAACCATCATCACCAGCGTCGCCCAGACCATCATTCAACTCGTCGACCGCAAACTCGACGTGCGCCTCGCCGTCGATGCCCCCCGCATCCACCACCAGTTCAGCCCCGACCGCCTCTTCGCCGAAGAGGGCTCACTCGGCGCAGCCGACGCCGACGCCCTGAAACGCATGGGACACACCATTGAGTTTCGCAACGGCCCCGGCGACGTGCAGGCCGTCACCTTCGACCCAGAGACCCGCGCGTTCTTCGGTGCCTCTGACCACCGTCGCAACGGCGCCGCCATAGGCGTTACCCGATGACCCACGCCCCCGTCGCAAACCCGCCACGACGCGTAGCCCTCGTCACCGGCGCGGGTGTGCGTGTCGGTGCCGCCATCGCCCTTGCCCTTGCCCGCGCTGGATACGACCTCGTCTTGCACGCGAACCGCTCGCGTGACGCCGCAAAAGCCCTCGCCAACGCCGCCACCGCAGCCGCGCGCGCCCTCGACCGCAACGTCGCCATTCGCACCGCCGTCATCACCGCCGACCTCTCGCACCCCGACGCCATTGCCCCCTTCGCCGAAGCGGTTCTCTCAAGCGACCCGTGCCGCGCCTCAAACGGTGCCCTCGACCTCGTCGTCCACAACGCCGGCCTCTACGACGCCACCCCCTTTCACGAAGTCACCCGCGACACCTTCGCCCGCACGATGGCCGTCAACTTCGAGTCACCCTTCTTTCTCACCCAGGCGCTACTCCCCGCCCTGCAAAAGTCACCCGCCCCCGCCATCATCTGCATCGGCGACATCGCAGGCGAACGCCCCGAAAAAGGCTACGCCCACTACTGCATCTCAAAGGCCGCCCTCTTGATGATGACCCGCGCCCTCGCCCTCGAACTCGCACCCCACGTGCGCGTCAACGCCGTCTCACCCGGCACCGTCGCCTTCCCCGAAAACTTCACCCCCGAGGCCCGCGACGCCATCCTCGCCCGCATCCCCCTTGCGCGCGAAGGAGAACCCGACGACATTGCCCGCACCGTCGTCTTTCTCGCCAGCAACGCCCCCTACGTGACCGGACAAACCATCGCCGTCGATGGCGGCAGAAACACCCGCATCTGACCCCGCACAACCGGCGACTTCCGCACCATCAGGATAAAAAGCCATGACCGCACAAACACACCTCGCACACCTGCCCCCCATCGACTTGGGCGCACGCTTCGTCACCACGACAGGCACCCCCAGCCGCCCCGTGCCACTCACCCTCACCGCCACCCTCGGCGACATCACACAAGACGAACTCGACGCCCACCGCCTGCGCGACGAAATTCGCTTCCTCGCCGATGTCTGCCCCTTCGCCAACGCAAGCGAGCTCGCGGCACTCGCCGCCGCGTGGCTGCTCATCGAACCCTCAGAAGATGTACCCCGCGCCAAACCCTCACGCGTCGCCGTCCGCGTCGCCGGTGAGGGCGGCTCGGTCGATGTCGCCCGCGACCGCCGCGACATGCACTTCACCGTCGAAGAAAAAGAGTGGGGCGCCGTCGACATCGTCTTCGAGGGCAAAGCCTTCGGCGCCTATCGCCTGCGCGTCGCCTCCGGCCGCGCCATCCCCACCCATGTCCACCGCATCATGCGCGAGAGCGAACTCGTCCTCTCCGACGGCATGCTCCTTCAGCGCATGCCCGCCCGCGCCGGACACCGCAGCCACTGGCCCCACGGCTACGCACACCGCTACGACAACCTCACCCACATCGAACGCGCCATTCTCTGCGTCGATCTCCCACGTTTCATCCCCGACGACGAAATCGAAATGCCCGACGTCAAAGTCCTACCCATGGATGACGAAGCGCAGAGCACACTCGAAGGTGGCATCGGCGAGGGTGAGCGTCGCATCAGCGGCGTCTATGGCGTACCCACCATTCTGCAAGGAAAAAAATAACCATGCGCGTGCTCGTCGTCGGCGCTTCGAGCGGCATCGGTGAAGCCGTCGTGCGCCTGCTCGCCGCAAAGGGGGCACACGTCGCCGCCGCCGCCCGCCGCGAAGACCACCTGCGCGCGCTCGCCGCGCAATGCGCCCCCAACGTCGTGCCCCTCACCTGCGACGTCACCGACGACGCGCAACGCGACACCCTCGTCGCCCGCGCCCACGACGCGCTGAAAGGCCTCACGGCCCTCGTCTACTGCGCTGGCGTCATCACGCACGAGCCACTGGGTTCAGTCACCGAAACCGCCCTGCATGCCCAGCTCGCCACCAACCTCATCGCACCCCTGCGCATTGGCGAAGCCGCCCTCGCGCGTCTCGACGACGGCGGCGCAATGGTCTTCATCGCCTCGACCCTCGCCCACCGCACCATCGCCACCGCCCCCGTCTACAGCGCCACCAAAGCCGCGATGCTCTCGCTCACCCGCTCGTTCGCCCTCGCCGCGGCGCCACGGCAGATTCGCGCCAACGCCATCTCGCCCGGCGTCATCGATACCGAGATGGCAAGCGCCGACCGCGGCACCGCAGACCCCGCCGCCGTGCGCGCTGCCCTCATCGCCGCCCACCCACTCAAACGCCTCGGAACCCCCGAAGAAGTCGCCGACGCCGCCTACTATCTGCTCACCGCAAACTGGGTCACCGGCACCGATCTCGTGCTCGACGGCGGACTCATCGCATAACCGTGAAACCACAAACTCTGCATCGCGCCGTCGCCGGCCACAAACGCCAACGAAGCCCTGCACCGCCCACTCAATACAGCGGCATTCTCAGATCATAGCCGTCACGCGTGCGCCGATAAAAATACTCGGTCTTGAACGGCGCCGTCAGATCATGCTCGGTCAATATCCCGCGCTTCACCACCTCGCCCTG
>CAZXXB010000056.1:5399-15659 GCA_964644185.1 uncultured Myxococcota bacterium
GGGTAGCGCCCCGTCTCAAGCCGAAAAATCTCAACCCCCGTCCGCACCCGATTGTGCCGCGTGTAGCCCAAAAGCCCCGACTGAATCGACGCCGCGATGTGCGCCGACGTACCCGCCCGACCCGTGTCACGCGACACGTTCACCATGAGCCCGATAAACACCGCCGAACCCACCACCAGCAGCATCACCGCAAACCGCGCCAGCCGCGCCGCGAACGGCTTTTCAACCGGCACATCTTTCAGCGCCGGCAACCCCTCGCGCGTCGCCGGACGCGCACCCACCGG
Organism: uncultured Myxococcota bacterium; assembly: GCA_964644185.1. GTDB lineage: Bacteria > Myxococcota > JAJVIH01 > JAJVIH01 > CAZXXB01 > CAZXXB01. Next base: position 5,684 of record CAZXXB010000056.1, read on the forward strand.
CACGATGTAACCCGATTGTAGCAGCGTCACGAGTACCCGCGTCGTCTCAAACTCACCCAGCCGCGACAGCGCAGCCAGCTTGCGAACGTCGCGCGACGACCGCACGAGCCGCAACACCTTCAACTCGTCGTTGCCCTTGACCGGCGTCAATGGCGGAAGCTCTTCACCCTTCGCCGTCGCCGTCGGGTCGCCATACTCATCACGCACCGCGCGAAACGTCTCGCTGCCGACGCTGATCGTGTTGCGCAACACGGGCCACTCGTCGACGACCCGCAAGCCCTCCATCAACAGGCTCTCAGACGATGGAAGCTCGGCGCGAATCAACCCGTCGGGCAGCTCACCCGCCACAAACTCGTACGTACCGCGCCGCCACAAAAACAACCTCGTCAGCGTCTCTTTCGTCTGCAGCGTAATGAACTCGCGCAGCAGCTCTTCCGACAGCACCTCTTCCGCCAGCAACGCACGCTCGATGCGCATCAGCCGCGCCGCTCGCACCTTCTCAACCTCGGCAAGCTGCGACTCGCTCATCACCTCGGCATCAACCAGCAACCGCGCGAGTGGAGACGCCCCCTCGGCCGCGTGAAGCTCAGCCCGCACCACCTCACCGTTGCGAAAATACACGTGCACGCTCTGCGTCTCGCGCTGAATCCGCAGCGTCCCCGTCTTGCCCTGCTGCCCAATCAGTTGCAGCACGTCGGCAAATTGAAAGTCGCGAAGATTGCCCGAAAGCGCCATCGCTATCTCTCCGCCGCCGTGAGGTGAATCAGGTTCGCGATGTAGACGCACACGAGCGTCACCGACAACAGCGCCGTGCGCGACGCCGTGAGCGACACCCCCGGCGCAATCGTATCGGCGGCAAACACCGGCGCGACATAGTGACCCACTAGCGCAAGCGCCGCGATAAACAACAGCAGCGACCCCGTCACCGCGTTTCCATCAAACAGCGACGGCCCACCCGGCACCACCGTCAACAACCGCCGACCCCACACGAGCCGCGCATCGCGCCCCGTGATCTCGGCCTCTTTACGCAACCGAATCTGCGGGTCGGCCACGTCACCCTCGACAAACAGGTGAAAACAGTGCCCGCACACGTCGTCGTTCGGCATCTCCGGGTTCGTGTAAAGGCTCGCCGCCGCCCCGCACGAGTTGCACACCCGCGCCGGTTGCAGCACCCCCCGCCGCGCATTCACAAACCACGCGCACAACAGCAGCACGAGCGTGATGAGGGCAAACGCCGCGTACGACACCCCGCCAAACGTCAGCTGCCACAGCGCGCGCGCACGCGGCCCAAACGGGTCAAACCCCGCAAACAGCCGACCCAGCAACTCACCCGACTGCGGAATCCGATCAATCACGTAGCGGTTGATCTGAGGGTCCTGCGCGAACACGAACCGCTCGACCAGCACATCGTCACGCAACCGCGCCGCATCGAGCTCACGCGCCGCCTGCTCTTTGTACTTCGCGTCTTCACCAAACCGAATCTTGTAAAGCTGCGACAGGTTGTAGTGCGCGTAAAAGTCTCTCGGCGCGAGCCGCAACGCCTCGCCGTACTGCCGCTCGGCCTCGACAAAATTCTGCTGCGCCACCAGAAGATTCGCGTAGTTCACCCGCAACGTCACGTCGTCGGCAAACCGCGACACCGCCGCGGCGTAAATCGCCTCGGCATCGGTCAGCCGCCCTTCACGCTTCAACGCAAGCGCCGCCGTCGCATACACGAGCGCGTCGTCGCTCTTCCCCTCCGCCGCCAGCGCCGACACCCGCGCCCGCGTCACCGAAGGCCCCGACTCGACCGCGAACACATACAAATCTTCGCTCATCGCCGCTTCGTCGCCCTCAAGCGTCATGATCGCCGACACCGCCGGCAACGTCAGCAGCAATCCCAGCGTCGCAATCAGCGACGCCGCACGCTCACCGCGATTCATGTAAACCCACAACCCCGCGAGCGGAACCGTGATCGTCAACGCAAGGCTACCCAGCGCAAGCAACGGCACCGCCAGCAGCAACCCCAGCAGCGACGCCGCCTGCCACTTCAACACCGCCGGTGGAAAAAACCTCCGAAAGTCGTGAATCGCGCACCCCCCGTAGCGAATCAGCCCAAACAGCGCCACCGAAGCACCCAGCACATAAACCGCCACGACCCACACAAACAGCGACACCGACGCAAAGAACCGCGTCGCCCGAAACGAATAAAACGTCGCCTGCGCCGCGTCACGCACATCAATCAGCGCCGGCAACACGTTGTGCAGCCCCAGCGCAAGCCGCGCCCGCGCCCGCGACAGATACGCGAACGTCATGTCTGGGCTCAGCATCACCGCCGCATCGGCAACGGCAAACGACACCTCATACCGCCCCTTCTCGCGCAGCAACGTCGACTCGCGAATCAACGCCGCGCTGTGATTGAAAAGATTCGTAATCCCCAGATCGCGCCGTATCTCGGCGATCTCATTCAACGTCCGCAGCGACGCATCCCACGCATCCTGCTGCGCAAACGCCAGCCGCCTGTCCCATGCCGCATCAAGCTCAGCCACCGTGTGCCGCGGCAGCGCCAGCTTCTTCACCTCGACCTGCACCGCGCGCGGCCCCGCCGTCAGGTCGGGCAGCGCCGCACCACCCTTCGCCTCGGGCGGAGGCACAACCGAAACCCCATGATCGTTCGGCTGCGGAACAGCACCCGTCGCACCCTTTCGCCCACCCTGCTCAGCCTGCCCTTCCTCCCCTTGCGCCCCTTCGACCCCGCCCGCCTTCAACGCCCGCGTCTTCGCCGTCGGCCCCCCATCAACAAGCCCCTCCTCGGGCTCATCCGAACCTTCCGCATCGCCCCCATCCCCAGCCGTCGCCCCACCCGCGCGCGGTGCCTTCAACTTATCAAACGCCGACTTCTCATCACGCGGTGGACGCGTGGGCAGAGGCGCGCTCTTCGCCTCACTCGCGCCCGTCGGCACCGCATCTTCCGACCCCAGCTTCACATGCTGCGCCATCGCCGCGCCCGGCACCCACATCGCCGACACCACCGACACACCCAGCACCACGGCACCTAGCATCGCCCGCGCACAAGCACCCGACCCAGTGCCAACGGCAGCGGGTCGGGCCACAATTCGTGCAACGCGTGTTGTCGTGTGCCTGTGAGCGTTCATCCGGCGCAGTTCTGGCCTTCGCGCAAAGCGTTCACAATCGGTGGTCCAGCACAGGTCGTTGGCATCGGCTGCGACAGGTAATTTGGCGAAAACCTCAACTCAGCCTATCAGATAGGCAAAAGCGTTGAAACCGCGCCGCACCGAAGCCCGCATATTGGGCCCGCAAAGTGACAGGTGTCAACGCAACGACGAAATCCGGCCACGCGCCCGTCAAACGACACGCATTCTCGCCCGTTCCTTGCCGCACGGCGTCATGCGCGACAATTGACGGGAGCACAAGGTTCGGTAAGACTGCGCGAGGCTATCGGAGTTTTTTGACGCTCGCCGGGTGAGCATGACATCACGCCTCCATCGGGTAACCCCCGTTCGGCAGTTGTCTTGCGCTTTGCGGGCAGCTTCGCGTCGCTGGGCTCAACCCCTGCGCGCGCGTCGCAAAATACAGCGCCACACGTGGCGCGGGGCCAAAACGTCCACGTCCATTGGTGTGCCGCGCCGTGCGGCACGAGGTAGTCATGTTCAAGAACCTGTCCCTGAAAAAGCTGTTCTACACGACCGATCGCACCGAACCGACCGGCAGAACGTTGCCCACCGTCAAAGCCCGCCATCTTCTGGCGACGCTCGCCGCGGTCTTCTTCTTCCACGCCGCCTGCGACTCGGGCGGCCTCGGCGCAGGCTGCGACTGTGAAGGCTTCGGCACGCTCCCCGGCGGCATGAAAAGCTCGTCCTCCATCAAGCGCGCCGCCCAGATTCGCCTCAGCACCCACGGCATCGAGTTCATCGAAAACGAGCTGCCCAACCTCCTCGCCACCCTCCTCGAAGGCAGCGGCGGGCTCATCTTCCCCCTCGACGAAATCAGTCAGGATATCGGCGTCGGCGACGCCACCATCTGCGCCGGTGGCTGCGAACTCGAAGCCATCATCAACGACCCACAGCTCGAAACGAGCCCACCCGACACCGTCTCGCTGCTCGCAAAGCTCGACCTCAACGTCAAAAAACCCTCGAACGGACGCATCCCCGTCTCCGTCTCGGCCCTCTTCATCAACATCAACTGCACCGTGCGACCCACCCTCAACCGCACCAACCAGCCCGGCGGTAAACCCGTCCGCGGCGACATCCAGTTCAGCATCAACCCCGCCACCGACCGCCTCGCCTTCGATCTCCGCGGCTTCGGCGCCACCGACCAGAACGGCACCATCCTCCCCGACATCATCGCTGAGGCCGACCTCGACCTCCAGTGCAGCGGACTCCTCGGCGGCCTCGTCGAGGGCCTCTTCGGCCTCCTGATTCCCACCGTCAACAGCGCCCTCGACATTCAGGGCCTCGTCAACGACCAGCTCGTCAACCTCAAGTTCCAGTCGTGCGAGACCAACGACGAGTGCCCATCAAAAGCCACGCAAGAACTCGCAAGCCAGAACGCAGTCTGCAACGCCAGCCCCACCTGCACCCTCGGCGTGCCCCCCAACACCGCCACCGGCTCACCCGAAAACAAAACCTGCACCACCTCTGCTGGCTGCCTGCCCCTGCCACTCGGCCTTGAAGGGCAATTCGACGTCGGCGCACTGCTCGCCGACATCGCACCCGGACTCGCCGCAAAAATCGACCTCAGCCTCATGGTCGGCGGCGGCGAAAAACTCGGCGACGGCTCGCTCCGCATCCCGCCCATCAGCGAAGCCACCGGCGGCGGCCTGACCCTCTTCGCCATGGCCGGCACCGAGAGCGTCCGCAACACCTGCGTCCCAGAAACCCTCCCACCCGTCGACCCCGGCAACCGCAACCTCGTCCAGGAGGCCAGCTTCGCCTACGAAAACGACGTCGTCACCGAAAACGACCCCGTCCCCACAACCCCCGCCATCGAACCCACCCAGTTCATGGCAGGCATCGGCATCTCCGACGCCTTCGTCGCCAAAACCCTCTGGGATGCCTTCAACGCCGGTGCCCTCTGCATCAACCTCGGCACCGCCGCCGTCCCACAACTCTCCACCTCGACCCTCGGCATCCTCCTGCCGTCGCTCACAACCCTCGCCGGCAGCGGCGCGCCCGTCCTCCTCTCCTTCCGCCCCACCGAGGCCCCCGCCGCCTACATCGGGCGCGGCACCTACAAAGAAGAAGTGCAGGAAGACGGCACGACCAAACCCGTCATCGACCGCCCCCTCATTCTCGTCTCGGTCCCCAACTTCACCATCGACTTCTACGGCTTCATCTACGGTCGCTACACCTGGATGTTCTCACTCACCACCGACCTCGAACTGCCCGTCGGTCTCCAGCCCGGCATGGTCCCCGGCGAGAACCCCGGCGACCCCGAAGTCCCCGGCATCACCCCCATCATCGACCTCTCTGACCCCGTCGCGTTGCTCAAAAACATCCGCGCCGAGCAGAGCGAAATTCTCGCCGAGACCCCCGACGCCCTCGTCACCGCGCTGCCCACCCTCATCAACGCCGTGCTGCCCCTGCTCGCCGGCGACGGTGGACTCGACAACCTCATCCCCCCCATCGCGATCCCCGCGATCCAGGGCATCGAACTCGAAATTCAGGCCGTCAATGGCGTCGATGAAGGCACCAACCTCGCAAGCTGCGGCATCCCCGAAGAACTCGGCGGCTGCTACTACTTCCTCGGCCTCTTCGCGAGCCTCGGCATCGCGCCCCCCACCGCCTCGACCGTCGAGCTCGACACCGGCGTCAAACTCGTCAGCAAGTCGGCCCCAGACCGCAACGCCATCCTCGGCTGGCACAAGACCGGCAAGTACGCCGCACCCACGATTGGCGTCGAATTCAGCGCCTCAAAAGCTCCCGAAGGCGCCACCGTCGAGTACAGCTACCGCGTCGATGGCGGCTCGTGGTCGCCCTACCATGACGCCGACAAACTCAGCATCAGCGACCCGATGCTCTGGCTCGTCGGAGCCCACAAAATCGAAGTGCGCTCGCGTGTGAAGGGCGCCCACCGCACCGTCGACAAGACCCCCGCTTCGCTCGCCTTCCTCTTCGACCCCGTCGCCCCCGAAGTCGTCGCCACCGTTGACGCCAAAGGCATCATGACCGTCAAAGCCCGCGACAACTTCACCCCCGAGGCCCGCCTGCAAATGGCATGGTCCGTCGATGGCGTGAACTACACCGACTACGCACCCATCGCCGCCGTCAGCCTCGCCGCCTACGACACCGGCTCGCTCAACGCGTGGGTCCGCGTCCGCGACGAAGAGGGCAACGAGACAGTCGCCCGCGTCACGAGCGCCGCCACCAACGGCGGGGCAGGGGGCAACGACGCCTACACTGGCGGCACCGCGCCCGGCACATGGCAGCCCGGCACCCCCGTGCCCGAAGCTCCGGAATACATCACGAAGGGTCCCGCATACGGACGTGACGTGCTCGCCGACGAAGAGGGTGGCTTCGGCTGCTCGACCCGCACCGGCAGCGCCTCAGGTGCCGCGCTCATCGCGGGTGCCCTCGCCCTCGTGCTGGCGTTGCGCCGTCGCCGCCGCGACTAACCAGTCACCCCACACACGCGGCGGCGCGTAGCTCACCCGAGTCACGCCGCCCACCACCGACCCCTTCAAACAAAAAACCCCTCACACCCGTGAGGGGTTTTTTTTCGCCCCGCGCCCCGTCGCCCCGCGTCGAATTGCACTCTTCGTCGAGCGCGTCTTCACCCTCCCTGCGTCATGCGGGGAGGGTCGGCGTCTTCGCCGGGGAGAGGTGCCCGCCCTCTCTGGGGGCAGCGCCTGTCGCTTGGGGTTGGGGGGTTAGGGGGTAACAGACGCAGCAGACGAGATCGCCGCGATGAGCGCTCGCGCGAAGAGCCACAAACTCAGCAGATCAGTGCCGATTAAACCACCGCTCAAGCTCTGGCAGCGCAACCCGCACCGCCACCGGACGCCCATGCGGACACCGCGACGACTTCTCCGTCTCATCCATCTGCCGCAGCAACTCGCGCATCTCTTCGTGCGACAGCTTGTCGTGCGCACGCACCGAACCGTGACACGCCATCAGCGCGCACACCGCCCGCACCTTCGCCTCAAACACCGCGCCACTGCCCGTCTCATCAAGGTCAGCAATCAACTCACGCAACAACCGCCCCCAGTCAGCCCGCTCAAACCCCGCCGGAACCTCCGTGATGCGCACCGCGTTGTCGCCAAACGGCTCGACATGCACCCCCAGCTTTTCCAACGCCTCACCATGCGCCACCGCCCGCTCAACCTCTGCCGGTGGCAAATCAACCCGCACCGGAATCAACATCGGCTGCCCCAGCACACCCCCCGAAAAATACGAATCCATCAGCCGTGTGTACGTCACCCGCTCATGCGCCGCGTGCTGGTCAAACACCACAAGCCCATCGTCGCTCTCGCAAAGCACATACGTGCCGTGCAACTGCCCCACCACCCGCAGCGACGCGTACCCCCCACTCGGAGCCATCAGATACGGCGACACGTGCGTCTTCGCCGGCGCCTCGACACTGCTCGCGGGCAACCCCACCGCGCCACTCGCCGCGCCACTCGCCGCACCTCCAGCCGCACCTCCAGTTGCGCCATCACCCGCGCCCCCGCGCGCCAAAGGCAGCGTCGTCGGGCTCATCGGCAGCCGCGGCGTATAGCCCCGCTGCGTGCCCCCTTCACGCATCGTGTAGGTGCGCCCGCTCACCGCGCCACCCGCCGCCCCGCTAGCAGTCACCGCAACCCTGCGCGGTGCCGCCACCTCCTCGTCGTGAAACAGCGCCGAGCTGCCTGCCCCCGCACTCGCACCGTGCGCCGCCTCATACCGCTTCAACGCCTCGATGATCTTGTCGGTCTCGCGCGCCGTCCGCTCGGGCAAACTCGGCCCACCCACATGCGCCGCCTGCGCCGTGTACCCCACCAGCGCCCCACTCACCGCCTTGCGTATCGCGAGATGCACCGGCAACCCCGGCTTGAATCGCACCTCATACTTTTGCGGATGCACATTCACATCGACCTCTTCGGGCGGCACCTCAACAAACACCAGCGCAATCGGATACCGCCCCCGCGGCACCATCCCCTCAAACGCATCCTGCGCCGCGCGAATCACGACGCGGTCGCGCACAAACCGCCCATTCACAAACGGCAACAGCCCCCGCGCCGAACCAAAATTCACCTCCGGCGGCGCTATCAACCCATGCACCCGCACAGGCTCAACACCCCCATCAAATGGATGCAACTGGTCGCGCACCTCGGGCCCAATGCACCGCGCCGCCCGCTGCGCGAGCGGCATCCCCGCCGGCAAGTCAAACACCTCGCGCCCCTCTTGCACGAGCCGAAAATGAACATCCGCCCGCGTCAGCGCGATGCGCGTCATCGTATCGACAATCTGCGCCCGCTCGGTCGCCGCCGTCTTCAAAAACTTGCGCCGCGCCGGCATGTTGAAAAACAGATCGCGCACATCAACCCGCGTGCCGAGAGGCGCACCCACCATCGACTCGCTGATGATCTCCGACCCTTCCATCATGAGCCGCGCGCCCTCTTCAGCACCCGCCACGCGACTCGTCAGCGTCAACCGCGACACCGCCGCAATCGACGCCAGCGCCTCACCGCGAAACCCGAGCGTCACAATCGCATCAAGCTCACCCTCGTTGTGAATCTTGCTCGTCGCGTGCCGCAACACCGCCACCCGCAACATCTCGCGCCGCATCCCCGCGCCATCATCGAGCACCGCGATACCATCAACCCCCGCCCCCTCAACCCGCACCTCGACAAACCGCGCCCCACCATCGAGGCTATTCTCCACAAGCTCTTTCACCACACTCGCCGGACGTTCGACCACCTCACCCGCCGCAATGCGGTCGGCAAGCGCCGGCGGCATCACCCGAATCTCGCGCAGCGCACGCGACGGCGACGCTTCGTGGGCAACAACCCCACCCGTGGTTTGGTTCAGCGCATCCATTTTGCTAGAGTGCGGTCTCCATCAACACAAAGGGTGACACCCACATGCCTCGCGCACGCAACCCCCGGACGATTCCTGAAGCCGCGCAACTCGTCGAAGCCGACAGCGGCATCGCGCGCCGCATCGCCGTCACCGCCCCCGACGGCTTTATTGGCAGAAATCTCATCCCGCGTCTCGCCGCAATACCCGGCGTCGAGCGCATCGTCGCCATCGGCAGGGTCGAGCCCCGCACCCTGCCCGAAGGCGTCCGCTACGTCGCCCTCGACGTCACCCAGCCCCACGCCTTCGAGCGCCTCTTCGACGTGCTCGTCGAAGAAGAAATCGACACCGTCTACCACCTCGACTTTCTCGCCTTGCCCTCGCGCGACCGCGAGTGGGCCCACGAGGTCGAGGTGCTCGGCACAATCTACACGATGAACGCCGCCTGCGAGGCCGGCGTGCGCCGCTTCATCATGAACTCGACGACCGCCGTCTACGGCGCTCACGCCAGCAACCCGAACTTTCTCTCAGAGCGCCATTTTCTTCGCGGAAACCCCGGCAGCCGCTTTTTCAGCGACAAGGTCGAAGCCGAAAAACACGTCATCGCCTTTGCCGAAAAACACCCCGCGATGCACTTCACCACGCTGCGCCTCGCCACCATCCTCGGCCCCCACGTCGACAACTTCATGACCCGCTATCTCAAGCGCGGCGTCGTCCCCACCGTCATGGGCTACGACCCCCTCATGCAGTTCATCCACGAGCTCGACGCGATTGAGGCGTTCGTCCACGCCGCAAACTCACCCGCCCCCGGCGTCTACAACATCGCAAGCCGCGGCGTGCTGCCACTCTCAGCCGTGCTGCGCCTCTTGCGACGCAACAACCTGCCCCTGCCCAAACCCGTCTTCGAGGCCAGCACCCGCATGCTCTGGAACGCGCAGGTCGGCACGATTCCACCCACCTTCACCGGCTACCTCATGTTT
>CAZXXB010000056.1:15766-17562 GCA_964644185.1 uncultured Myxococcota bacterium
CCCTCGTGCCCGCCACCGACTCACTCACGTGATCGTCTTTCGCTGCACCAAAAAAACCTCAACGCGCCGTTTCGCGCGCACCGCCACCCAACACAACGAGGCCGACCACCATGGGTAAGAAAAACAAAGAGAACAAAGTGAAAGACCCGGCAAAGGCCGCCAGAAAACTCGCCAAAAAGGCTGAACGCGCCGCCGACAAGGCTGCCGCGACGCCAACCGTAAAGGCCACCGCGAAGGCCACCGACGCACGCAAACCCGAGCCCCCGCGCGAGGCCATCGAGCGCATCGCAAAGCTCGCAAAAAAGCTGCGCAAGGCTGACCAGACTGCAAACGCCGACAAACCCGTCAAACCCGAAAAGCCAGCGACGACCGCGAAGCCTGCGGCGACCGCAAAGCCAGCGGCGACCGCAAAGCCAGCGGCGACCGCGAAGCCTGCGACGACCACGAAGACCAGCAAGACTGCGAAATCAGCGAAGCAACCCGCGTCGAAATCGTCGGCAGCCAAAAAGCCCACTGCAACAAAGCCCGCCGCGACCAAACCTGCGACGACCAAACCCGCCGCAAAAAAACCTTCAGCAAAAAAACCCGCCGAGAAAAAACCCGCCGAGAAAACGACCACGGCCAAAAAAGCCGCCGCGACGCGCGCCGCCACATGCCCCGACTCCACCCTCACCGACCTGCCCCCGGTCGAAGACCGCGTCACCACCGAGACCGACCGCGTCGCGCCCCCGCGTACCCGTACCCGCGCCCTCGCCCTCTCGACGCTACCCGATGCTGCACCCCCTGCGCCCGACGACGACCTCGCCGCTGCGCTCGCCACTGCACCCACCGCAAACACCGCACCAAACGCACCCACCGCACCAAACGCACCAACAGAAACAGCGGCGTCGGAGGCACCACAAGCCACGGAAGCCACGTTCGCTGACGCCACCGCGCCCACCGCGCCAGAAGCCGCTCTCACCGCGAGCCGCGACACAGACGACGCGCACAGCCACACCTCAACCACCGACACCGACACCACCGGCAACAACACCAACGACGCAAACACCGCGCCGACCGACGACACCGACACCGACACCGACACCACCGCCTTCGCCGTCCACGACGCCACACCAGCCGCCGAGGGACTCCGCGAAAAACTGCGCCGCGTCGCCAGCCGCGAAACCTACGAATACGACCCCACCGCGCTGCCCCCCAACCTCTTCGACGACGCCGAAGACGTCGACGAATTCGGCTACGACCCCGCCTTCGCCGAAAAACTCAAACCCGTCTTCGACGCCATCTACCACCTCTACTACCGCGTCGAGGTCTCGGGCGTCGCCAACATCCCCGCAAACCAGCGCGCACTGCTCGTCGCCAACCACTCCGGCACATTACCGTGGGATGGCGTCATGCTGCGCACCGCCATTCAAAACGAGCACCCCGCCGCACGACCGCTGCGCTTTCTCGTCGAAGATTTCGTCTTCTATCTCCCGTTCCTCGGCGCCTACATCAACCGCATCGGCGGTGTCCGCGCCTGCCAGGAAAACGCCGAACGCCTGCTCAAACAAGAGCAGCTCGTCTGCGCCTTTCCCGAGGGACTCAAGGGCATCAGCAAGCTCTTCAAAGAGCGCTACCAGCTTCAACGATTCGGACGTGGCGGCTTCGTCAAGCTCGCGCTCCGCACCGGCACCCCAATCATCCCCGTCGCCATCGTCGGCGGCGAAGAGATCATGCCGCTGCTCGCCCGCGTCCGCTTCTTCAGCCGCTCGCTCGGCCTGCCGTACATCCCCGTCACCCCAACCTTCCCGCTGCTC
>CAZXXB010000057.1:0-3114 GCA_964644185.1 uncultured Myxococcota bacterium
GTCGGCCAGCAGCCGGCGCATCCGCTCGAGCCCCAGGTCCATGACCGCCGGGTGCAGCGTCAGCGCGCGCTTGACCTGTTCAAGTCGGGTGCTAGTCCGGTGCTGGTGGCGACCGATGTGGCGGCGCGCGGGATTGACGTCGACAACATCACGCACGTCATCAACTACGATCTTCCGGTCGATGCCGAGAGCTACGTGCATCGCGTTGGCCGTACCGGGCGTGCGGGTGCGACGGGGCTTGCGCTGTCGTTCTGCTCACCGGATGAGCGTTCGGCTCTGCGCGACATTCAGCGTGTGATTCGTCGCACGTTGCCGGTGGTCGAGGCGCAGGTGACGCAGCGTCGCGTGTTTGTCGATGCGGTGCAGCCGCGTCGCGAGGCGCCGCCTGCGCGTCGTGAGCACAACGGCGGCTCGCGTGGTGACTTTGGCGGGCAGCGTGGTGAGTTCAACGCGCCGCGAGGCGACTTCAATGCGCCGCGTCGCGATGGGGTTGGGCCGCGTGGTGAGTTCAACGCGCCGCGCGCCTCGCACGGGGCCGCCCGTGGCGATGCGGCGACGCATCACCGCGATGGCTCAACGGCGAATCGCAACGACCGCAGAGCGCAGCCACAGCGGCAGCACGGTGCTGCGGGCCACGGGCAGCGCCGCGAGGGTCGTCCGCAGTTCAGCCGGTCGCACTGACTCGTTGATTGAGTGCCAGAACGCCTTTTCGAAGGCGTCGCGGTCGTGATTGTCGCGTCCCATTTTCGCACGGATGTTGCGAAGGGGCGCGACGATTTTTTTTGCGGCGACGAAGAGGCTTTGCGGGTTGAGGTCGAAGACGATGAGCAGGCCGCCTTTGCGCAGCACGCCGAGCATGGCGTGTAGCATCGCGGCCTTGTCGACGGCGTGGTGGAGCATGTCTTCGCAGACGATGAGGTCGGCTTTTCCGGTGCCTTCGGGCAAGACGATGCGGTCGTGGGGTGTGACGTGAAATTCGAGACGGTCGATGGGGTGTTGATGACGTGCGAAGGCGACCATCGTGGGGTCTGCGTCGAGACCGATGACGCGGGCTGAGTGTTTGCGGGCGGCGATGGCCATGCCACGTGCGAGGTAGCCGGGGCCCGCGCCAAGTTCGACGGCAAGGCCCGATTTGAAGAGGCCCTTGTTGAAGAGTTCTGCCTGCCAGAGGGCGGCAAGCGCGAGACCTTTTGCGTATGAGCCGCGGACCTTGCCGCTTGTGCGCGCCGCCGCGATGTAGGCTTCGGGGGTCATGCCCTCGTCGAGCATCGAACCTGGGAACGCGTGGTGCTCGCTCATGGTAGCGCGGTCTCTGCTGGTGCGAGGCCGAGGGCCTTTCGCACGCCATCGGTGATGGCGAAGTGATGGCGTTTGAGGAGCGATTTTTTGATGCGTTGCGCGACGCCAGGGGCGTAGGCGTGGGCGTAGGTGCCGAGTCGGAAGGCGGTGTTCATCGCGTAGTATTTGGTCGCGGGTTTGAGGGCGTCGAGGTAGTCTTGCTCGGTTGCGAACCCGCCCGGTTGCGAGAGGGGGTTGTGATCCCACCAGAAGTCGGCCTGGACCATGTTGATCGAGGTTTCGCGACGGACGGCCTGCCATGCTTTGGCGTAGGCGGGGTCGGCGTCGATGTAGCGCTGGATGTAGAAGAGGTAGGCTGAGAAGCGGGGCGATTTTTCGACGTAGCGGATGCGGTCGATGAGTTCACCGATGTCGGCGAGGTTGCGCGAGATCGAGTGCATCTCGTCGAGGGTGAAGTAGACTTGTCCGCCGCGAAAGCAGCTCATGGCGCGTTCGAGCATCTCGCGCGAGGGACAGCGGAAGAGTTCGAGGTTGACGGTGAGGTTGTAGGCGCGGTCGAAGACGGTCTCGGGGTAGCTGCGTTTGAGGTAGAGGATGTCGTGGTAGAGGTTGACGAAGCTGACGCGAGGGTCGTCGCTGAAGGCGATGAGGTCGTCGCGGACACGTTCGGGCGAGCGTAGCACCCAGTTGCGGTTGTAGAGTTTGAACTGGTTCTTGATCGAGCCAGCGCATTCGTCGCAGGCGTATGGGCAGCCACGGTAGGTGACGAGAAAAGGCCATGTGGGGAACGAGTGGCCGCGCGCGATGTTGTGAAGCCAGTAGGTTTTTTTGGCGAGCGATGGGAACCACTCGATGTCGCGGTAGTTGCCGGTGTCGAGGTCTTCGCGGGTGACGGCGTATTGCTGGCGGTTGTCGAAGTCGCGTCCGATGATGTTGGGGACGCGTGAGGGGTCACGGTTTTCGAGCAGGGCTTCGGCGAGCCATGCGGCGGGTCGCTCGGCGTCGCCGTGAACGACGTAGTCGATGGGGGTGTCGCGCAAGAGTTGACGGGAGAAGATTGAGGCGGAGCTTCCGCCAATGATGACGGGGGTTGTGGGTGCGGCGGCTTTGGCCTGTTTGGCGAGGGCGATGACCGAGCGCAGGCCGGTGTACCAGTGGGCCTCGATGAAGATGGCGTTGGCGCTGCGCAGCTCGCGGGGCGTGACCTCGTGGTGGTGACGTCCGACAATGGGGCCGGGCATGCGCTTTACGACGGCGGGCAACGAGAGTGGAATGCACTCGTCGAGAATCATGTCGTTGCGCGGGTGGATGAGGAGAATCATCGAAATTTTTTCGGGCAGGTGGGGCTCGCGTCTGGTTGTCAACGTGACGCGCGAGCCACTATTGTTGGTGTGAGGATGCCAGTTTGAGTGGGCGAAGTGAAGCAACGTGTTTTGTGTGGAGGCGGCGCATTGGCGCAGGGTGCGCGTACAGGGTCGAGGTTGTCACGCGAGGTCGCGGTCGTGGTCGCGGCGCTGCTGCTTGTCGCGTGCGCGTCGTCGTTCGTGAAGCCTTTGCACGTCGATTCAGACTGGCCGACGACGCTGGTGCAGGCGGTCGAGGCGCACGCGGCTGATGCGTCGCGAGGGTATTGCAACAAGTTCTTCTGCCTCGACGACCCTGAGGTGTTTATCCCGTATAGTTTTCATCCACCGCCGCTGGTGTGGCTGACGCTTTCGCTGCGTCGGGTTGGGGTGATGCCTGAGATGGCGGCGCGGGCAGCGGGTGCGCTGGGGCTGCTGGCGCTGTTTTTTGGGACGTGGCTCGCGACGAAGC
>CAZXXB010000057.1:3232-15146 GCA_964644185.1 uncultured Myxococcota bacterium
TGCTGGCGCTTGGGATGTTTGTGGCGGCACTCGATGCGCGTCGTGGCTGGGTTGCGTTTGCGAGTGGCGCGCTCGTCGGGTTGACGCTGCTGGTGCGGTATCGTCCATCGGCGGTGCTGGTGTTTGCGGTGCTGGTGTTTTTGTTTGACCGCGACCGGCGGCGATTTGCGGCGAGTCAGCTTCTCGGTGTGGGGGTGGTGTTTGGGCTGTGGCAGTTGTGGTTCACGGTGGTCTATGGCGCGCCGCACCCGATACCGACGTGGCTTGCGGTGCAGAAGATGGGGACTGATATCGGGTCGGAGTTTAGCGGGGCGGGGTTGCGGTTTGGTGCGTTTGCGACGACGGCTGGGGCGGCGCTGATGAGTCCATTCGTGGGGTGGATGATGCTGGGCGATCGGCGGCATCCGGTTGCGATGATTCTGGTGCCGATACTGGTTGCGACGTCGACGGCGGTGTTTGGGGTGGTGAGTGGGTATCAGGTCGAGATGGTGTTGTGGCCGTTTGCGCTGGCGCTTGCGGGTGGGGGTGTTGTGGCGAGTGTCTGGGTGTTGTGGAAGCACGCGCACACGCATCGTGACCAGGTGTTACGGTATGCGCCGTTGACGACGCTGCTGCTGGTGTTGATTGCGTCGGCGGGGGTGGGCTTTACCAATGCGCGGTATTTCATCACCGCGTTGCCGTTTGTGCTGCTTGCGGCCGAGCTTGCGATGCGGCGGTCGCCCGACCCGACCGAGTTTACGCGGCGCGAGCGTCGGCTTCCGATTGTGATTGCGCTCGTGACGGTGCCGGTGGGGGCGTTGATTCAGGTGGCGGATATTCGTTTTGCGCAAGCGATTGATGATGCGACGACGTGGGCGGTGAGAGTGAATGCGGATGAGGCGCGCGCGGCGGGCAAGTCGCAGAGGCTGTGGCACGTGCATGAGTGGGGTGTGCTGACGCGGCTGTCGAGCGACCCGACGACGTCGTTTTTGTCGGACCGCGAGAACCTTTATCTTGGGCGCAACGAGTTGCGTGACCTCGATGATTCGGGGCCGATTCGCGTGGTGCGGCGTGATGCTCCGGTCGTGGGTGAGCGGTGTTTGCGGATTAGCAACGTGACGATGTTCAAGCTGCAGAATCTTGAGGCGCGGTGTCCGGCGGGTGAGGGGGCGTTGCACTATCGGTCGCCCGATGAGTTTCCGTTGAAGGTGATGGATTTCACGACGCGTGCGGGGCTTTACTCAGATGGGTGGGGGCTTGCGCCGTTTACGATTGGGTTTGGGCCGCTCGTCGAGGCGCGTATCGACCGGGTGGTGGGGCCGTAGGCGAAATCTGTACGCGCGCCCGTAACTTTCGTACTGTGTCAGTCATGGGCGGTTACGCACTCGTTCTTGGCGGTGAGGGATTCTGGGCTCCAGCCCTTGCCGATTTCGTGCCGGCGGGTACGCCGTTCGTGGCTGCGCTGACGCCGGGCACGGGGCCTGAGCACGCGCTGTGGATAGAGTACGCGCACGAGCACAACGGCGTCGTTGAGAACGTTGATCTGGGTAGCCGTCGTCGTTTGGCGCCGTTGTTCAAGAATCGTCCGGACATTGTGCAGGCGTTGGCGGCGGACCCACGGCTGGCGGCGCTGGCATTGGCGGCGGCGGGGCGGCACGGCAAGCCGAGCATTTACACGGCGGGTGGGTTTGTACCGTTGCACCCGAGCGATACGCCGTTGTTGTGGGATGCGGCGAACGAGTTTGCGCGCGATTTTGCGTTGATGGAGCGGGGAGACGATGAGCTTGCGGCGCTGTCGCGTCCATTTGCGGCGAACGACTGGACGGGGCTGACGAGTCTTGCGCACACGATCAACATGCGGGCGTTGACGGGGTCGCTTGCGACGGTGGTGATACCGTCGCGCAATCGGGCAAAGCAGCTTGATCTGACGCTGGCGGCGCTCGCGGTGCAGAACATCGGCTGTTATCGGTTTAATGTGGTGGTGGTGGATGACAACTCGACCGACGATACCGAGCGGGTGTTGGCGCGGTGGTCGGGGCATCTGCAGCTGACGGCGCTGCATCGTCGTCGGCGTCCACGTGAGGGGTTTGATGCGGCGGGTGCGCGTAACCTGTGGGTGCGGCACATGATGACGCATCACCCGAATGAGAATCCGCTGTTGATATTGCTGGATGCCGACATGCTGCCGACGCGGCGGTTTGTGGAGCGTCACGTGCGGTTGCATGCGGCGGCGGCGAAGGCGGGGGCTGAGGTGGTGGTGATTGGGCGGCGTGGTGAGTTGCCGAAGTCGGCGACGGAGCGGCTGACGGCGGAAGACCTTTTGGCCGACATGACGCGCAGTGATGCGCTGGCGATGCGCGACGAGTTTTCGGGGTTGGGGCCCGAGTGGCTGCGCAATGAACTGGGGCAGTCGGCGCAGCTTCGCACGTCGTGGCGGCCTTATATGTGTGCGGCGGGGGGGAATCTCTCGTTTCATCTCGATTTGCTGCGGCGTGCGGGGCCATTTGACGACAGCTTTCGCGCGTGGGGGCACGAAGACAACGAGCTTGCGTACCGGCTCTATCAGTGCGGGGCGTATTTTGTGCCGGATGCGGAGGCGATTGCGCTGCATCAGTGGCATGCGCGGACGGCGGGGTCGCGTGAGAGCGATCTCAATGTGAGTTTTCGGCAGTTCGTGGCGCGGGTGCCGCCGATGCGTCCGCCCGGGTATCACCCGCGGTTTGTCGATGCGTCGCTCGATGACCCGACCGATGTGGCGGCGGCGTTTACGCTGGTTCCGCTTGTGACACCGGGTGACGGGCCACATCGGCTGCACGATTTTTCGGCGCTCGACGGGTACATGTTTCGCGAGCCGCAGCGGGGCGACACAGGGTTGCTCGACGGGGCGCTGCGCAGCGAGGTGGTGGTGTTTGTGACGACGGCGGATGGGCTTGACGGGGTGGCGCTGCATCAGGCGCGGTTGCGGCTACGGTATGACCAGACGCTGAATGCGGTGGCGCGGTTGGGGCACGATCAGTCGTTCAAGTGGTGGGCGACGCGTCCGAGAAATTTGTGGCACTACTACCTTGCGACGCAGCGGGTGCCGCACGATGCGGCGTCGCTGGCGGAGTTTGTGTTGTGGCTGAATGAGCGGGGCGCGTGGGCGGCGATGGTGGGTCGTCGCGATGCGGTGGCGTCGCTGGCGCAGCGGTTGATGCCGGTGCGCAACAGCGTGAAGGTGGGTGCGACGCTTGCGGGTCGCCCGTTGCCGCCGCCGCGACGTGTGTTTCCGGTCGTGCGATTTTTCGGATGAGAGCGCCGCTCAAGATTACGTTTGGAATGATCGTGCTGAATGGGGCGCCGTTCGTCGACCATGCGATTCGGCAGGTCTACGGTGTTGCGCATCGCATCGTGGTGGTCGAAGGGGCGTCGCGGTTTGCGATGGAGAGTGCGACGGCTGACGGGCACTCGACCGATGACACGCTGGCGCGGGTGCGGCGGGTGCCCGACCCGGAGGGGAAAATCGTCGTCATTTCGCGTGACGGGGGGTATGACGAGAAGCTCGAGCAGACGAATCTGTTTATGGAGGCGGCTGAGGGCGAGCTTGTGTTTTTGCTCGACAGCGATGAGTTTTGGGAGCCTGCGCATGTGGTCGAGATTGCGGAAGAGTTTGCGCGCAACCCGCGGTTGAAGCTCGCGACGTGTCGTTGCACGACGTTTGTGTGCGGGTTCGATTTTGTGGCGCGGGGTGGGCGGTATGAAGATGTGATTCATCGGGTGTTTCGGTTCGAGCCGGGGGCGCGGTTCGTTGATCATCGTCCACCGACGGTGCGGTATGCGGGTGAGGGGGCGGCGGTGAAACTGCGCGATGATGAGGTGTTGAGCGCCGATGATCTGGATGCGCGGGGGATTCGTTACGCGCACTACTCGTATGTGTTGCCGGTGCAGGTCGAGCAGAAGCTGGCGTACTACCGGGCGATTGGGTTTCAGAACACGTACGGGTCGCAGTTCGAGGCGTGGTATCGCGACAACTGGCTTCGCTACCGCGACCCATTTCACATGCACCCCGACGTGCGGTTTTCGACGTGGCTTGAGCCGTTTGCGGGTGAGCATCCGGCAGAGATACGGCGGTTGCTTGCGAATCTGGCGACGGAGGGGGTCGGGGGTGGGCCTTTGGAGCTTCGAGCGACCGACGACATCTGGCGGGTTGTGACGGCGCCCGATTATTGGCGGCGGGTGCGCGAGGCGGGGGTGCGTGAGCGGTTAGAGCGGGCGGCTGTGGGGGTTGAACATGCGGGGCGGCTGGCGCGGATTGCCCACGCGGTTGATGGGCTGGTGCGGCATCGCGGCAGCGTCGCGGCGGCGCGGCATTCGCTGCGGGTGTTGCGCGATGTGGTGCGCGATACGGCTTACGGCGGGTAGCCTGCGGGTGGGTGCGTCAAAACTTGATGTTGCGTCACGGTGCAGCCCGCGATACCTTGCGGGCGCCTGTCTACCGCGAGCGCGGGCCGAAGCATTTCGACAACTTTCGTCGGCGGTTCACAAGACCGTCACGTGAAGGTGTGAGGGCGAAGCGATTCGGTTAGGAAGTGTTTCACCGAGTAAGTGCGCGCGTGCGGTGGTTCAGCCATTGAGGATGATTGGAATGCGCCTGTCTTTTGCCGCTAACGTCTGGTGTGAAGATCGACTCGGTCGCGGGGTTGCCTCGCTTGCCGCGATGGTGATGCCACTTGTGCTCGTCGTGGCAGGGGGCGGGCTGCTGGCTTCGTGCACGGATGACACGCAGGTTGGCGGGACGGGCAATGTGGTGTTCGATGACGACGATGACTCGACCAGCGTGGAATGCATCACTTGCACCGACGATCTCGAGTGCCCGATACCGCAGGTGTGTGGCGAAGATGGGTGCTGCGCGGATGACCCCAATGGGTGCGCGGAGCCGGGTATTCCGTGCGATAGCGAGTTCGACTGCGGCGACATAAGCTGCAACCTGCTGTGTCAGCCATTTGCCGACCTGTGCCTTGCAAAGCCAGAAGAACTGGCGAAGTACAACGGTCTGTGCCTGCAAGAGTGCGCGAGCGACTTTGAGTGTCCGGTGGGGCAGGCGTGTAAGCAGGTGGGTGAGGGCGAGGGGTGCAAAAAGGTGTGCGTGGCGGGCGGTTGCCGCACCGACGAAGAGTGCACGAAGCTCGACAAGTGCTCGAGCTGCGACGAAGAGAACGGCACGTGCCGCGCCGACTGCAACGGCATCGCCGAGTACTGCGCGATTGGCGAGGTGTGTGTCGCCGGTGAGTCGAAAGATGACCCACAGGTGTGCCAGAGCTGCTTCGAAAGCTCGGTGATCTTGAGCAAAGACGTGGTCGATTTTGGTCCGGTCTCGGCGGGCGATCTCGTGTGCGATACGGTGACGCTGCGCATCGACACCGAGGGCGGTTGCCCCGAAGTCGAGGTCAACAACATCCAGTGGGACCGCGCGACGAACATTGACGCGCCGGTGTTTTCGTTTGAGCCGGCCTTTACGCCGGGGACGAAGATTAGTGCGGCGTCGCCGCTGACGCTGACGATGTGCTGCGTGCAGAACGACTCGGAGGCCGATCAGGGGGTGCTCGAAATCACGACGACGAATCCGCAGAATCCGTTCTTTCAGATTGGTGCGATTTGCGGGACGAAGGGTGCGGGCGACTTGCAGATCATCGAGCTTGCGTCGGGCCTCGACCTGCGCGAGTTGAATGCCGCGAACCCCGACACGTACAAGAATCAGGTGGTGAATTTTGGCGACGCGCCGCTGAACGCGACGAAGGTTCGCTCGTACATTCTCAAGAACAACGGTTCGGGCGACCTGTTTCTCGACAACCTTGAGCCGAAGCCGGGGCTGTTTTTTAAGGCGGTGTTTGCGGAAGGGACGGCGACGCCGATTACGCTGAAGTCGCAGGCTGAGGTGCCGGTTGATCTTGAGTTCTCGTGCGGCAACAAGCAGACCGAAGAGAACACGATTGAGAAAGAGCCGCTCGAGTTTACGGTGCGCAACGATATCGACCTCGATGAAGACGGCACGCCCGAAGACAGCACGAATCGCGGCAAGCTCGCGATTGAGTTGAACGGCATCTGCGGGCGCACGCCACCCGGGCTCACGTGTGACCAGGAGGTGATTGCGTTTGGCGAGGTGCAGGTGTTGAAGGCGGGCGGCACGCCGTATGTGAAGCAACTGACGTGTTACAACACGGGTGGTTCGACGGTGACGATTTCGAAGGCCGACTTTGCGGTGGCGGGCACGGCGTTTAGCGTGCAGAGTCCGACGATACCGGGCGAGGGCGAGCAGCCGCTGACGATACCGGTGGGTGGGCAGCTTGCGTTTGTGTTTGCGCTTGCGCCGTTGCAGCCGGGCGGTCAGCGAAACACGTTTGGTGTGTTTGCCAACGCGGAAGACCTGACGGCCAATGGCGGCAAGCTTTCGGTGGCGCTAGCTGGCGACGTGGTTGACCCGAACCTTGTGATTGAGGGGCTCGACAACGACGGGAACATCGCATTTGGCGATGTCGATGTGCGCACGCAGGCGACGGCGACGCGGCGGATTACGTTCCGCAACGTGAGCAACGCGGGCAATCTGGTGGTTGACCTCATCACGAGCCTTTCGGGGGTGTTCACGCTTGCGCCCGACCTGCGCAATTTCACGCTGACGCCGAACACCGACCAGAAGCTCGACATCACGTTTGAGCCGGGCATCGTGCAGAGTTTTACCGGCAACATTCAGGTGGCGACGAACGACCAGGATAACCTGTCGCGGAACATTGGACTTTCGGGCAAGGGGACGCTGGCGTTTGGGCGTGAGTTTGCCGACATCAACCTTGCGTGGAGTAATCCACCGCTGGACCACGAGTTGAAGGTTGAGTTGCCGTCGGGGCAGCAGTGTCCGTTCAACAACAGCAATGTGCGCTGCACGACCAGCAAGTCGGATACGACCGCGGGGGCAGACCTCAGCTACCAGAACGCGAATGCGGCGGGGGATGGCGACTATGTGGTGTCGGTGGCGTACACCGAAGATTGCTCGTCAGAGTTTCTGGGCATCTGCTTCAATCAGGATGCGAGCACTCCGCAGTTGTCATTCGTGATTCGTAGCCCTGATGGCGAGGCGACGGTGGTGCAGAACCAGTCGCGCAAGAAGCGGTTTGGCGATGAAGGCGGGTTTGAGTATGCGGCGACGCTGACGCGCAAGAACGGACGCTGGACGAAGATCGAGTGGGCATCGGGCTGGAATTGATCGGGGCCGGCGGAGTTATGACATCCGAGCGGGTGCTGGCGTCGCCGTTGCTGGCTGAGGTGGCGGGGTTGCGGCACGGCTTTTCGACCCGCAGGGGCGGCGTGAGTGTGGGGCCTTTTGCCTCGCTCAATCTCGGCTTCAATGTGGGTGATGACCCGACGGCGGTTGCTTCGAACCTTGCGGCGTTCGTGGCCGATGCGGGGCTTCCAGAGCGTGTGCGCACGGTGTCGCAGGTGCATGGGGCGCGCGTCGTGACGGTGGCGTCACGTGAAGATGAGACGAAACATGTCGAGGCCGATGGGCTGGTGACGTGTGTACCCGGCGTGACGCTTGCGGTGCGCACGGCGGATTGTATTCCGTTGTTGATGGTGGACCCCGAGGTGAGGGTGATTGCGGCGGTGCATGCGGGGTGGCGTGGGGTGGCGGCAAGGGTGACGACGGCGGCGCTCGAGGCGATGTGCGTGTTGGGGGCCGAGCGGTCGCGGGTGGTGGTTGCGCTGGGGCCGTCGATCGGGTTTGGGGCGTTTGAAGTGGGTGAGGAGGTCGTGGAGATGTTTTTGGCGTCGGGGCATTTGCGGCAGGCGGGGGTGGGTGATGGCGGCGACGACCCGGCGCTCGTGCGGCAGGGTGCGGCGAATGGGTCGAAATGGCGGATTGACCTTGCCGAGTTGGCGAAGCGTGAGCTTTGCGAGGGTGGGGTAGGGCGCGCGCGTATCAGTCACGTAGAGCGCTGCACGCACGCGGAGGGGGACTGGTTCTTTTCGTATCGTCGCGACGGGCAGAGATCGGGGCGGATGCTCTCGGCGATTGGCTACGCGGCGACGTGATGGGTCTGGGTCTCGCGAATGACGACGACCTGAATCTGGCCGGGGTAGACGAGTTCTTTTTCGATTCTGCGGGCGATCTGCTGGCTGAGTCCGGCGCAGTCGCGGTCGCTGACGCGGCGTGGGTCGACGAAGACGCGCACCTCTCGACCGGCTTGCAGTGCGTAGACCTTGGTGACGCCGCGGAAGGTGGAGGGGATGCGCTCGACCTCTTTGACGCGCTCGAAGTAGCTGTCGGTCTGCTCGTGGCGGGCGCCGGGTCTTCCGCCGCTGGCGCTGTCGGCGGCGGTGACGACGTAGGCCATGGGCGAGAGTGGCGGCTCGTCGTTGTGGTGCGAGCCGATGGCGTTGCACATCATTTCGTTTTCGCCGGCTTCGCGGCAGATGGTGGCACCGATGACGGCGTGGGGGCCCTCGACCTCGTGGTCGATGGCTTTGCCGATGTCGTGCAGGGTGCCGCCGCGGCGTGAGAGGGTCTGCTCGACGCCAAGTTCAGCGGCGATGAGGCTTGCAAGCGAGCCGACTTCGACGGCGTGGCACCACTGGTTTTGCGAGTAGCTGGCGCGGAAGCGGAGCTTTCCGGCGGTTTCGGCGACTTTTTTGGGCAGGGGGTCGATGCGCATGACCTTGACGAGGTCGGTGGCGGCGACTGCGCACTCGCGCTCGACATCGCGGGTTGCGGCATCGAGTGCGCGGGGGAACGACTTTTCGGTGGGTTTGGGCTCGGCGAGCCATGCAACCATGGCGCGGCGGAACATCTCGCGGCGCAGGTAGTCTTGCGAGCCGACGATGAGGCGGGTTCCATCGTCGTTGGCGTTGAGTTCGACTTTGTAGTCTTCGGCGGCTTTGGCGATGGTCTCGGCGGCGGCCTCAATGGCGACCTTTGACTCTTCGGTCGTGACGTCGAGGGCGAAGTTGGGTTTGGGCATGTAGAAGCGGCTCTCGTAGCGCTGGACGGCGATGTCGATGACGCGCTTGGCCCGCTTTTCGGCCTCTTGTTTTACTGCTTCGAGGTCGTCGCGCAGCGACATTTGCAAAGAGCGGCTGAAGGTCTCGACGAGCGACTGGACGCGCTCGGCTGCGAGAATCTCGGGGGTGACGCCGGCTGCGCGGGCGAGTGCCTGCTGGCGATCTTGCTGGGCGCGTTCGATTTGGGTGCGCGAGGCTGCGGCGAGGGCTTCGCGTTTTGCCATCTCGTCTTCGCGGGACTTGAGTTCTTTTTGCCACTGTTTGAGGCGCTGGTCGCGGGCGTTGACGATTTCTTCGCGGGCGCGCAGTGAGCCTTCGAGCACGGCGAATTCTTGTGAGCGGTCGTTGGCGTAGGTGCTGAGGGCTTCGCGGGCTGATTCGAATTCGGTGTCGCTTTCGAGGATGGCCTGTTCGAGCAGTTGGCGTGCGCGGCGCTTCTGGGCGGCGACGACTTCTCCGGCGCGGTGCTGGGCCTGTGCGACGACATCCGCGGCGAGACGTTGGGCGAAGTAGTAGCGCAGCGCCACGCCGACGCCTAAACCACAAACGATGGCAACCACGACCCACATACGAGAAGACCTCAATGAGCGCGTTGGGGCGCGCAGGGTAGCCTTTACCTATGGCACAGAAGGGGCGGTGTCGTCACGTTTCGCGGTGGGGGTGTGGCGGGCAAAAAGTCTTGATTGACACGCTATGGGGCGGGTGCTAGCGGGGCTGATCCATGTCACTCTTGATTCGACTCGACGACGTTGCGCCGCATATGGATTGGGAGAAGTTCGAGCGCGCGAGGGCGCTTTTCGGGCGGTATGGGGTGCGTCCGCTGATCGGGGTGATACCGGAGAATCGGTGTCCGAAGCTGACGCGGTATGCGCCACGTGAAGAGGGGTTTTGGGCGCTTGTGCGCGAGTTGCAGGGGCAGGGGTGGGGCGTGGCGCTGCACGGGTATCGGCATGTGGCGCAGACGAGCGCGGGGGGGTGGTATGGCGTGTCGGGGTACAAGAGCGAGTTCGCGGGGGTTGATGCGGCAGAGCAGCGTGAGGCGATTGCACGCGGGGCGCGGATACTGCGTGAGAATGGGGTGGCGATCGATTGTTTTATGGCTCCGTGGCATGCGTTTGACGGGGCGACGATTGATGCGTTGAAGGCGGCGGGGATTTTTGCGGTGACGGATGGGTATGCGTTGTTTCCGTATGAGCGGCGGGGGGTGCTGTTTGTTCCGCAGGTGGCCGAGAAGGCGCTGCCGGTGAAGGCGGGGGTGCAGACGCTGTGTCAGCACGTGAACAACTGGGGCGAGGGCGATTTTGCGGCGATGGAGGCGTTGTTTGAGGCGCGTGGTGGCGAGGTGATAACGTTCGCAGAGGCGCTATTGCAGGCACGCAGTGGGCTCGTGAGTCTTGCCGACCAGACGGTGGGTCACACGGTGTTCGCGCTTCTGGCGGCGCGTCGTCGGCTGATGAGTCTGCGTGGTTCGTTGAAGAGCAACGCGCGCGCGATGTGAAGTCGCGTGTTGAGGCGAGTGAAGTTTGTGAGCCGAATCTGAACCTGACGGAGCCGATGGAACATGGAACTGCGTACGCTGCGTCCGAATGACCCGAACGATATGGCGCAACTGCTCGAGCTGATGGGGCGCGAGTCGCTGGGGGCGTATTACGACTGGTTTTACAACAAGCCTCCATTTCTCGGTGAGGGTGAGACAAGCGGGCTTTACATGCTGTTCGATGACGGGGTGTGCGTCGCGCACCTTGGGACGATTCGGACGGGGATGTTGATCGACCGGCAGCGGGTGAACACGGTTTACTATGCCGATGCGCTGGTGAGCTCGAAGGTGCGGGGCAAGGGGTATGCGGGCAAGATTTTGCTGGGTTGCCGCGAGACGTGCGACCTTGTCGGCAACGTGGGGATGAACCCGGCGTTGCATCACGTCTACATGAAGCATGGGTTTCACGAGATTGGTTGTCTCGTGCCGAGCTTTCGCATTTTGAATGCGCAGGCGTTTTTGCGCGACGTCGTCTCGCATGGGGCTCTCGCGAGCGCGAAGCCGTATCTCGATCACCCTGTTGCTCCGCTTGCGAATCTGGCGGGTCGGGTTGCGATGAAGGCGGGGCTTGCGGCGGCTGAGTTGCCGAGTCGGCTTCACAAGCGCGGGGTCACGATTGATTCGACGAGGCCGAGTCTTGGTGAGATTGATGGGTTGTTTGAGGAGGCGGGGCCGACGCATCGGATCATCGCGATTCGCGATGGCAAGTTCGTGCAGTGGCGGTTCTGGCAGTGTCCGGTCGTGAAGTATGCCGAGTACTACGCGCGACGCGATGGCAAGCTGAGTGGGTATGCGTTTGTAAAGCGGTTTCGCACGCCGGAGGGGGTTGTGGCGGGGGTGATTACCGAGGCGTTTTGCGCACGGTTTGATAGCGAGACGTTGTCGGCGCTGCTGATTGAGGCGGCGGGTGCGTTGCAGCGGGCGGGGGTTGATTTCGTGAAGATTGCGTTTTCAGACCCTTGGGCGAGGTCGGTGGCGTCGCGGCTCGGGTTTGTTGATCCGCTGTTGCTGGGCGAGCGGTTCAAGTCGTTTGGGCCGAAGGTGATTTTGACGGGCAAGGTGGATGATACGAATCCGGTGGTGCATGACCTGCGCAACTGGTGGCTGACGCGCGCCGATAGCGAACAGGATATGACCGACTCGCCGAAGGGGTTTGAGCGGCTGCCTCCGCTGAATGATTGACGGGCGATGGGTGTGGTGGCTGTGCGTTGAGCCGTGCGTGGGTGTGGGGCAGGGCTATTTTTTCTTTTTGCGGTTTTGGCGGCGAGCGTCTTTTTGCGCCTTGCGGTTCTCTTTGCGCTGCTTTTCGAGCTTCTTCGTATCGCGCGTGGCCGCCGCCGTTGGGGGCGGGCCGCCGCGCGGCCCCCCGCC
>CAZXXB010000057.1:15156-16031 GCA_964644185.1 uncultured Myxococcota bacterium
CAGTCGCAATGGGGCGCGGGGCCGCGTGGTGTCCCGGTGTGGCCATCGGGTTGGCGTAGGGGTTTTGCATCGCGCGAAGCTCGGCGAGTAGCTCGGGCGTCATCATTGGGTGCGGTGCCTGCATCGGCTGATTGCGAGTGGGCTTGCCTTTGCCAGATTGTGACTGAGGCTGCGTGAGGGGGCCCATCTCGGCAAAGAGCTGCGAGAAGTCGAGTCCACCGAGGTTCTTGAGGCGGGCGAGGTCGCTGAATCCGGGAAGTTTGGCGAGGAAGCCGCCACCGTCTTGCCCGAGTTGGCGCATCATGCGGCGCATCATGTTGAAGCGGGCGAGCATGTCGCGAATTTCGTACTCGCGGTGGCCTGAGCCTTTGGCGATGCGGGCCATGCGCGAGTCGTTCATCAGCTCGGGGTGCTGGCGCTCGTCGGGGGTCATCGAGCCGATCATCGCCTCGAACTTGTGGAAGGCGCGTTCGTCGACCTGAAAGCCTTCGGGCAATGCCGAGAAGAACGGCATTTTTTCCATGAGTTCTTGCAGTGAGCCGAGGCTTTGCAACATGCGAAGCTGGCCCATGAAGTCGTCGAAGTTGAAGTGTCCGGTGAGCAGCTTGCGGGCGTCGCGTTCGGCGGTTTCTTCGTCGACGACGTGTTCGAAATCGCGGACGAGGCCGACGATGTCGCCGAAGCCGAGGATGCGTGAGGCGTAGCCCTGTGGGCGGAAGGCGTCGAGTTTGTCGAGGGTTTCGCCGGTCGCGACGAATTTGACGGGGACGCCGACCTTTTGCTTGACCGAGAGGGCCGCGCCGCCGCGTGCGTCTCCGTCGAGCTTCGTCATGATGAGGCCGGTGAGGGGGATGCGGCGGTGGAACTCGGCGGCC
>CAZXXB010000057.1:16056-17517 GCA_964644185.1 uncultured Myxococcota bacterium
CGATCATGGCGTCGATGACGAGAAGCACTTCGTCGGGTTTGGTGCGGCGGCGGATTTCTTCGAGTTCGGCCATGAGGGCGTCGTCGATGGCGAGACGTCCGGCAGTGTCGAGCAGGACGAGGTTGCGACCACGGTGGCGCGCTTCTTTGATGGCGCGCTCGCAGATGCCGGGTGGGTCGGCGGAGTCGTCGGTGTAGACGGGCATGTCGAGGCGCTGCCCGAGGGTCTTGAGCTGGTCGATGGCGGCTGGTCGGTAGACGTCGGCGGCGACGAGCAGCGGTTTTTTGTGGCGGTCGCGCGCGGCGAAGCGGGCGAGTTTGGCGGTGGTGGTGGTTTTGCCTGAGCCTTGCAGGCCGACCATGAGCACGACGGTGGGTTCTTTGCCGGGCTTCCAGTTGAGGTCGGCGTGTTCCGCGGCGCCATCGCCGCCGAGCAGCGCTTCGAGCTCGTCGTGGCAGGTTTTGATGAAGTGGTCGCCGGGTGTGAGTGCGAGGTCGGCTTTGCCGGGGCGGTCTGATTTGGCGCGGGTGCGGATGACTTCGCCGAGGGTTTTTTGTTTGACGCGGTCGATGAAGTCGCGGGTGATTTGGTAGTCGACGTCGGCGCCGCGCGAACGTCGCGCAGGGCGGTTTCGAGGGATTCTTCGGTGATCTCGGCCATGCCGCTGATTTTGAGGCGGGCCGATTTGAATCCACGGGTGAGGGTTTCAAACATGGGGGCGTGAACCTTGCGCGCGGTGTGCGGTCTTTGCGTTGCGGGGCGTGGTTATCCGCAGGGTCTTACCATCCGCACTGTATGATTATCCGCACTGTTTGACCTGAGCGGGAATCTGCGAAATGAACTTTTTCATCTCGTCGCGGACGGTCTGGGTGATGGTGTTGTTGGTACAGGTGACGGTGAGGTCTTCGTCGGCGATGTTGAGGGCGTTGAGGGTGAGGCCAGCGCAACAAAAGGTTGCGTCGAAGGTTGCGCCGGGGAACTCGTTATCGGCACCCCATAAGGCGGTGTCGGTCGTGTTGAGGGCGACGTCGCAGGTTGCGGGGCCGAGGAACGCGCTGAATGAGAGCAGCACCTTGAGGGTGACCTTGTAGTCGAGTGCGCCGATGCACGAGGCGCGGTTGCCAGCGTCGGTGGTGGTCATCTTCGTTTCGGTCTTGATGTCGCGCAGCTTGACGGTGACTTTGACGCCGAGGAATCCGGTGTCAACGGGCGGGTTGTCGACGTCGTCGCCGTTGTCGATGATGACGCCGTCGAAGCCGCCCTCGCAGCCGGAGACGTCGTCAATGGCGGTGTCGTTGTCGTCGTCTTCGAGGTTGCAGATTTCGACGTCGTCGGGGGCGGTGGAGCCGGTGTCTCCGGCGGTGTCGTCGTCTGTGTCGCCGCTGGTGTCGCTGGTCGCGTCGTCGTCGTCGTCGTCGCCGGCTTCGCCGGCGGCGTCATCGTCGTCGGCGCCGGGCGCGG
>CAZXXB010000058.1:0-8149 GCA_964644185.1 uncultured Myxococcota bacterium
ACGCAGGATGTCGGTGCGTTCCAGCGTGTCGATGTCACTGTGCAGGTAGCGCACGCGAATATCCAGGGACTAGAGGTAGTCGCTCAACTCTTCGCCCGTCAACTCGACGATGCGCGGCGCATACTCAAACGGCAACTGGCGAATCTTCTGCGCATCGAGCGCAAGCTGCTCGACCCGCTCGGAGTATTCCTGACGAGTGAACCCCGCCCCCGCCCCGTCGGGCAGCCCAACCACATCCCACAGCGACGTCGCATACGGGTCATCGGCATCGAGCACCCCCCCACACGAGGCAAATGACAACGACGCAATGAGCGCCGAGGCGGCGGCAAAAACCGGTTGAAGCGAACGGCAATAAGCGCGTGGAGGTGACGACATCGAAGGCTCGTGGGGCGGGCGGCAGAAGGCGAACCGCGAAACCCTACCCCAAAATCGCGACCACGCAAACGACGTTCTCGCGCATCTGCCACCTCACGGCTTGAAATTCGCGACGATGCGTCGCATCATGCACCCTCACCGGTTGGGACCTCCGCGATGTGGCGGTTGTCGAAAGACGCCGCGCTGTGCGTGCCCCCCGCTTTGCCGCAAGTGGTCGCCCCCTCAATTGAAGGGGTGTCGTTCGCGGTGCGCACGCTCACATCCGGTAGCGCGTCCGGGAGATTCGGGCTTGAAAAGCTTCTTCGTCACGTTTCTGCTCTCGTTCGTGGCCTCGCTCATCCTTGTCCGCGTGGCCCGCGATCTCGGCAACCGCTACGGCATCACCGACCAGGCGTTCGGACGCAAGGTGCATACAGGTGCCATTCCGCGACTCGGTGGTGCTGCCGTCGCCATCGCCTTTTACCTCCCCGTCTACGGCATCCTCTTCTGGAACAACGACCTCACCCGCGTCTGGCGTTCGCACGCCTACTACGGCTGGGCCCTCGCCATCTTCGGCGTCGCCACCGTCTTGCTCGGCCTCTACGACGACATCTGGCACATGCGCGCCCGACACAAACTCGTCGTGCAACTCGCCATCGCCGTCGGCACCTTCTTCGCCGGCGTACAGATTCAGGCCGTCAGCCTTCCGTTCATCGGCCAGCTCGACATGGGCGTCTTTGCCCTGCCCGTCACCGTCTTCTGGATTCTCGGCTTCATGAACGCCGTCAACCTCATCGACGGCATCGATGGACTCTGCGGCGGCGTCGTCTTCATCGCCGCCGTCGCCACCTTCGTGCTCGCCCGCACCTCCGACGCGATTCTCGTCGCCTTTTTCGCCGCCGCCCTCGCAGGCTCGGTGCTCGGCTTTTTGCGCTACAACTTCAACCCCGCCAGCATCTTTCTCGGTGACTCGGGCAGCTACTTTCTCGGCTACGTGCTCGCCACGATGGCGATCGTCGGCTCGCGCAAAGCCGCCGTCTCGGTCGCCGTGCTCGCCCCCCTCATGGCCGCCGGATTACCAATTCTCGACACCCTGCTCGCCATCACCCGCCGCGCCATGCATGGCCGCCCGATCTTCGCCCCCGATCGTGGACACATCCACCACCGCCTGCTCGACCGCGGCTACTCGACCCGCCGCGTCGTCATGCTGCTCTACGCCGTGCAAACCTTTCTCGCCGGCGCCGGTATCATCATCGCCTTCGGCCAGAACTGGAGCATGGGCCTCGGCGTGCTCACCGTCTTCGTCGCCGTCTTCTACCTCGTCCGCGTGACCGGCATCCTCTCGATTCCGCGCAACGCCGCCGGTGAAGTCGCCCAGTCGATGCTGCCCGAATCGAAAAGCGACCAGATGATCGGCCACCTTCCGGCGTTCTACCGCCAGCTCATGACGACCCCGGGCGGAGAACCGCTGCGGCTGCTGCTCGCCGAATTTGCCCGCAAGAACGAGCTCGAAGAGATGGAAATCGCCCTGCGCGACGGCGAATCGACCCCCCTCGCAAACGGCTCAACCACAGCCGCCCGCACCACCTCGGGCAGCAACGCCCCCGCGAGCGCCCCCGCCGCCCCAAACAACGAAACCGTCGTGATGCTCTGGCGGCAACCCGAACACATTCCGGTCAACAAGCGCTGCCCGCTCGTCAAAGCCGCTTACACCCTCAAGATCGGTGACCGCGCGGTCGGCACGTGGCGACTCTCATGGCGCTCTGAGATGGGCGTCGTTTCGGCCGATACACACGCACTCTTGACCCTCACCGGCATGATCATGGCCGAAAAAATCGTGACGCTTGAGCCAGTCGCTCCGCTTGAACCAAACCCAGTGGCCGCCAGCGAATTCGCGCTCTCGCCGTCACCCGCGCAGTGATCGCCTCGACCAGCTCGACCACGCCGCGACGCCCCCTCGTCACGCTTCTATGCCAGGCGCAGCTTCCATGTGCTCAACGGTTGAACGTGGCGTGCAATCGCCCCCACCTTTGTAACGCGCCGTGTAACACATTGTTCCTGACGCATCGGCTTCATCGCAACCCCGGCGCTTCGCCCGTCACCACACAATTTCACTAGCAAGGTCAAGCACTTAAGGTGCGGCGTGGATACTTCTGCTCCGACGATGGACCAACCTGACCCGTCGAAATCGTACCAAATCGGGCCTATTTGATTCGAAGACGACTTGGCCTGAATCATGCTCTCTCTTCACTGCCCGAGCAGTCGGGTCGCCAGCCGAAGTTAACTTTCGGTCCCCCCAGTCGGTTGGCGGCATAACTGCTCGGGGTTTTTCTTTCTTGCCCGCCGTATCGCTTCGCCCAGGCCGTCGCCTCGCTCACGTCGGCACCGTTCAGCGCGCGGCGTAGCCCCCGAATCACAGCCGACGCATCCCGGCCTACCTTTACGCAATGCGTCACATCGTTTCAACGAAACATTACAACCCCTTCAACCCGCGCAACGGATCGTAAAGTTTCGACATTGCCGCATCTATTCGCTCTTTTGCACGCTTCGCACCCCCACTTTGCGCGCTGCCCCAACTCGCGCCGACGCTCAGCCGCCACCCTGATGCGCGCCTCAATTACATTTGCAATATCAAGACGTTAGACCGTAAGTTATCTCGCTTCTGTCGCCGCACGCCGTAGTGCCTGCAACCTCGCCGGCGTTCGCCCTGCCCCGCGCGTCAACCCTCCCACACCCGTCAAACTTGGCCCACCGCTTGCTTACTTACAACGAAGCTTAACGCTTCCCCGCCAATCGAGAGAGGCTTATCTATTTAGCAAACCCCACTTCGTTGCACTCGCCTTCAATCCCCTCTCCTGTCGCAACCCCGGAGCTCTTCTCGAGGCCCCGGGGTTGTTCGTTCATGCCACCGCTCGTTTCGTCGCCCGCACCGTCTCCGTTTCCCACCCACATGGTTGAGAGACGCCTCACCCCGGCGCCGACGACGCGCGCCGACACGATCCCGTCGCACGCCACCTGCCGCCCCTCAATGGAACACCCCCACACCGACATCGTCGCCCAGGCCCGCCACCTCGCCGCGAAGCTTCACGCCGGACAACGGCGCAAAGGCGCCCTCGGCCTCGCCTACGTCACCCACTGTGAGGCTGTCGTTGCCCTGCTCGAAGCCTGTGGAATCACCGACCCCATCACCCTTGCCGCCGCGTGGCTGCACGACGCCATCGAAGACACCCCCGTCACCGACGACACCCTGCGCGCCACCGTCGGAGAAGCCGCGCTCGCCGTGGTTCACGAACTCACCGACGACATGCGCCTCGCCCGCGACGACCGCCGCCGCGCCCAAATCACCAAAGCCGCGACCCTCTCACCTCGCGCCCGCCTCATCAAAATCGCCGACAAGACCTGCAACCTTCGCGACGTCGCCGCCGACCCGCCCCGCGACTGGACCCGTGACGAACGCGTCGCCTACGCCCGCTGGGGTGCCGACGTGGTTGCACGTATCCGCGGCGAAAACCCCCACCTTGATGCCGCCTTCGACGACGCCTACGCCGTCGTGCTGCGCGCAAACACCGGCGAACATCTTCCCCTGCCCGCCGCCCTGCTGGTTACCGCACCCAATCTCGGCTAGAGAGTTTCCCTCTCAACCATGATTGGCAGCGCGATGGATCCCGCCGCAAAACCACGCGACCCATAAACACCTCGCCGCCCCTCAGCGCGACGCATGACGCTCGCCTTCGTCGCACTCTTCTGCGTCGCCCTTCCGCTCGCCATCGCCGAAACGTTTGCCCGCCTTCGCGACCCGGGCCTGATGCCCAGCGGCGGCTATTTCGCATGGCAGTCGATGGGTGCCCCTTCTACCTCAGACCCCGGCGCGTTCGCCTTTGACGACACGCTCGGCTGGGTGCCGCGCCCCGGCGGAACCACCTCGTTTCGCGGTGCGCCAGCGCACATCGACCCCGAAGGCTTTCGCCTGCACCCCAACCGCCCAGCCGTGCCCGACCACGCCACCAAACCTGCCCTGCTCACGCTCGGAGACTCATTCACCTTCGGCTGCGAAGTGCTCGACCACGAAACGTGGCCCGCACAGCTCGAAGCCACTCTGGCCCGGCCCGTCTACAATGGCGCCGTGCCAGGTTACGGTGTCGACCAGATGCTGCTCGCCGCCGAGCGCCTGCTTGCCCGCAAAAACGTCGCCGCCGCCGTCATCGCCCCCATCGCCGACGACTACGAGCGCAACCGCACCAACCGCCGCGATGGCGTCTACAAACCGTTTCTTACCCTCGACAATGGCACCCTCACCATCCACCCCCCACCCCCACAACCCGTGCTGCGCCCGCTGCCTGAACCGCTCATGTGGCTCGGCCACTCGGCCCTCTTCTACCGCGCCTACTCAGCATGGCGCCGCCACACCGGCCACCAGTACGAGGGCTCGCGCACCGTCGATGGGTTCACCTATGAGATACCGCTCGAAGGTCAAAACGACCCCCGTGATTGCGCGATTCACGCCCGCCTCGCCGCCCTCGCCGCCCGCCTGCAAAAGCCAGTTCCGCTCGCCACCCTGCTCTCATTCGAAAAGCCCTCCGCCCGCATCGATCGCTTCGATCGCATGGCCGCCTGCACCCCCGCATCGCCATGGTTTCGCATCGCCCGCATCGACCGAGACCTCGCCGCCGCCCTCACCAACCCCGCCAACCCACCTATCCACCGTCACCCCCCGCTCTCGCACTACTCACCCTTCGGCAATGCCATCACCGCCAAAGCCATCGCACGCGAACTGCGCGCCGACCCCACCTCGCGCGCCGCGCTTTTGCTCGACGACACAACGCCCGATTGACGAAGCCACAGCCTCGTGATGCAACCACCCCATGATCGCACTCGTCACAGGTGGAGCCATTCGCGTGGGCCGCGCCATCACCCTCGCACTCGCCGACGCCGGTTACCGCGTCGCGTTCACGTGGCACGGCAGCGATGTCGCAGCCCACGAACTCTTCGCCGCCCTGCGTGCGCGTGACGCCCACGTTGGCGATGACGCAAACGCTTTTCGCGCCGATCTCACCACCGACGCCGGGCTCGACCACATCGCCGCGACCCTCGCCACAAAAACCCCGTGCCTCGATCTCCTCATCCACAGCGCTGCCCTCTTCAGCCGCAAACCCTTTCAAGACGCCAACCGCGACGAGTTCGACCGCTTCTACCGCCTCAATGTCCGCGCCCCCTATTTTCTCACCCAGGCCTGCCTGCCACTCCTGCTCGCCTCACCCCGCGACCCCAGCATCGTCATGGTCAGCGACCTCATCGGCACCCGCGCCTTTCGCAACTTCAGCCACTACGGCTGGACAAAAGCCGCCCTCAACCACCACACCCACGCCCTCGCCCTCGAACTCGCACCCCGCGTGCGCGTCAACAGCGTCACCATCGCCACCGTCATGCCCCCCGAACACGCGTTGCCCGAAGAACGCGACCGCGTGCGAACCCGCATTCCGCTTCAGCGATTCGGCACCCCAGACGACGTGACACGCGCCATCGTCACCCTCGCCACATCACGCTTTATGACCGGACAAACCCTCACCATCGACGGTGGACGCAACCTGCACTGAAGGGACCTCACGTGCAAAACGTCGTGCGCAACCTCTTGCTCGCCGCCTTCTCATCGCTGCTCGCATTTCTTGCCGTCGAGGTGGGCTGGCGCATCATCGATGGGAGGCTTTTCTACACCGACAACTTCGTGCGCGACCGCTGGTCGAATCTCTTCCAGACCCGCTACCCCGCCATCTACGACCCGCTGCTCGGTTACGTGCCGGGCTACAACGACAATGGAGTCGAAAAGATCGAGCTTGTGACGATTCTGCCCGACCACACCCGCTCAAACGCCCAGCCCCAACCCGCCGGCCCCGCGATACTCGCGACGGGCGATTCGTTCACCTTCGGCGATGAAGTGCGCGATCACCAATCG
This sequence comes from uncultured Myxococcota bacterium, assembly GCA_964644185.1. Taxonomy (GTDB): domain Bacteria; phylum Myxococcota; class JAJVIH01; order JAJVIH01; family CAZXXB01; genus CAZXXB01. The sequence goes on from CAZXXB010000058.1 coordinate 6,305, forward strand.
TGGCCCGCCGCACTCGAACGCACGTTGCAGCGCCCCGTCATCAACGCCGGGGTCTTCGGCTACGGCTTCGACCAGACCGTTTTGCGCACCGAGCAGCTTGCCCGCGAACACCCCAAACGCCCCGCCCTCGCGCTCGTCTCGCTCGTCGCCGACGACATCATGCGCTGCGGTTTGCGCATCCGAAATGGAATCGAAAAGCCCTACTTCGTCATTGAGGGCGACAACCTCGTGCTGCGCAACAACCCGGTGAGTCCGCTACCCGCAGAGACCCGCATCGACGATGCGCGCGCCGTGCTCGGTTACAGCTACGTCATTCACCGGCTCATGCTGCGTCTCGACCCCGTTTACTGGGGCTACAAGGTCGATTACAGCTCAAACGAGCGCGAGGCGAACAACGACTTCAACCGTGTCGCCTGCCTGCTCGCGCGACGCCTCGGCGCATTCGCCGCTCGTGAGAAACTGCCTGTCGCCATCGTACTGCAATACCTCTCGCAAGAGGCCGAGACGCGCCCGCCGCTCTTCACCCAGTTTCGCGACTGCGTCGATGCCCCGATAAAACTCATCGACCTCTTCGATGCCCAGCGCGCCGCCTACGATGCCGACCCCACGCGCGTCGATCGCTTCTACCTGCGCCGCTCGCACATGAGCGAAGAAGGCAACGCGTTTGTCGCCGAGACCCTCGCCCGCGAGCTTGCCAACTGGCCCGCCGCACGCGCCGCCCTGCAACTGCCGTGATTGTAGCCACCGTGCCCCGCACGACGCGCATTCAGCCCCGACACCAGATGCAAACGCTTGCGCGCGCCCCCGCAATGTCGCGTATAGTCTCCCGCATCCGTCACACTCAGGGGTTGATGAAAGGTTCTCACAACATGCCGCTTCCACCGCCCTCGTCTGCAACGCACCCGCGCCCGGTCGCCTCGCACACCCACCGCTCGCCCCACGCGACGCTGCGTGTAAGCCTCTTGATGCTCGCGGCGGGTCTCGCGCTGCCCCTCGCCATGTTCGCCTGCGGCGACGATGACGACGACGACAGCGACAGCGGCGACACCTCGTCGTTCGGCTCAAGCTGTGCTGAAGACAGCGACTGCATTGAGGGCTCGACCTGTGAAGAAGGCGAGTGCGTCGAGGCAGCCGCCGACGGCGACGCGGTGGCCGACGACGACGATGATGACTTCGTCGAGTGCACCCCAAGCTGCAACGGACGCGACTGCGGCGACGACGGCTGCGGCGGCAACTGCGGCGCGTGCACTGGCAAAGACGAATACTGCAGCTTCGGCAAGTGCGTCGTTCGCTCAAAGAACTGCGTCACGGGTTGCACGACGAGTGCCGACTGCGCGGCCCCCGGCCCCGGTCCGTTTTCAAGCGACAACTGGGAGTGTCAAAACGGCGTCTGCCAATATCAGGGCTGCAACAGCACCGAAGAGTGCAACGAGCAAAATCCGGGCGGCGGCCAGGTCTGTGCCGGTGACCAGACCAAATTTTGCCGTCAGGGTTGCGACGACCGCGACCAGTGCAGCTCGGGCGATTTCGGTGCCTACCGCCGCAAGAACTACACGTGCGACGGCGGCTTCTGCGAGTGGAAGGGCTGCCAGAGCGATGAGCAGTGCAATTTCGACGTCGCCGGCAACAAACTTCAGGAAGAACTCGTCTGCCGCCGCTTCACCCAGTCGGGTGAGTGCTTTCTCAAGTGCACCACCTCCGCTGATTGTGGCGACCCTGAAGGCCCCAATAAGTTCACCAACTACGACTGCGTTGACAGCGCATGCGTCTATCGCGGCTGCCAGACCGACGACGAGTGCAATACTCTTCCAGACGGCTCAAAGCCGACGTCCACTAGAAAGTGCA
>CAZXXB010000058.1:8171-12672 GCA_964644185.1 uncultured Myxococcota bacterium
CCACCGTTTTCTTGCCGATTCGCCCAGCCGGGCTAAACACGTTGCTGGGTCAGGCTTTCGTGGTGTGCTCGCAGTCGGGCCGTGAGACGTCTCTGTCTCACTGCGCCCCCGCGACGCATCCCGGTTTTCACGCGCGCTACGCTCACGTCGCGCGCCTCATGTGGTGTCATGCCAAGCGTCGGTCGCCTTGTCGGAGACAGTGACGGTCATCGCGTCGATATTGCCGGGCGGCTCGCCATCGGTGGTGGGCAAGACTGCGCAATTCAGGTGCGCACGACCATCGGCCCCGTTGCAGTCATCGACGCCACATCGATTGCGTGGGTCCTGCGGGTCACCGACGAGGCCGAACCCGTGCGCGTCAATGGACGCAACGTCAAAGAGCTTTGGCTGCGCCCAGGTGACCGCATCGAAGTGTGCGGTAAGTCATTCACCTTTCTGCGCGAAGTCGTCGTCGCCGCCCCCTCTCGCCCCGCGACAAACGTGACCCCGTCGCCGCGGGCTACCCACGAGCCGTCGCCGAATGCGGTCGATCTCGCCACGCGCGGTGCCAACACCGTTTCAAACCCGCTCGTGCAAGGCTCGACCCCCGGTGCCGCGATTCGCTGGTTCGAGTCGCAGGCCGATGTCGCCCCCGTTGCACCCGCCACAGCCACGACGACGACCCCCGCGCTCAGCGCCCCTGGTGTCGTTGCCGCGATCTCGGCCTCCGAGCTTGTCTCGGCCAACGGAAACAGCAGCGTCGCCAGTGCCGCCGCGACCCACGTTGCCCCTGCCCCGTCGCCCGCCACCTCAACCACCACCATTCCACAACGTTCGTCGCGCAACCGCATCGCGTCGTTGCCTGGTATACCGACCGGACTTCGACCCAACTGGCGGCAGGCGAGCATCCCGGGCTTGCGCAACACTGAAAAGCCACATGCAGCAGAACACCACGTGGCAGAGTCCCAGGCCGCCGAGCCGCAGGTGCTGGCGCAGCAGGTCACGCCGCCGACCGTTGCCCCGAAGTTTCAAAGCGAAATCGTCTCGCGCGCAGAGACCAACAGCGACCCCGTCATCGAGTCACGTCGCGGCCTTGACGCCTCGCGCGTCGTTGTTGAAGCGCTGCACGCGCTCGCCGACGAGTCCAACGAAGACCGCGCCTACCGCGCGCTGCTCGAACACGCGACACGCCTTGTGCCAGCAGACTTTGCGGCGGTGCTTGAGCTTACACCGACATGGCGCGTCGGTACCGATGCCTCGCGCATCACCGACCTTGAGATCAGCGAGCGCATCGAGATTCGCTGCGCCACGAACGCCCACGGCAGTATCCCCGATGTGCTCGTCTCGCGCTCTGCGGTGCGCGCCTCACTCGAAAGCGGCGACGCGTTGCTCGTCGAAGACACCGGCATTGACCCACGCATGAATCAGGCGATGAGCGTCTTCGCTTCGCGCATGCGCTCGGTGCTCTGCGCCCCACTGATTTGCGACGGCGAGGTCTTCGCAATTCTGCATCTCGACGCACGCGCCGAAAGCCGTGGATTCGACGAGCACGACCTCAAAAAACTCTCGCTCGCGGTTGGCGATCTCGCCCGCGCAATGGCCCGCGTACGCGCACGTCAACGCCAGAAGGCCGAAGACTCGCTGCACGTCGCGCTACTCGAATACGCCGCACCCGTGCAGGCTGCCGACTGGGTGCGACGCGGCGTCGTGCGCTTCAATGAGCCCGAACCGGCATGCGTCGCGGTGCTCACGATTCACCTCGGCCTCGACCCGCAACGCCTTGATGCGGTGAAGGCGACCGACTACTTCCGCTGGCTCCGCCGTTTCCGCGAACGCCTCCGCAGCGAGGTCTTCGCGCACGGCGGACTTCTCTTACCGATGCAGGCCGGTAGCGCCGTCGCCGTCTGGGGCTGGCCCCATGGTGAAACGGCGAGCGTCGTACCGGCCCTTCACGCTGCGCAGGCTGCAACCCGCCTGCGTGGACTCTTGCCCACCATGCCCGGACTCACCGACCGCACGCAGCCCGAAGCGGCGGTTGGCATTGGCCTCGAAATCGGCGACGTGACCGCGGGCTTTCTCGGCGCCGCCGACGCCGTAGAGCCCGTTGTGATTGGCGAAGTCATCGACGCCTCGCGCCGACTCGCCGAGAACGCCGCACCGGGCGACATTGCGGTTGGGCCCAACGCCCGCGCCGAACTTGGCGATGACATGGGAGACGACGAATGAACGTGCAAAAGTGCCCCAACTGCACCCGCCTCAACGACGTGAGCGTCTTTGTCTCGGGTCAGCGTGTCGCCTGCCATTTCTGCGGGTTTCGCTTCACGGTGCAGCGCAGCGGCAGCGAGGCCGACAACGCGCCCGCGCCTGAGCCACTCTCGCCCGAAGACGCCGAGATTCTGCGCCAGGCTCCGCGCATCAACGGCTTCGACATCTACAAAGTCATTGGGCAGGGCGGCATGGGGGTCATCTACCTTGCGCGCCAGCGCTCGCTCGAACGCGACGTCGCAATCAAGGTGTTGAGTGAGAAGTGGCGCAATCAAGATGTGATTCTGCGTCGCTTTCACCGTGAAGCCGCGGCGCTTGCAAACCTCTCGCACCCGAACATCATCACCATCATCGACAAGGGCGACGTCGACGGGCAGCCGTACTTCGCGATGGAGTTCATCAAGGGCGTCTCGCTGCGCACGGTCATCGAGCGCGGCCCACTCGCGGGCAAAGATTTCATCAGCTACATGATGCAAATCTGCCGCGGACTCTCGCACGCGCACCGCGCCAATGTCGTGCATCGTGACCTGAAGCCCGAGAACATTCTCATCGACGGCTACGGCAACGTGAAGCTCGCCGACTTTGGTCTCGCCGCGCTCGTCGACCCCGAGCTTGGCAGCGACAACATGACCAAGAGTCGCGTTGCGATGGGCACGTTCAACTACATGGCCCCCGAGCAGCGGCAAAACGCGAAGACCGTTGATGCGCGCGCCGACATCTACTCGCTGGGTGTCGTGATGTACGAGATGCTGACAAAGCAGCTGCCCGTCGGCGCGTATCGTCCACCGAGCGAGATGCACAGCACCGCCGATGATCGATTCGATCACATCGTCACGCGCTGCCTCGCCGCCAACCCCGAGCTGCGTTACGCCACGGTCGATGAGGTGATGGCTGCGTTGCAAGAGGCCGCCGAGCCGAAGCCGGCACCGGTCGAGCGCACCGTCTCAAACGTGCGCCGTACGAGTGTCGTTGCGTCGTTGCAGCAGGGCAATCGCGCAGGGGCGGCGGCGCGTCGGCGGCGCGAACAGGGGTATCCATTTTTGCAGGGGCGCGCGCGCCAGAACGCGCTCATTGGCGTGGCGGGGGCGAGCCTTGTGTGTTCGCTGATTCTCGCGCTGGTGCTCGCGTTCACTGGTGGAGCGGCCGACCCCGCGACGACGGTTGCTGGCGCTGGTGCGGCGGCAAGCGAAGGCACGGCGGCCGATGCGGCAAAGGTCGATGCAGCGGGGGGCGCGAAGTCGGGCGCCAGGGGTGAGACGAAGCCCGACGTGAAGAGTGCCGAAAAGCGATCAGGTGAGACGGGTACGAAGACCGCCAACGACGCGGTGCCGAAGCCGACTGGCAGTCTCTCGCCAGCGAAGACGGTCTCGAATGGTGGTGCCTTGCCCCCTGCGGCGAATGAGACCCCGACGCTCGCAAGCGCGACCCGTGCCGCGGCGGTGACGCCACCAGCGCGGGCGAAGCCAGCACGGGTCGAAGCGCCAGACACCCGCACGCCGGTCGAGCGCCTGCGGGCCCTCTCGGCGCGTGCCAAAGAGTCGGGTGCGGCGGCATCGAAACGCTGAGTCTTTACATCGCGCGGGCATACGAATACATGCCCTGAGACGATGAAACTCAACACGCGAATTCTCTACCTCGTTGATGACGCGGCGGCGCTCAAAGCGCAGCTCGACGGCAGTCCATTCACCTACAACGGTGAGCCGCTTTTCTTCGGCGTCAACACTGACCTCATGATCTCGGGCTACGCGTGCACGCTTGGCTACACACCCGAGATTCTGGGGCCGCATTTTCTCCGCAATTTTCTCGAAGTCGTGGGCGAAGGCGATATTGCCCGGGGCCAATTCGATGTGATTGTCGGCGGCGATGCGTATGGCAGTGGCTCGTCGCGTGAGCACGCTGTCGTGGCCCATCGCGGTGCGGGCGTGAAGCTCGTCGTCGCGAAGAGTTTGCAGCGCATCTTTCAAGAGAACATGGTCTACGGCGGCATGCCGTTCACGACCGACTTTTCCGTGCTCGACCGCATTCGCCGCGGTGAAGAGATCGATGAGCGCGCATTTTTTGCTGCGCTACCGCCGTTCTTTCGCGCCGTTGCCGAGGCGGGTGGACTGCTCGCCTATGCGAACGCCTTGTTGGCGGGGTCGGCGACGCTCGCGACCCCAGAGCCACGCGGTGCGCGGCCGATGACGATCATTGAGAAGATCGTCGCGAAGAACGCGCTCGCGGGTTCGTTGACGGCGCGCGAATTTGGTCTCGCGTC
>CAZXXB010000058.1:12684-13623 GCA_964644185.1 uncultured Myxococcota bacterium
GAGGTCCATCCACAGGTGCTCGCGGCCGTCGATTTTCGGGGCGTGCACGAGTACACGGCGGGCCACGTGTTGAGCGAGTACGAGGCCGCGTTTGGCGCGGCTGCGGTCTATCGCCCCGATGCCGTCGCGGCGTTTGAAGACCACTTTGTGTTGATTGGGCATGACGCGGTACCAGCGAGCGCCAAGGCGGCACGGCAGAAGCCTGCACAGACGCTGACTGCTGAGATGGTCGAAGCGTGTGGGCGGTTTGGGATACCGATTCATGGGCCGGGTCGCGACCTTCCACCGGGGGTGTGCCATCGCATCGCGGTCGAGCGGTACGCGCGTCCGGGTACGATCAACGTGCTGACCGATAGCCACTCGCCGACGGCGGGGGTGCTCAACAACTTCAGCTTTGGCATTGGCTCGACGGCGATGGCTTTTGCGTTTCGCACGGGGCTTGTGCCGGTGACGGTGCCGAAGACCGTGCGGGTCGAAGTGACGGGTGACGCGCGTCATGTGGTGACGCCAAAAGACCTTATCGTGCACCTCATCGGCGACCCGTATTTCCGCGAAGAAAAGTGGCGCAGTGGGCCTACCGATACGTGCGTGATCGAGATTGGCGGCGAGGGTCTCAACCAGTGGACGGTTGACGAGCTGTCAGTGCTCACCAACATGACGGTCGAGGGTGGGTTGATGACGGGTGTCGTTGAGCCGTGTGAGCCGTTGACGCGGTTTCTCGTCGAAAAACGTGGATTCACGCGCGCCGAGGTCGAGGCTGCGTATGTGCGTCCAGACCCCGATGCGCGGTACGAGAGCGTGTTTCGCGTGAACCTCGATGAGGTCGATGTGATGGTCGCGACGCCGGGTGACTCGCGCAACCGAATGGCCTTGCGTGACGCAGGCGAGGTGGCGATTCACAACGTGGTGATTGCCTCGTGCACAGGGGCGTCGCTCGCC
>CAZXXB010000058.1:13695-17460 GCA_964644185.1 uncultured Myxococcota bacterium
GAGCACACAGGTCGAGAGCGACGCGCGAGCAGAGGGGCTGCTGCAATTGTTTGAGGCGTTTGGCGCGGTGGTGACAAGCCCGGGGTGTGGTTCGTGCATTGGCAATGGTCCCGGAATTCCGTTGCCGGGCGAGACTACGGCGAGCACGACGAACCGCAACTTTGACCGCAGAATGGGTGCCCCCGGGCCAGTGTGGCTTGTGTCGCCACCGGTTGCGGCGGCAAGCGCGGTGACAGGCCGTCTCACCGACCCGCGCGACCTTTAACGCGCTCGCGCTACTCTTCGATGCGCATGAAGGTGACGGGTTTGCCGCGCGCCTCTTCACCCGGAAACGCCTCGCGGGCAAGCCGCGTCTCGGCGCTCGCGCGGTTGGCGATGATCTCGACGTAGCCTGATGAACCGGCGAGGTAGCCGAGCCTGCCCTCGGGGACCGCTGCGAAATTGAGTGCCGCGCCATCAATCACGAGCGAGCCGACCGTGAGCACCCAGCGCTCTTTCGAAGTGCCCGCCCCCGAGCCGAAAACCCACAGCGAGGGGACGTCGGTAAGGCAGTTGCCGAAGCGGTCGATGTGGGTGATGCGCCCGTGAATGACGTCACCGTCGCGTGTCGCCTCGGGCATGTCGAGAAGCGCCGCGTCGGTGACCTCGGTGCCCAGCTCGGCGAGCGATTCGCCGCGGGCAAGGCGGGCGGCGGCGGGGGCGAAAAGGTCGCGGCCGTGAAAGGTGTTTGAGCGGGCGATGTCGTCGGGTGGAGGTGCGAGACGCACGACGCTTGGCGACTCGCGGACGATGAAGTGAAAGACGCCGTTGTCGGGTCCGACAAATGAGAAGCCACCGTGGTGCATGGCGACCGCGCGGCGCTTGGTGCCGACACCGGGGTCGACGACGCAGACGAAGACGGTGCCCTGCGGAAACCAGCGGTACGAGTCGCGCAGCAGAAACGCGGCGTGCTCGACATCACCGGGGGCGACGGCGTGGGTGAGGTCGATGACCTGCACGTGAGGCGCGTGGGCAGCGATGACGCCCTTCAACACGCCGACGTACTGATCTGAGAGGCCAAAGTCGGTCAGCAATACGATTGGTCCACCCGCGCCCATGTTCGCCTCCATCGCGTTACGCTGTGAATTGCATCTCGGTGACGTCGGCGGCGAAGGTGAGCTTCGTGCCGGTTGCGGCTTGCAGGGCGTCTCGGGTGACGCCCGGCGCCAGCTCGCGGACAACGGGGCCGTCGCCGGTGAAGTCGATGACGGCCATGTCGGTGATGACGCGTGAGACGCAGCGCATGCCGGTGAGGGGCAGGTTGCAGGCGTCGAGAATCTTGTGTGAGCCGTCTTTGGCGGTGTGTTCCATGGTGACGATGACGCGCTTTGCGCCCGCGACGAGATCCATCGCGCCACCCATGCCTTTGACCATTTTTCCGGGAATCATCCAGTTTGCGATGTCGCCGTCCTTTGAGAGCTGCATGGCGCCGAGAATGGCGAGGTCGATGTGGCCGCCGCGAATCATCGCGAACGATTCGGCGCTGTTGAAGAAGGCCGACCCGGGTATGGTGGTGACGGTCTGTTTGCCGGCGTTGATGAGGTCGGGGTCTTCGTCGCCTTCAAATGGAAAGGGGCCGATGCCGAGCAGTCCGTTTTCGCTCTGCAAGACGACCTCGACGCCTTTGGGAATGTAGTTGGCGACGAGGGTTGGCATGCCGATGCCGAGGTTGACGTATTGGCCGTCGCGCAGTTCGCGCGCGGCGCGGATGATGATCTGGTCGCGTGAAAGGGTCATGGTGCGCGTGAAATAGCGCCGTTTGTGACGCTGCGCCAGTGCCCGTAAAAGATGGAAGGGCAGGGGCCGGCGTGGTAGGTTTGGCGCATGGGTGTCGAGAAACCGAAAAGTGATGCGACGCGCGGACAGGCCGAGGACGGAGTCGTTGCAAAGCCAACGGGGGCCACGCCGCGCCGCCGCGGGATCACAGACGTGGTGAGTGTTCGTCCGCTCGGGAGCTTTGACGAAGACGCGGAAGACATTCGCTATTGGTTGTCACGCCCGGTTGCGGCGCGGATGGCGCACGTCGAACGGCTGCGCGAGCTTTACCATGGCCGAGACTACGATAAGCGACCATTTCCGCGAGTTGCTCGAATTATTCGCGGCACACGGGGTTGAGTTTCTGGTGGTGGGCGCACTTGCCCAGGCCGCGCATGGCAGGCCGCGCTACACGGGTGACCTCGATGTGTTCGTTGCCGCGAGCCGAGAGAATGGCGAGCGGATAGTCGCGGCGATGCGAGAGTTTGGGTTCGCGTCGTTGAAGCTCAAGCCCGAAGATTTCGATTCGGCGGATACGATTATTCAGCTTGGTCGGCCACCCCATCGAATCGACATCATTACCGGCATCTCAGGCGTGACTTGGGACGAGGCGTGGAGCTCGCGTGAGGAGCGACGGCTTGGCGCGCTCAACGTGAAGGTTCCGTCGCCTGAAGTGCTGCTCAGAAACAAATTGGCGTCAGGTCGATCAAAAGACCTCGCTGATGCGGATACGCTGAGAAAAATCATCGATGAGCGACGCGCACGCGCGTCGCGCACCGAGAAGCCGCGTTAGTTAGCCGGGGGGTGCCAGTCGGGTGGTGGTGCTTCTTCGCGGCCCGGTTGTCCGTGGCATTTTTTGTATTTCTTTCCGCTGCCGCACCAGCACGGGTCGTTGGGACCAATGCGAGGGGCGTCGTGGCGCACGGTGTGGTGGGCGTTGCTGGCGGGGGTGCTGAGCGCCGCCTGCGCCGCCGCTGCTGCCGCTGACGAAGCGGAGGCCGCCGACGAGGCGGTGACGGCACCCGTGGTGCTCGTTGCTGGGCGTGAACCGACGCGTGCGCCTGCTGCTGTGGCGCCGCGTTTGCTCGCGGTTTTGGGTGCAGCGGTACCCTCGCCAGCGCCCGCGAGCGCGGCCTCGCGCGCACCGGCGGCACGGGCGATTTTTTCACGTTCGGCGCGTTCTTTGGCCTCAATGCGGGCGATCTCTTCGTCGTTGCGAATCTGCACGTGGAAGAGCGTGTGAAGCGTCTCGAACTTGATGCGTTCGAGCATCGCGCGGAAGAGGTCGAAGCCCTCTTTTTTGTATTCGAGCTTGGGGTCTTTCTGACCGTAGCCGCGCAGTCCGATGCCCTGCCGCAAATGATCCATGCTTTGCAGGTGGTCTTTCCACTGCTTGTCGATGGTTTGCAGGTACAGCACACGCTCGGCGTGGCGCATGTTTTCTTCGCCGACCTGCCGTTCTTTTTCTTCGTAGGCGATCTCAATGGCGAAGTAGATGAACGCTTCAAGCTCGGTAGGGTCGCGTGGCGCGGGACGTGTGCAGTCGAAAGTGTCGTTGCCGAGCAGCGCGCGCGCGCCGCGGTTGAGGGCGTCGAGGTTCCATGAGGTGATGGGTTCGGTAGCGGGGCAGTTTTCGTTGAGCAGCTTTCGCCACTCTTCGACGCGGGGCGCGGCGTCGTCGCCTTTGGCGCGGCGTGTGGCGCGGTCGGCGACGACGAGGCTTTGCTCGATGGCGTAGCGTGCGAGTTCGTATTGGGGGGCGACGTCGTTCTCGACGGCGTACTTTGCCTTGAGGGCGGCGTTGAAGGCGTTGAGATTCCAGGCTGTGGGGCTGGCTTTGGGCGGAATCTCTGCATCGAAGAAGGCTTCGAATTCGTCGCGCAGCGCGGTGGCTTCGGCGTCGCTGAGGCGAACGTTGCGCAGATCGCTGAAGTAGGCGCGGAAGGCGTCGTTGAGGGCGCGGCGCAGGGT
>CAZXXB010000059.1:0-17409 GCA_964644185.1 uncultured Myxococcota bacterium
GCATCCGCACAACCGAGAGCGGCCGCCTGTCGCGTGCCTCATGGGGCGTATCGAGGGTGCGGCGCGGGGGGTTGAGGTTTTTCACCGGCATCGGGTGCCGGTCTATGAGTTTCCAGAATCGGCGGCGCGGGCGTTTGCGCAGATGGTTGATTATGTGGCGGCGAAAGAGCGGCTTGAGCGCGACGATCGGCAGCCAGTGTATGCGGTGAATCGGGCGTGGGGTGAGAAGATCATTACGAATGCGGCGTCGGTCGAGGGTGGGGCGATACCGGCTGAAGATTTGAGCGAGTTGTTGCGCGCGTATGGGATTGCGCTGGTTGAGACGCGCGAGGTGAACACGCTTGAAGAGGCGGCAGAGGCGGCGGAGGCGCTCGGGTATCCGATTGTGTTGAAGGTGAATGCGCCGTCGTTGAGTCACAAGAGCGACGTGGGTGGGGTGATCGTCGACATTCGCAGTGGTGAAGAGTTGATGGGGGCGTTTCGCAAGCTGCGGCAGACGTTGAAAGACAAGCGGATCAAGGCGGCGAGTTTTGTTGTGCAGCGGATGTTGAAGGGCGGCAAGGAGATCATTGTCGGGGTGACCGAAGACCCGCAGCTTGGGCACCTCATCATGTGTGGGCTTGGGGGGATTTATGTTGAGGAGATTCGCGACGTGGCGTTTCGGTTGCCGCCGGTGACGCGGCATGATGCGGAAGAGATGATTGCGTCGTTGCGGGGGTATTCGCTGCTGCAGGGTGTGCGCGGCGATGAGGCGGTGGACCTCGAATTTCTCGCGGACCTTCTGTGTCGGGTATCGCGGCTCGTGGAAGACCATCCGAATCTGGTGGAGCTTGATTTGAACCCGGTGATCGTGTGCCCGAAGAGCAAACCTTCGTTTGCGGTGGATGCGCGCGCGCGGGTGCGAGTGGCGGTGAAGGGCTGACGGGTGTTGGGTGTGATGGTTGCGGATGACGACGAGACTTGCCCCGTGGGGGAAAAATAACTATTCACGCTGCCCGAACTTTTGACCCGTGAGGCTCAACATGTCGACTCTTGCAACGTTTCGTATGGCCGACCGCATTGACGCCCTGCCCCCTTACCTGTTTGCCGAGATCGACAAGATGAAGGCCGAGGTGCGCGCGCGCGGCATCGACATCATCAGCCTCGGCATCGGTGACCCCGACCTTCCGACGCCGGCGCACATCATCGCGGCGCTGAACGATGAGGCGGCAAAGCAGCCGAACCATGTCTACTCGCCCTATGAAGGGATCGCCGAGTACCGTCGCGCGGTGGCGGGTTGGTACAAGGGGCGCGCAGGTGTCGAGCTCGACCCCGAGAGTGAAGTGTTGATGCTGATCGGCTCGAAAGAGGGGATCGCGCATTTTCCGCTGGCGTTCGTGAACCCGGGCGACATCGTGCTTGTGCCCGACCCGGGTTACCCTGTGTACCACACGAGTACGCTGTTTGCGGGCGGTGAGCCGTTTCATTTTCCGCTGCTGGAAGAGAACGGGTATCTACCTGACGTTGCGTGGATTGAGTCGCAGCTTGGCGAGCGGATGAACCGCGTGAAGGCGATGTGGTTCAATTACCCAAACAATCCGACCGGGGCGACGTGCACGGTTGCCGACTACGATCGTTTGATCGCGTTTGCGCGCAAGTGGGGCATCATTTTGTGCGCCGACTCGGCCTACACCGAGATGGGGTTTGATGGGTACGTGGCGCCGAGTTTTCTTGAGGCGACGGGGGCGAAAGATGTGGGGGTCGAGTTTCACTCGCTGTCGAAGACCTACAACATGACGGGGTGGCGCCTCGGTTGGGTGGCGGGAAATCGCGACGTGGTGAACGGCATTGGGAAGATCAAGACGAATGTCGATTCGGGGCAGTTCATGGCGGTGCAGAAGGCGGGCATCGTGGCGCTCACGTCGAGTCAGGAATGCGTGACGGCGAACATGAAGATTTGGCAGGCGCGTCGCGACATCATTGTCGAGGGGCTGCAGAAGATTGGGTTCGCGGCGAAGGCTCCGCAAGCGACGTTTTATTTGTGGATGCGCGCACCGGAAGGGTACTCGTCGCGCGAGTTTGTGAAGCGGGCGTTGAGTGAGAAGGGCGTCGTGTGCACGCCGGGCAACGGGTTTGGGCAGTACGGTGAAGGGTACGTGCGGTTTGCGTTTTGCCTGAGCGAAGACCGGCTGCGTGAGGCGCTGCACCGGCTCGGTGAGATTGCGTGGTAGGCGAGTCGTGGTAGGCTGTGCTCGCTGCGGAGGGCAGCGAGGGCTTGAGACATGGCGAGCTTCTTTCAAACGGGTGTAAGCGCTGTTGAGTTTCCGCAATGGGCGGTGATCGCGCCTGACGCGACGCCGCGCGATGCGGCTCGGCTTGAGCGGTTGCGCGTGATCAACCTCGAACTGCAACAATGTGTTGTCGCCGCCGATTGGAAGCGCGTGAGCGAGCTGTCGCGTGAAGGTCACGCCACCTCGGCAAAGCTTGCTGCGAGCACCCCGCAGTCCCGCGCCCGCAAGCTTGCCTTGCGGGCATACTACCTGGTGCGTGAAATGTTGGCGGAAGGACAGATCGCGGCACTCGCCCTCGACGACGCTGCACTACGAGCCTACGTGCCTCGGGTGCGAGCGGTCGCCGAGATCGTTGATAAAGCTGCGATCGCCCTAGACTTATTGATGCCACATTACGCGGACGACAATAAGCCGCTTGATGACGTCGCATACCAGCAATCCAAACTTCGCTATCGCGCCGCACTGATGCGCCTGACAGCTGCAACCACATCAACGTTCTTGGGTCCCGATCCATTGATGCCTTCCGCGAAGCGCGATCTGGTGCATGCGTTTGACCGCTTCCGGGAAGAATGTGGTGCGTTGCATCATTCTGTCGCCCGTCACGAAGGCGACCCTGACTTCGATGGGTTGCGGGCTGACATCGAGAGATTCCGCGCAGAACTCGCTGCCATCGAGGAGGCGAAAAAGAAGCACGCCGAGGCCTCCGAGCGGCTGCACCAACTGCTCAACACACCAAGGCCTGCTGACTGGCGTGAAAAGCTGCCTCCGGAACGACGCGCGTTGCTTGAACGCATAGAGGCAACCCGCGAAAAGCTCAAAGGTCGCAACGTCGACTTTCTTGGCGCGCTTCGGGAGTTTCGGGATGGGGATTGAAAAACTCGTCGTCGATGCCTCGGTTCTTCTCGCCTGCTTCTTTGGCGAAACCAACAACCCCGAGATCACTACCATCCTGGAAAAAATCGTCGCCGGTAAAATCGAGGCTCACGTCCCCGACTTTCAGCGCTACGAGATTGCCAGCGTGTTGCGGAAGCGATGCGTAGCTCAGTCCGGTGCGCGCATCTCTACTGCCGAGGCCGAAGAGATATTCGCCGAATACGCTGAACTGCCGCTTGTCCAACACCCCACAGACAATGAAGCAACCGCCCGGGCGATGAAATCTGCGGTCGAGTTGGGCACCGGGTTTTACGACGCCGCACAACTGCATCTCGCGGACGAGCAGAGTCTGTTTTGGCTTACGTGCGACAAGGAGCTTCACGAAAGCGGAAAGCGTGGCGGGGGAATTCGTCAGGACACGAGGCTCGTATTGCGGTTGCGCTTCGAGCCGCAGAGGGTTGTCGCGAGGTAACCCGCGCATACGCTACGAGACGCCGCTACACCCCACCGATGCGTTCGATTTCGGTGATGGTGCGTGCGATGCCGCCGTGGGCGCGTAACGCATCGGCTAGCTGCATCGCACGCACGCGGTAACTCGGCTCATCAAGCGCGCGTCGAATCGCGTCGGCAAGACGCCGCGCAGTGAGGCGCGTTCGCACGGGTCCGCGTGGGCCAAGCCCCGACCGCACCGCCACATGCGCGTGAAAGAACTGGTCGAGCAGTTGTGGGACGACGACCTGGGGTACACCTGCACGGCACGCCGTGGCGAAGGTGCCCGCGCCACCGTGGTGGACGAGCAGCGCCGTGCGCGGAAAGAGCAGGTTGTGCGGCACGTTGCCAATGAGCTTCACGTAGTCGGGCACCGCCGCTTCACCGTAACCCGCCCATCCACGCGCCATGAATGCGCGCACGCCCGCGATGCGCAGCGCTTCGAAGAGCAGTTCGGTGGTTTGGGCGGGGTTGGGGTCGGGCATACTGCCAAAGCCGACGAAGATTGGCTTGTCACCCGCCGCGAGGAAAGCCTCGACGTCGGCGGGTAGCGTGTCGCGAAACCCCTCGACGTAGCCTTCGCCGTGCCGGGCATCGTATCCGCGTACCATGCGGCGGGCGTGGCTGTGTTCGATGGCTTCGAGTTCGTCGGCGGTGATCGCCCCGACCTGCAATGCCCCAGAGCTTTTGGCGTCGGGTGGAAGTGGAAAGACGACGTTGTCGGTGGCGACGAAGACGCGTCCACCGAGTACGAGGTCCATGACCTCGCGAAGTTTCCCGAGTCCCAAGCGTTCACGCTCGTTGTTGATTGGGGGCAGAAAGACGTATCGGGTGAGAAGGCCAAACGACTTCCACGCGAGTACGTTGAGAATTCTGGGCAGGCCGTACCATGGCACCATCGCGGGTGGGTGATGGCGCGAGGGGACGATCTGGTTTTGCATGGCGAGGTAGGCGAAGGGCACGCCGAGGCGCTCGGCCACCGACGAGCCTGCGGCAAGCACGCCTCCGCCCACGACAAAGTCGGCACCTTCAGCGGCGGCACCCAGGTCGCGAAACTGACCGGCGACTTCTCGCCGCATGAGCTGCATCTGCTTTGGTAGCGCCGCGAACGGATTTTTTGAGCTGATGTCGGGGTTATCGACGACGAGGGCGTGAATGTCGCTACCAAGCGGGGCGAATTCGAGATCGAAGTCATCGGCCCATGGGCGAAAACCGGGTGGAGCAGCGAGCAGCACGTCGTGTCCGCGCAGCTTGAGCGCGCGGGCGAGTAGTGCCGAGGGTTGTACGTCGCCACGCGAGCCGACGGTTGCGAGCACGATGCGCATGACATCACCGTGGCAGGCTGTCGCCGGTTGCGCAAGCGGGCAGCGTGACTGCGTGTTGCGTTGACGCGAAATCTCTGTGCTACGATGGATGCCGGTTAGCTCACAAAGGGAATCGCGCACCATGCTCAAACCGCTGCAACTTACCCCGCACCGCTCGTTTCTTCGTCGTGCCTTTGCCGTCGCCCTTGCGACCGCGCTGTGGGTCATCGCGCCGGGCTGTGGTGGCGATGACGACGACGACACGGGCGATGACACCGACACGTCGGGCACCGACGACACGGGCGACGACACCGACACGTCGACGCCGGGCGATGATGATGACACGGGCGATGATGATGACACAGGCGACGATGATGACACGGACGATGACGATGACGACGTGACCGGTGACGATGACGACAGCGCGACGAACGATGATGATGACGATGATGACGATGGTGATGACGACGATCTCAGCGATGCCAGCATTGGCGACCAGTTTTCTGTGACGTTCGTTGCGCCCGCGACACTTCTCTTGAGGCGCGATGGCGACACGCTGATCGAGTTCGATGCCGAGAGCCTGCAACTTGGCAAGGTGCGGCGCGTTGACGACCAATACAACTATGACCCGTGGTGGCTTGAGTATGATGGTCCGCCGCCGTTTACCGCCGTCGAACCGCGCGGACTCGAGTGGCTGAACGTGACCGAGGTCGCACTTGAAAGTGAGACCGCCAAGACGCTCACATTGGCACTCACGTACAGCGACGACAGCACGGCTGAGCTCGCGGTGAATGAGGTTTCGGGTGGACGCTTCAGCGCGAAACTGACGCCGAAAGATGGTGCCGACAAAGTGGCGTACTTTCGCATTCGCCCGCGCGTCGATGCCGACGAGAATTTTTATGGTCTCGGCACCGACCACGAGTCGCCCGCCCATCGCGGAAAAAAGCGCGCGATGCAGCTTGAGATCGAGCAGGGGACCGAGAGCCTTTACAACGAGCGGCACGTGACGGTTCCGCTGCTGATTGGCACGAACGGCTGGGGACTCTTCGTCGACTCGCCCTACCCGGCGATGTTTGACGTGGCGAAGAAGAACGCCGACCGCGTCGAGGCGACGTTTGGCACGGGCAGCGCGAGCGTCGGTGGCATCACGTTTTACGTCTTTGGTGCCTTCAGCCCGATGAACGTGCTCAAGCCGTATTATGAGACGACGGGCTACCCGCGGATACCGGCAGAGTGGGCGTTTGGGCCGTGGGTGTGGCGCGACGAGACGCCGGGGCAAGGTAAGCCTGAGGCGACCGATGAGAACAATCCGGGTGTGATGCACGACCTGTTTGCGATTCGCGACCTCGACCTTGCGACAAGCGGGTACTGGATTGATCGTCCATATGCGAGCGCGCTCAACACGTTTGATTTTGATCCGGCGAAGTACGACGACCCGCAGGCGATGATTGATTACGCGCACGCGCAGGGGTTTCGCGTGGCGGTGTGGCACACGCCGTACGAGACGCCCGGTGCTGGCGAGTTCTACGAGACGGCGGTTGCGGAGGGGTACTTTCCACCAGAGTACGGGTTGCTTCTGAATTCGTTTGGGTCGGCACCGATTGATTTGACGAACCCCGAAGCGTTCGCGTGGTGGAAGTCGAACATCAGCATCTACACCGAGATGGGGGTCGAAGGGTTCAAGCTCGATTTTGCCGAAGACGTGGTGCCGGGCGTGGCGGGCAATCGCAGCAACAAGTGGCAGTTTTTCGATGGCAGTGACGAGCGGACGATGCACAACAGGTATCAGGAACTGTACCATCGGGCGTACTTCGAGAATCTCTCACCAACGGGCAGCTTCATCATTGCGCGCGCTGGCAAAGCGGGCGGGCAGAAGTATGTTGATGTGATTTGGCCGGGCGACCTCAACGCCGACTTTGCGCGGTGGCGCGAGGTGATGCCGGGCGAGAGCGAGCAACGGGTGGGGGGCTTGCCGGCCTCGATGATCAACGGACTTTCGCTCGGTGCCTCGGGGTATCCGTTTTACGGGGCCGACACGGGTGGGTACACGTTTTCGCCGCCGTCGCGCGAGGTGTTTCATCGCTGGTTCGAGCAGACGTGCTTTTCGACGGTGATGCAGGTGGGCGGCAGCGACAACCACGTGGCGTGGGAGTTTGCGCGGTACGGGTTTGATCAGGAGTTGCTCGACAACTACCGCTACTTCACGCGGCTGCACATGCGGCTGTTTCCGTATGTGTACACGCTGGCGCGCGAGATGCTTGGGAACGGTTACCCGATTCAGATTCCATTTGGGCTTGCGTACCCTGAGTTGAATGAGCACCCCGACGACCAGTACCTGTTTGGGCCAGACCTCATGATTGCGCCGGTGATTGAGGGGGGCGTGAGCGAGCGCGACGTGATGATTCCACCCGGTACCTGGTATGATTTCTGGACGGGGGAAGCGACGACGGTTGAGCCGAACAAGACGTTGACGATTACCGCAGCGGCTCCGCTCGGTCAGCCGCCTGTGTATGTGCGCGAGGGGGCGATGATACCGATGCTGCGCCCGACCATCGACACGACGGCACCGACCGACGACGAAGGCATCGAGAGCTACGCGAACGACCCGGGTGTGCTGTACGTGCTGACGTATCCGGCCAAGATGGGCAATGTTGACGGGATACCTGCGCGGGAACTTTTTGATGGGTCTTCGCTGGCGAGTGGGTACACCGGCGAGGACAACACGACGTTGCAGCTTGAATACACGACGGGCGAAAAGTTCGACTCGGGGGCAATCTTTGAGGTGCGCGGTGTGGGGGCCGCGGCAACGTCCGTGAGCATTGATGGAGAGGCTGCCGCGAGCTTCGATTCGCTTGCGGAGCTTGAAGCGGCGGAGAGCGGCTTCTTTTACGACGCGGCGGCGAAGACGCTGTGGGTGCGCGTTGCGGCGACGGGTGGGGCGAGCGCGAAGTTTTGAGGCGACGGTGCTGACGGTTGCAACGCCTCAGCCGCCGCGATACGTAACCTGAAGCGAAAAGTTTCGAGTATGCGTCATGCTCGATAGCCCAACGGGTGAAACCATGAGTGTCCGTGTCTGCCAGCGCGCCCCGCACATCTCTCACGAAGGTATCGCACGTGCCATTGGCGCGGCGATGCGCCCTGCCCTCGCGCTGTTGCTTGCGCTGGGTGCGGTGGGTGTCACGCACGTGGCAGAGGCCGTCGAAGCCGAGGTGACGAGCGACAACGAGTTTTTGACGCTCACGAGCGAGGCCGACCGGGTCTACTACATGGTGAAGCCCGGCACGGCGGTGATCGCGACGGCGAGCGGTCCCGGCCGCGTGTTTGTCATCGTGCGCGCGAACCAGCCGCGACTGACGCTTGGCGGGGGCACGCGAGCACGCTTTTTGAACCTCGAAGTGCGAGACAACGGCAAGGTGGTGGCGCAGCCGAAACTTCAGCGCAGCACGATGTCGCGCGATAGCTGGAATGAACTCGACAACATGATGCCGTCGTCACCGGGCGTTCTCGCGCTCGATCTCACGGCGGGTGCGCACACGATTGAGATTACGTCGCACGATGGCGATGAAGCGGGCGGTGCGGTGGCGTTTTCATCGACGCCGGTGACGCTTGCGGGTGCGGTTGCGCTCAACGCGTCAGAGTCGCCCGCGGTCGTTGCGCGTGAAGCACCCAAAGCGGCGGGGCGCGCAACGCTCAACGACGCCCCCGCGGCAGCAGCGGTTGAGGGTGCGCCGGTGCGCCCGATGGCGACGGCGACGCTCGAGCAGCGCCAGCGGTTTCCGTATCAGGCGGTGGGGTGGAGCACGTTTGCGGCGGGTGTCGTGCTGATTGGCGTGGGTGGATATTTCAACGCGCAGTCGCAGGGCCTCGTCGATGACGCCAACGCGCAGTTTGCCGACCGCAACGTCGCCTACGTCGATACCCTTGCCGATGGCGAGAGCAAGTGGAACGTGGCGCAGGGGCTCTACATCGGCGGTGGCATCATCGCGGCGACGGGGCTTGGGCTTGCAATCTACGACATCGCGTCGCAACGGCGCCCCACCGACCTGCGTGGTGAAGCGCCGCGCGTGAAAGTGCTGCCCGGTGCGGGGACGCTCGCGATTCGCGGCGAGTTCTAAGCCGCGCTGAAACTAGTTGCCTGCGCTCACGACAAATTCGACCGGTGCCGTCTCTGCGCGCTCTTCGGGCGTGTAGTACGGGTAGGCTGCCGAGCGCGGTGCCGTCGATTTGAGCGGCATGTCGGCGCGCACCCTGTAGCTGAACGTCACGACTCCGCTCGCGGGGACTCCGTAGAGGTAGACGATCAACTGGCGCGGGGCGACTTCGTAGCGTTGAATCAGCGTACCGGTGTAGGCCTCGAGGTCTTCAGCGACGAGGCTGAACCCGGCCGGAATACCAAGGTCAACGAGCACCATGCGCGCCTCGGCCTCGACGCGGTTTGTGATGGTGACGGTCGCGAGGGCGGTCTCATCGACCGCAAGCGAGGTGCGATCATACGCCACGTCGATCGCCAGCACGTCGCTCTCGGCGGGTGCGCCGCCTGTCGCCCACGGCACGTAGTGGGTCGCGACGAGCTGGTAGAAGAAGCGTCCATCGCCGCTCTCTTCGAGGGTGACGGTGTTGACGGCGGCATCGGCCTCGCCGGTGAGATCAAAGAGGCGCACGATGTCGGCCTCGTCGGCTGCGATGGTGAGATCGGCGACGGTGTTTCCGTTGACTTTGATCTTCACGGTGCCGCCCTCGTCGCCGCCGCGCAGCGAGGCGGCCTCGATCATCGCTTTGAGCGCGTAGATTGTGCCCTGTGTGGTTTCCCAGTTGCCGAAGCTGTCTTTTGAACCGGCGAGATAGTCGATGGCCGAGGTTGCGACGTCGGTGTAGGCCGAAGCGCGCAGCATCGCGTAGGCGGCGAGTGCGGTGGTTTCGAGCGTGAGCCCGCCGCCAGTTGAGAAGGTCTCGCTGGGTTCTTCGGAGGTCCAGTAGACGCGGCCCTTGTCGTCGGTCTGCTTCGCCTCGTCTAGCTTTGCGAGGGCCGCGTCGGCGTCGGCGCTCGTCGGGTCGGCGGCGACGAATGCGTTGGCGAGCAGCGCGCGTGTGTAGGTGTCGATGGTGCCCGACTGGTTTTGCCGCAGGTAGGTGAGTCCGCTCTCGATGACGGCGGTGTCGGCGTAGCCCGATTCGAGCAGAGCCCAGACAACGTAGGCGGTGTTGCGCAGTGCGCTCGACTGGAAGTTGTTGATCGCGCCTTCAGCGATGCCGCCTGCGTCGGGGACCCATGAGCCAGCGGGCTTCTGCTTTGAGGCGAGCCATGCCTGGGTGCGGGTGATGACGGCGTCATCGATGTCGTAGACCTTGCGGGTGTCGCTAAACTGCAGGCCGTAGGCGGTGAGAATCGTGTGGGCGGGGTCGTTGCCGAACCATTCGAATCCGCCGCCGGCGACTTCGAAGGTGACGAGGCGCTGGTAGCCGAGGGCGATGAATTCGAGGGCCTTGGCTTCGACCTCGGGGTTCACCTGGCCGGTGGTGCGCAGATAGTTGAGCACGAGGGCGTTGGGGTAGCTGGTGCTCGAGGTTTGCTCGAAGCAGCCATCGGGGTAACGCAAGATCGCGTCGAGTCCATCCACGGCCTGCGAGAGCAGGCCGGGATAGATCTTGAGCACGAGTTCATTGGCGCCCGGGACGACACCTGCGGGGAAGCTCACCTCGTGATCGATCTTGCCGTCGAGCGCGCCCGAGAAGTTGGCGATGACGGGGTCGCCGTCTGGGGTGACGCGCACGTTGCGGCGCACGGCATCAGCGCCGCCCTGAGCCTCGCCGGTGACCTGAAACGCGTGGGTGCCGACTTCGAGTGCGCGCACTTTGAAGCTCACCGACGCGACGGCACCGGGTGCGAGTGATACGGCTTTGACCGCGGCGTCGTCGAGCGCGAACCACGGCTCTTGCTTGAGGGTCAGCGTCACGTCTTGCGGGGTTTCGAGGTAGTTGAAGACGGCGACGGGCACCGAAAAGGTATCGTTGCGGGTGATGGCGCTGGGGAGATCGAGGTCGACGAAGAAATCTTGAAAGACGGTGATGCCTTTTTCCATCGAGCCGATGGCACCGGTGGATGACGAGGCAAGCGCGCTCATGCGCCATGTGGTGATCGAGTCGGCGAGTGGCACGGTGAGGGTTGCTTTGCCGCTCTCGTCGGTGATGATGGCGGGCTCTGCAAGCAGGGTTTCGGGGAAGAATTTGCGCACGCGCGGGCCCGCGTCACCGCCACCGTTGCTGTCGTCGTCGTTGCCGGGGGCCTCGGTGGCGTCGTCGTCATCCGCGGCGAAGTCGTCGTCGTCAAAGCCACCCCCATCACCGGGAAACGCGTCGTCGTCATCCCACTCGCTGTCGTAGAATGCGCGGTAGAGCGAGTCTGTGACCTTGAGGTCGTCTGTAGTGCCACGCGTTTCATCGGCACCGTCAGACTCGACGACGAGCTGGTATGATGCGCTCTCGACGGCGACGCGGTAGCGACGTCCGAATGGGTCGGTGTAGTCGGCAAGGTAGCCGGGCACGAGCACATCGGCGTTTTCGTAGGTGAGCACGCCCTGTTTTGCGTAGACGCCGAGCAGGTCGATCATCGCGGTGACGTCGGCTTTGACTCGCGCGGTGAGGGTTGAGACGGCGCTTTGTTCGAGCCCCGCGTAGGTATCGACGTTGAGGGGGTAGCCAGCGAGTGGCTCGGCGGAGGCGGCAAGCACTTCACCCGCGCGTTCATCGCGCTCGGTATCGTCAGAGGGGTTGACGTAGTCGCTGTTTGAAAAGCCCTGCACCTGAATGCGCGGCTCGGCAATTTCGCCTTCGATGAGGAAGAAGAGCTTTTCGAGTCCGGGGCGATTTTCGGTGAGCGCGTAGACGGCTTCGTCAACGATGTAGACGCCGAGCGCCGATTGGACACCGCTACCGTCGGGGCCTTTGACTTCGAAGTCGATCTTCGCCTCTTCGGCTGGCTTGTAGATGCTCTTGTCGAGCGTCGCGCTGAGCGCGAGGTCGTTGGCGCCGCGCACGAAGATGAGCCGTGACGCGCGAATGAGGTTGCCCGACTCGCCGATTTGATAGGCGAAGAGGGTGATGGGGCCAGCGAGATCGGCGGAGACGTCGATCGTCGTCTGCGCCTCACCCGCTTCGAGGTCGAGCGCAAGCATGGCGGCGGTCTGCCCCGCACGAATCACATCGACGAAGACGCGTCCGGTGCGTCCGCCCGAGGCGAGAATGCGCGCGTCGATGCTTTCACCGACTTTGTAGATGGCTTTGTCGGTGCGCAGCAGAATCGCCTCGACACCAGCGGTGCCCGCTGAGAATGAAGTCTCGCGCTCGACGGATGCGCCACCGGCGCCGACGGCGCTGAGTGCAGCGACGAATTGCGTGCCGGGCGGTGCGTAGGTGAAGTCGGCAAGGCCGAAGGCGTCGGTTGAGCCAGAGGCGACCTCAAGCCCATCAACGCCCACGGTGAATCCGGCGCCGACAATGGGGTTGCCGATGGGGTCGGTGACCGAGATGAAAAAGCGATTGGCGATGCCCGGCACGATCTCGGCCTGTTCTGAGAACATCAGCGCGACGAGGTCGGCACCGGCGACGGTGATGGTCTTGACGTTGGTGAAGGTTTGCCCGGCGGGGTCAACGACTTTGACTTCGAGCAGTACCGAGGCGTTGCCCTGGTCGAGTGGCGTACCGGCAAAGAACGTCGGTAGTTCGAATGAGAACGTGTAGAGCCCCTCGGCGTTGGTCTTGCCGCTCACTTCGTTGAACTTTTCAACTTCGACATCCGAGCGGTAGGCGGCGACGGTGACGGTCGCGTCGGCGACGGGCTTGCCAAAAAAGTAGCGGGCATCGACGGTCGCGCGCAGAAGGTCGCCCGGTTTGTAGTAGGGGCGCTCGGCGGTGGTCACGACATTGAACTTGGGCAGCACGTAGCGGTCGACGGTGACGGTCTTTTCGGTCGTCGTGTCATCGACCACCGCGCGCACCGTGTATTTGCCGGTGTTGACCACCGATGCGATGGCGAACGTCGCACCCGCGACACCGTAGTCGTTGAGAGTCACTTCGCGCTTGAAGACCTTGTTGCCCTTGCCGTCCAGCACCTCGAATCGCGCTTGTGCGCCCGCCGCCGGGCGTAACGCGGGGCGCTTGAGGGCGAGCACGCGCAGGTGCATCGTTTGTCCGGGTTGGTAGAGCGGCTTGTCGGTGGTGAGCAATACCTTGGCCTCGCGGACAATGGAGACCGGCTGCAAGATGGTGTCTCCGCCGTCGGCGATTTGAATCTTGAGGGTTGCGCTGCCCGAGAGATCGTCGGGGGTTGCGACGTTGGGGTTGATGAAGCCGAAGTCGTCGGTGATGCCTGAAAAGAGTTGCTCTTCGCGATCGCCAGCGACGAGGGTCACTGCGACCGTGGTGTTGGCGCGCGGCTTGCCGGTTTTGGGGTCGCTGACGATGAGGCGCAAGAGCGTCACGCCACCCGCGAAGAGTTTGTCGTTGCCGAGCGCGAGGGTGCGGGTCTTTTCGACGATGTCGAAGAGGCTGCGGGTTCCGCGAGCGGCGACGGCACCCTCGACGTTGGTTTTGACGTCGTAGGCGATGACGTATGAGGCGGTGCCCTTTGCGTCGTTGACGCCCGCGACCGAGAGCGTCAGTTTGGGCTCGCTGTTTTTTGCGAAATCGAACGTGGTGCTGCGCGAGACGTCTGTCGTGTCACCTGACGCCGAGAGCCGAACGACGGTGAGCGTCACGCGGCCCGTCGCGGTGGTGCCGCGCGAGAGTGTAAGCGGCACGGTCACCGTCACGTCGCCGTCGCGCACGACGGCGCGCATCGCGGCTTCATCGACGCTGACGGGGTAACCGGCTACGTCGTCTGGTCCATCGGGGTCCCATGGAAGCCCGGTGTCGTCGTCATCGCCGGGGGCGAAGCCGTCGGGCAGCGCGTTGACCGCGCCGTCGCACGCGCCCATTGCCAGCGCGACGAAGAGCCCAGCTACAACCCGACATACCCCAACACCACGAGCGCCTGCGCCCCACGTCAACGTGAATTTGCTGTGCATGAGACTGTCTCCCCTTATTGCAGACGACGCCGCGTCTGCGCGTGTGCTCTGACTGACGTCAATGTAGCAACGGATATGCCATCGGAAAGCCCTGCAATTGCTGGAGTTCGGGTTCCGGTGCCTTAGACCGGGCTCAGTTATTCGTCGTCGGCCACAGATTTTTGTGGTGGCGGGGGTTTGGTCAGCGAGAACTCGCCCTGCCACGTCAATGTCACGGGTGGAAACGTCGTCGCCGTCTCGTTGCGCCCGGCAAAGACCAGCCCGCGCACAAAGTCTTCGCCCGCCGACGCGAGGGCGATGGTGATGCGCTGGGTTGGAATCGGCAGGAACGCGACCGCGGGCAGCGCGTAGAGCGCAACGACCTCAGAGTCGGCGACGTATCCACCGCGGGTGAACTGACCCGGCTCGCCCTCGACGGGTTGCTGGTAGCCTGGTGCGTCGCCCCCCGCATACGACTGCGTGCGTAGTGCTGCGCCAAGGCCGACGCTGAGTTCGAGCCAGCGTGTGACGCGCCACGCGACGGTGAAGTTGGGGTCGAAAAGCGCGCCGTTTTGAAACGTCGTCGCGCCCGCGTCTGGCAGGGTTCTGGTCGTGAGAAAGTTGAAGACGAAGCCGAGCCCGGCGCGCAGCGTGAGCGCATCGACCGGCCGGTAGAACCAGTAGAGCTGCGCCTCGACACCGTGCTGGTTGTCGGTCGTCGGCACATCGTCGAGTTGCAACCCCGTGATGTCGCGTCCGGCGTCGATCTTCGCCCCTGCGCGCAGCGTAAGCGTCATGTGGTTTGAGAAGCCGAAGGTGTAGCCGAGCGACGGACGCAGCTCGCGCAGCGAGATGGCGCTGACGTCAAAGCCGCCGTCGCGCACGTAGACGCCCGAGAGCTGAAGTCCGGCGTCGAGCCCGGCGATGATGCCAAATCGAAGGCCGAGCGCGAGGGGCGCGTAGACACCGGTGGCGCCGAGCGATTGCCTTTCCCACTCGTTGGTGAAGCGCTGGTTGAAGGCTTGCGCGCCGAGAAGAGCGTGTGCGCGCATCACGCCTTCACCGGGGCCGTCGTCGCCTTCAAACAGCGCACCAGCATTGGCGAGTTGAGGTTGCGAAACGACGAGACTCACGGTGAAGATGAGCACACTCAGCCCGGTACGGGCCCCCGTGCGCAGGCACGTGCGCAAGCACGGTTGCAGCCAGAAACGCAGCATGAAGAATCCGATCTCAATGGTGGGCAGCGGATGGCGAATCACACTTAGCCTGCAAACGGGTTTGACCCCCGTTCGCGCGCCATCATAATCTCTTGCGTCAACTTGTGCGAGCACCATGAACCCCGCAACCCGCGCGGGCAAGTTACCATGCGGTGAGGTGATGAACGTGAACGCCCCAACCCTGCACCCAGCCTTGCGCACGACCGCGGTCGCGCTCGTGGGCCTGCTCGTCATCGAGCTGATGGCCCCGACGCTTGCCCGTGCGCAGGCGTCACCGGTCTCGACACGCAATGCCGTCGTCGTGCACGCCCACACCGGTCACCTCGTCGAACGCGGATTGCTCGTGACGGCGGTGACGAGCGCGATTCAGTACGAGGCCGATCAACGCTCGCTGACGATTCTCTCGGCGGCGGAGCTTGAACGTCCCGTGCTCGACATGTCGATACCCGGCGACGCGAAGTCGGCGATCGACGAGGCGCAACGTCTCGCCGCCGAGGGCCGTCGCTACTATGACGGACTCGAGTTTGAGATGGCGCTTGCGAGCCTTACCCGCGCCCGCGACCTGCTCTATCGCAACCGGGCGTGGCTCTTCGACAACGGGCTGATCGCGCAGACGCTGTTTTTGATGGCGATGGTCTATTATTCGAACGCCGATGGCACGGCAGTCGATGCGGTGTTTCGCGACATCGCGTTGCTCGACGACGTGTATCAGGCCGACCCTGCGCTGGCGCCACCCATCGTTGCGCGTCGGCTGCAAGAGATTCGCCGCCGCGTCGAGGCCGAGCCAATGTCACGCGTCAACATCACGAGCACGCCGCCGGGCGCGACCGTGATTTTTAACGGCCAGAACCTCGGCGTCACGCCGCTGACGCGCAACCTCAGGCTCACTCCGCCCGCAGACGGCAAGCACTACATCATCGTGCAGATGCCGGGGTACGTGACGTTTCGCGGTGAAGTCGCGCTCGCCCCCGGGCAGACCGATCTTGAGATTCCATTGAGCGAGTCGAATCGCGCGCGCACGCTCGTCGAGATGAAGCGGTCGCTCTACGCGCCGAATGCGCGTGAAGCCCAGACGATGCTTGCGCGCAACGTTGCCGAGTCGAGTGGTGCGACCGCGACACTCGTCTGGACACTGCACCCGATTGGCAACGACAACTACCTCGTGCTGGCGCGGATTCCGGCGGATGCGGCAAGCCCCGTGCGTGTTGGTGTGGCGCCCGTGAGCGCGACGAGCGACACGCTTGGTCCGTCGGTGTCGCAGCTCATGACCGCGCTTGAGATGCCGGGGCCCGAGCTGGTGACATTGGCGGCGACGCCACCGCCACCCGACATCGACTTTACGAAGGCGTTGCTGGGGGCAGCGAAAGAGGTCGCCGTAACGGCCGGGGCCGCGAGCCTGCGCGACGACAAACCCGTACATGAGAAGTGGTGGTTCTGGGTCGCCATCGTCGGTGGCGCGGCAGTGCTCGCCGGGGCCGGTGTCGCGACCTATTTTCTCACACAGGGCGACGACGGCGGCGGCGGTACAGCTTCGGGTCCGACCCTCAACCTCGATGGACAAATCGTCGCAGCACCGCGAGAGCCAGCACCATGACGCGCATCAACTTCTGCCCATCGCATCACTTTGCCGCTTCGCCGGCGCGCGCGCTTCGCGTGGCGCATGCGCTCGCATCTTCGCTCGTCGCCGCAACGCTGTGTTGCTCGCCTGTGGCCCTGACCGGGTGCGGCGACGACGATGACGACGATGCTGGCGGCGACGACTACACGCTTTCGCTGCGATTGCGGGTGCCCAACGACGAGCGGGTCGCGCTCGACGCCATCACCCGTGCCGAGGCAACGCTCGTCATCGTCGGCGAGTCAGAGCAGACGTATCCGGTCGTGATTGAGGGCACGACGATTCGCTTTGCCGAGCCCGTTGCCGACCCGCCAGTGGGCAAGTCGCTGCGTCTCACGCTGAGCGCGTACAACGGCGCAAGTCAGCTCGTGCTGCGTGCGGCGAGCGAGGCGTTTGAGCTGGGCGCGTCGGCATCGCCCACCGCTATCGCGATGACGGCGGCGTTCAATGATCGTCCATACAGTGTCGGCGCGGCGCTCTCGACGCCGGTCTTCGGGCACACGGCAGCGTCACCCGACGGCAAGCGTGTCTTCGTCATCGGCGGGGCGTCGTGTGGGTCACTCGCGAGCGGGCCGACGGCGCCGCTTAGTACCGTGCAGG